>JBEKJJ010000132.1:0-19346 GCA_050011295.1 Bryobacteraceae bacterium
GGAGGCGAGGAAGCCGCGCAAGGCGTGGCCATTCTCAATCGCGCGGGGATTCCTACGTTTCCATTTCCAGATACGGCTGTGCGTGCTTTCCATTACATGTGGAAGTACAGCTACAATCTGCGGGGTCTCTATGAGACTCCCATGCTGACGGATTCGGACGCCATCAATCCGGGAGCAGCGGCCGCGGCGATCGAAACGGCGCGTGAGGCGAACCGCGCGATCCTCACCGAGTTCGAATCGAAACAGGTGCTGAAGGCTTACGGCATTCCGGTGGTGGAAACCCGATTGGCCTCTACGCCCGACGAAGCGGTTGCGGCAGCGCGCGATATCGGATTCCCGGTGGTGTTGAAACTGAACTCGGAGACCATCACGCACAAGACCGATGTAGGCGGCGTGAAGTTGAACCTGGCGGACGAGGCAGCGGTGCGGGAAGCATATGCGAGTATCGAGACGTCGGTGAGTGAAAAAGCCGGCCGCGAGCATTTTGGCGGCGTGAGCGTGCAGCCGATGATTTCGAGCGAAGGATACGAATTGATCCTGGGATCGAGCATCGACGCGCAATTTGGCCCGGTGCTGTTGTTCGGATCCGGCGGCCAACTGGTGGAGGTATTTCAGGATCGTGCACTGGCCTTGCCCCCGTTGAATACCACGCTGGCTCGGCGCTTTATTGAACAGACCAAGATCTTCACGGCGTTGAAAGGCGTCCGGGGAAGAAAGCCCGTGAATATCGCGGCGTTGCAAGAACTGCTGGTGAAATTCAGCCGCCTGGTTACCGAACAACGTTGGATCAAGGAAATTGACATCAATCCGCTGCTGGCGTCGCCGGAGCGGCTGATCGCGCTGGATGCGCGGGTGGTGGTGTACGGCAAGGATACGGATCGCTCGGAGTTGCCCAAGCTGGCCATCCGGCCTTATCCCACGCGCTACGAAAAACAGATCGCGCTGGAAGATGGAAGCCGCATCACGGTGCGTCCCATACGTCCCGAAGACGAACCTTTGCTGGTGAACTTTCATCACACGCTGTCGGAACGCACGGTATACATGCGTTACTTCCACTGGATGAAGCTGGAGCAGCGCACCGCGCACGAACGCCTAACGCGGATGTGCTTCATCGATTACGACCGGCAGATGGCCTTCGTGGCCGAGCGCGATGATTCCACTAGCGGAGAGCGCCAGATTGTCGCAGTAGGACGGCTGGTGAAATCGCATACGGCGGAAGAAGCCGAGCTGGCGGTAATCGTGAGTGACGGCTTCCAGAGGCGCGGCATCGGGACCGAGGTGGTGCGCCAGCTAGTGGATTTCGCCCGCGCCGAGAAACTGGAACGCATCACCGCGACGGTGCTGTTTGAGAACAGGCCGATGCAGAAAGTATTCGAGCGGTTGGGCTTCCGGATGAAGCAGACTGGCGATAGCGAGTCGTTGGAAGCTGAGTTGGTTCTGTAGGGTTGGCAGGCGGAAGCGCCTGCCCCACTTTTTACTCAGTGGACGATTGCGACGGCGGAGGGATCTACACTATAGCCCTCGTCCTTCGCTGTCGCGACGGCTTGAGAGCGTAACGAATCTTCACTCGCGTCTTGCGGCGCTTTCGGAAGCGGACGTTTGATCACTTCCTCGCCAATCTGCACGCGAACGTGCCATTGCTTCTTATTCGGATCCCAATCAACTGTCGCCTTGGTTGCTTGCGTCATGGCCAGCACCTCCGCCTTTTATTGTCGCTGAAAAAACAGCGTAACGGGCCGGTGCTCCGGGCGCTCGACAACAAGCATCAATGAGCCATCGGGCGACAGGCTATAACGTTCCGCGGTGGTGGATCCGTTTTCGGTAGTTGTAACGCGCAGTACGTCTCCGTCCCATTTGGCTTTGCTCTTGAACGCCTTGCCCTGATGGATGCTGGAGTTTTCGCGGCCATCCGTGCTGAAACTGTATTCGAACGATTCATTGGCGCCGTCATAGCTAAAACTGCGGGTGACGGTGATGTTGTGCTGGCGGTCATTGATGGTGACGGAACCGGTTTGGATGGCTGGCTCCCCATCAAAATTGCTGCGAGTTGGTTCCAGCGTCCAGGTTCCGTTGAGGCTGTGGTGATTGGCGGCGATGACCGAGACTGTAAACAAGACCAAGGCCGGGGTGTAACGCAGGAAAATTTTACGCAAATTTTGGCGCATATTCTCTCCTCGGGAGGAATCTTGCAAACCGAGTGCCGTTGGCAGGCGAAAGCGCCTGCCCCACCATTGCTTTCCATAGGGGCTTGTGGCATGCTGATATTGGAATCCAATATGAGTGATTTCGCAGGATGGCTACGCGGCGGATTGCTGCGGCTGGCGGGATTGTTCAACGGAAACGGCAAGGAACAGGACTTGTCGGAGGAGATGGAAAGCCATCTTGCGCTGCAGATCCAGGATTACATTCGATCCGGCATGGCGCCGGCGGAGGCGCGGCGAAAAGCGCTTCTGAAAGCAGGTGGAATGGAGCAAGCCAAGGAACTTTATCGCGAACGGCGCAGCGTTCCGTTGTTGGAAACAACGCTGCAAGATCTTGGATACAGCTTGCGGACGCTCGGGAAGAGTCCGGGCTTCACGATCGTGGCGGTTATTACGCTGGCGTTAGGCGTGGCCGCCAACACCACGATATTCAGCATTGTTAGCCCGATTCTGCTGAGGAAGCCTCCTGTCCCGGATGCTGACCGGGTGATGGTGGTTTCCAGCATCAACAAATCTGACCCACAATCGTTATCGGGCGTATCGGTTCCGGACTATATCGCGTGGCGCGAACAGGCGCACTCCTTTGAGGATTTGGCGGCCACGGCGGATCGGGATGTCACGCTTTCTGGCGGAGCCGAGCCGCAGAGAGTGGCGGCTCTGAATGTAACCGCTGGCTACTTTCGAGTATTAGAAGTTCCCGCGGCGATGGGGCGGACCTTTTTGCCAGGCGACGACGCGCCGGGACACGAGCACGTAGTGGTGCTCAGCCACAAACTTTGGCAAAGCCGCTTCAATGGGGACCGCGCCATCGTCGGCCAGGCGATACCGGTGGACGGCGAACGTTACACGGTAATTGGAGTAATGCCCGCCAAGTTCCGGCTGAACATCTTTGACGCGGCGGTGTGGATGCCACTGATCTTCACGCCGCAACAATTGGGTCCAGGCGGCCGGGCGGAGCGGCCGCTCAGCGTTCTAGCACGATTGAAGCCCGGTGTTTCGCCGGAGCAGGCGCAGGCGGAAATGGCCACCCTCGCTCGCCGGCTGGAGGAGAGTTATGCGGAGTCAGACAAGAACTGGTCGGCCCGTGTTTTGTCACTCGAAGAGTTCATGATTCAGTCTGCGAATGTTCGGGCGGCGATGGTGGTGTTGATGGGAGCCGTGGTGTTTGTGCTGTTGATCGCTTGTACAAATATCGCGAACCTGATGATCGCCCGCAATTCGGCGCGGCAGCGGGAATTGGTAATTCGCGCGGCGGTGGGCGCCGGACGATTGCGGCTGGTCCGGCAGTTGTTGGTGGAAAGTCTGCTGATCGGGGCGGCTGGAGGCGGTCTAGGATTCTTATTGGCATTCTGGGGAACGGCGCTGCTGCGCAGCAATCTCACCTGGAACGATTACGTTCAGTTGATGGCTTCCGAAATGGTGTTGGACTGGCGAGTATTCGTGTTTTGCGCGCTCATCTCGATTTTAGCGGCGATTTTCTTCGGGTTGCTTCCCGCGATCCAGGCTTCCAAGGTGGGTTTGAGCGCCGGACTGGCCGAAGGCTCGCGAGGCGGCTCCGGCGGAGTGGAGCGTCGGCGTCTGCGAAGGGCGCTGGTGGTGGGAGAGATCGCGCTTTCCATTATTCTGCTCACCGGTGCTGGCGTGATGATCCAAGCGGTGGTAGGAGAAATAGAAAATCCGCTGGGATTCGAGCCGCAACATGTTCTTACCACGGAGATTCGCGTTTCGGGCGCCAGGTATGCGCAACCTAATGAGCAGGCCGCGTTTTTTCAAAAGATTGTCGAAGGCGTGCATAACCTTCCCGGCGTTGATCGGGCTGCAGTGGCCAACGCGCTTCCGGTTACCGCTTCTGCGGGTAGCATCGGTTTTCGATTGGAGGGAGCGACGGTTGTTCGGAAGGATCTAGAGCTGAAAACGCGCCACTACGTGGGCGGGCCTGAATATTTTCAAGTGATGGGGATTCCTTTGATCAAAGGCCGCGGGCTTCTGGCATCCGATTCAAACAATGCTCCCTTGGCAGTGGTCATCAATGAGACGTTTGCTACGCGATTCTTTCCCAATCAGGAGCCTATCGGCCGTCGGATTCTGGTCGATGATGGCCAGACTGGAAACGCGAACTGGAGCCAGATCGTGGGTGTGGTGGGATACGTTCCGGATTTCAGGGGACAGTCGAAGCCTGAACCGCAAATCTATCAATCGTTTTTGCAAAGGCCGCAAACCGTTATGACGATTGTGGTGCAATCGAAAGCCGATCCCGCTACGCTCGCGCCTTTACTACGGCGGTCTATCTGGTCGGTAGATCGAGATCAGCCGGTGGGCGCGATCCGCACCATGAACCAGGTAGTGGACGACGCAGGCATGGGCGATCAATTGATGGGCTGGCTGATGGGTAGCTTTGCCGGGTTAGCTCTACTGATGGCCGGAGTAGGAATTTTCGGAGTCATCGCCTACAACGTTTCGCAAAGGACGCGCGAGGTGGGCATCCGCATGGCGCTGGGGGCAGGCAAGAGCGCCGTGTTGCGCCTGGTGTTGGGCCAGTCGGCGTTTCTGACCGGGGTAGGCGTGGGGCTGGGCTTGCTGGGCGCGTTCCCGCTTCCGCGTGCCTTAGGCGACGCTTTCAATGGGTTGCCGATAGACAACGCTCCGTGGATACTGGTGGGCGTGGCTGCGCTAGTGGCGTTGGTGTCACTGGTGGCTAGCTACGTTCCCGCTCGCCGGGCGATGCGGGTGGATCCGGTGACGGCGCTGCGGTATGAGTGACTAGGCGGGTTGACAACCCGCCGCAGGATTCCATCCTGCCCTACACGCTAGACTGTTGTTTGTGATGAAACAACTCTGTCTGGTATTGACCGTGGCGCTCGTTCTACTCACTTCGGCGTTTTCCAAAAAGGAATCACCGCTAGCCGGCCGATGGGATCTAACTATTGTTTCGTCCAAAGGGACTTACCCTTCCTGGCTCGAGATTTCAGTGAATGGCAAAGAGGCGCAAGTTCGGATTGTCGGCCAGGTAGCGAGCGCACACTCGGCGCACGACGTACGATTGCAGGGTTCGCGCCTCACATTCCAAAGCTCGGAATGGTTCGGACGTGAGATCCCGGTCAGTTGGAAGATGACGCTGGAGGGATCTCAACTCAAAGGCACGCAGTCCAGATCCGACGGCGTGACGGGCGACCTGACGGGTGAGCGTGCGCCGGCGCTTGATCGCAATCCGCCCGCGGCTTGGGGCGAACCAGAAAGTTTGTTCAATGGAAAAGATCTGAGTGGGTGGGAACCGGATGGTCCCCAGAATCATTGGAAGGCGGAGAATGGAGAGCTGGTGAACGAAGCCGCGGGCGCCAACATCCGGACCACGCGGAAATTCGACGACTTCAAATTGCATATCGAATATAACTGTCCGGATCTCGGCAACAGCGGCGTTTATTTACGCGGACGCGATGAAGTGCAGGTGGAGTACGAGAAGCCGGGCGCCAACGACAAATTCCACGGCATGGGATCCATTTACGGATTCATTGCGCCAGCGGTTGACGTTTGGCCACGCCCGGGCCAGTGGGAATTCTATGACATTACGCTAGTGGGCCGCCACGTAACGGTGATTCGTGACGGAGTGAAAACGATTGACAACCAGGAGATTCCGGGAATCACAGGCGGCGCCATTGACAGTCACGAAGGCGAGCCGGGACCGTTGTATATTCAGGGCGATCATACGGGGGGGATGAAGTATAGGAACATCACGATTTCGTTGCCGAAACCGTGATGCCGCAGGCGGCAGGCGGCAGAAGGCAGGCGGCAGAAGGCAGGCTGCAGAAGGCAGAAGGCAGCGCTCAGGAGCTGCCGATTAGGACGCCTGTTACGAAAACCAGCACGCCGCCTAAGCCCACTTGCAGCGCGGCCGATAGGGCTGGGGTTTCCATGTACCGGTGCCTGATCCACGAGATTACGCCCAGCTCTACCAGCACTACCGCGATTGCGGCCACCATCGCGGCGTGGAACTCAGGGATCAGGAACGGTAGCGTGTGGCCGATTCCGCCTAGCGCGGTCATCAATCCGCAGATCAAGCCGCGGGCCCACGGATGGCCTCTGCCGGTAAGGCTTCCGTCGTCGGAGAGTGCTTCGGCGAATCCCATGCTGATGCCGGCGCCGAGCGAAGCTGCCAGGCCTACCAGGAACGCGTCCCAACTTTTGTGCGTGGCGAAGGCCGCGGCGAATACCGGGGCCAGCGTGGATACCGAACCGTCCATCAATCCAGCCAGACCCGGTTGCACGATCTGCAGCACGAACAGGCGCCGGTTCGCTTCGTCTTCTTCGCGTTTGACGTCGGGGCGCAGCTTATCTTTTTCGAGTTGCTCCGCGCGATTCTCGTGCGATCGTTCTTCCTGAGCCAAATCGTCCAGCAGTTGCCGCACGCCCGGATTCTGAGCTCGCGCGGCGGCACTCTCATAGAACCGGCGGCTCTCCACTTCCATGGTGGCGGCCTGATTGCGGACGGTATCGAGACCCAAGGGACGCACCATCCAAACTGGTTTGCGATGTACGAAGCCTTTTACGTCTTGCCGGCGAATGAGCGGAATGTGAGCGCCGTAGTGGGTCTGGAAAAGCTCGATCAAGCGCCGCCGATGGCCGGACTCTTCCTGCTGCATTCCTTCGAAAACCGCGGCCGAAGCTGGGAAAGTCTCTTTCAAGCCTTCGGCATATTCCGCATAGATGCGCTCGTCTTCCTCCTCGAGAGAAATGGCCAGCGCTAGAATCTCGCGCTCGGAAAGACTATCAAAGTTGCGCATGGATTTCGATACCGCCTCCGCTACGGGTTTATGTGGTAGTAATTCTGAAAGGCGCCCATCTTCGGATAAAACGCGTGAGAACGATACAACTCGATTACCTGGCGGATGTGGCCCAAGTCGTGAAACGCGAACTCGTTGAGTAATTGTCCGAAGCTGATAACGCCCAGTTGCTGGTGCCGTCCCGTGCGCTCGGAGGCGTCCGCGGGAGCGGCTTCGAGCCAAGCCAGCGTGTCGACCCTCAGACTGGCGAATCGAATCAGTTCGGCGCGCCCGTCGAATTGGCTCCGCTCGCGGAAAAGGGCCAGCTGATCGTAGAACGGCAGAAACGGGTGGTCCTCGGCGGCGATGGCCTGGAACCTGCTGAGGAAGCCTTTCACTTCCACGTCAGCCAAGTGAGCTAGCACCATGCTAATGGACCAGCGATCCGGCCGTGGCTGCCAGTCCAAATCCTCCTGAGCGGCATTTGTAACAATCTCGTGCAGGATGCCAGGTGTTTGCGCCAGGATCTGCAGGACCGGCATAGAGGATGATTGTAGCGCATGCCAGAACGATTTTCGTTCCGCTAGCATCTAAGTAGTATGCCCGCAACCGTAGAAGCAAACCCGATCGAGGGCCTGGCCCCGGCCCGATTACCCCAAGGGGACTCTTGTCTGTTAATTATCTTCGGCGCCTCCGGAGATCTCGCGCGGCGGAAATTGATTCCCAGCCTTTACAATCTCGCCTGCGTGGGATGCATGAATCCTGATTTCGTGGTGCTCGGCACAGGCAGAACACCGATGTCTGACGATCAATTCCGCGCGAAGATGCGGGAAGCAGCTTCGAAGGCCAGCGACACGCGCGATTTTTCAGATTCGGTGTGGGAGGGATTTGCAAAACGGCTGCACTATTTCGCCGGCAACTTCAACGAACCCCAGTTCTACGACCAAATGCGCGACCGGCTGATTGAAATGGAAAAATCCGGTTCCAGCGCGAATCACTTGTTCTACCTTTCGACACCGGCCTCGGAAGCGCCCACAATCATCGAAGGATTGGGTGCGGCGGGATTGAATCACAGCGACGGGGGATGGGTTCGCATCATTATTGAAAAGCCGTTCGGGCGCGATCTCACTTCCGCGCGCCAACTCAACGAGACTGTTCTGAAGGTTTTCGACGAGCAGAACGTTTATCGCATCGATCATTACCTGGGCAAGGAGACGGTGCAGAACATTCTGGTTTTTCGATTCGGCAACTCGCTCTATGAGCCGGTGTGGAACCGCAACTACGTGGATCACGTGGAGATCACGGGCGCGGAAACGGTAGGCTTGGAGGGCCGCGCGGGTTTCTATGAAGAGACCGGGGCTCTGCGTGACATGGTAGCTAACCACCTGCTTCAGCTACTGGCACTGACGGCTATGGAGCCACCCATCGCATTCGACGCCGATTCGGTCCGCCAGCAGAAGGTGCAGGTTTTGAAGTCCATTCGGCCCATGACGGTGGAGCAAGTGGCGCAGCGGACTCTGCGCGGGCAATACGGCCCCGGTCAGATTGACGGTAAACCAGTGCCGGGATACCGCCAGGAACCAGGCGTGAAACCCGATTCAACCACCGAGACGTTTGCCGCCCTCAAGCTGTTCGTCGATAATTGGCGATGGGCGGGTGTGCCGTTCCACATTCGCACCGGAAAGCGGCTGTCGCGTTCGATGACTGAAATCCGTGTTCATCTGAAAGGAACCCCGCAAGCGCTATTTGCCGCTACGCCCGCGGATCAACGCGAGCGCAATGTCATCACGCTGCGGATCCAACCCAATGAGGGAATTTCGATCGCATTCGGCGCAAAGCGGCCTGGGAACCAGATGAGCACCGTAACCGTGCAGGCGGACTTTTCCTATCGCGAGATGTTTGGCTCCAAAACGCCCGTGGCTTACGAGACGTTGTTGCTGGATTCAATGCTGGGCGATCCGACTCTTTTCACAAGCCGCGACGAAGTGGAGGCCGAGTGGCGAATCATCACGCCCATTGAGGAGGCCTGGGCCAAGATCCCGCCTCCGAATTTCCCGAATTACGCCGCAGGGAGCGACGGCCCGTCCAATCCGCCTACGCTTTCCTGACCAGTTCCAGGTCGATCGAAATATCGACTTCATCGCCAATCATGACGCCACCGGTTTCAAGCAATTGGTTGAAGGAGACTCCAAATTCCTTACGGCTGATTTTGGTAGTGGCTGCAGCCCCGCGCCGCAGGAAACCCCAGGGATCTTTGATCTCCGGTGTTACGCTGTCCACTTCCAAAACCACTGGCCGGGAGACGCCGCGTATGGTCAAATCGCCCGTCACGTGATATTCGCCTTCGCCTTCCTTTGTGATCTTGGTGGACTGGAACTTTATCGTGGGATGATTAGCAGCGTCGAAGAAATCGGAGCTCACGAGATGTTTGTCGCGGTCGGGCTCCCGGGTATTGATCGAGTTGACATCGATCTCGGCGGTGAGGCTGGATGCGGCCGGATTCGTGTTGTGGATGGTTATTGTTCCACTCACTTTTGTGAACTCCCCGCGAACCCAGGAAATCATCAGGTGCCGCACCTTGAAGTGGGCGCTCGAATGGCTAGGGTCAATATTATAGGTGGTGGTGGCGGATTCGGCCACCGTTTGGCTGGTGCTCATCAGAAACTCCTCCCTTGAGGTTGATGCTTCAGAGCGGCCGAACGCTTCACCTGTTTTCCCGTAGGGCATGCCTCCGGCTTGCCCAGGACAAGCCAGAGGATTGTCCTACCGATCGTCGTGCCGTCCGAAAAAGCTACTGGCCTCGTCCGGAGAGCCTATCCATTTGATCAGGGCGTTCATGTCTACCTTAACTTCCACCACGGTGGCCTGATCCCGCTGGAAGGTCGCGATCAGCATTCGGGTGGAGCGCGCCTCATCGTCGTCCGCAAAGATGTAGATGGCCTCGCCATCGCGTCGCGAATGGACCCGCACCAGGGGGCGCAAGCGGCTGGAGGAAAAATCGTGCATGAATTGATCCAACTCGCGTTCGTCGTCTTCGCCGATCGATTTCAGATCTTCAAACACTGCCAACTTGAATTCGCTCGCTCCGGCGGGGTGCGCCACCTTCACGAACACATTGGCCACGCCGAGGAACGGAATGTGAGTACGCTTGGTGTGGTAGTGAACTTCGATGGCTTTCACCACATGATCGAATTCAGAATCGGCGATCAGGACGGCGCCCGAAGCCACCAGAAAAACAGCCAGGAGGCGCGTGCTCATTTGTCCTCCTTGCTGTGTGACGAGAACGAAGCGTGCAGCTTGGGAATATGGAACTGACCGCCGAGATTCGCTACGTCGTCGGGGTCAATGGTTCCCACTACGTTCACGAAGGTCAGTTGCCGCGGCTCGGCTACGATGATTACCGCGCCTCCGAGTGTGCCGTTACCTGGGACCTTCAGGAACACGTCGACATCCCCGCCGTCGCGTCTGGATCTCACTCCCACGATGCGTCCCCAGGCGGGCGCCTGGAGCTGCGAGCGAACCGACTCCACATCCGCCCGGCTGTAATCGCCATCTTCGGAAAACTGGTAGCTCCGGACATAAACGCCTTCTAGCTTGGCAAGCAGCCTTTTCACCTTGGCCACATCCGGGTCGTCCTTGTCGGACAGGAATCGGGCGGCCATCTTCAGCAGGGACCCATCCAAGGTGATGTCCACCGATTCCTCGGCTTTGGCCGACAGTTTGTCCAGATTCGCGGGCAGTTTGATATCCTGCGCCCACAGGGGCGCCAGGCCGGCCGCCAACAGTAAACTTGCGATTCGCATCATCTCACCTCACTTATAGACACGCATCACCGGGCTGCGCGAATGCAAGTAAATTGGCCGCGGATGAACGCGAATGAACGCGGATAGGTAGGATAAACATATGGGCGCGGCCTTGGAAGTTCACAATCTGCGGAAGACCTATAAGGATGTCATCGCGGTAGATGGGCTAGAGCTTCGGGTGCGGCTGGGCGAGTGCTTTGGGCTGCTGGGGCCGAACGGCGCGGGTAAGACCACCACCATCGAGATCTGTGAAGGGTTGATCGAGGCCGATTCGGGTGAGGTGGAAATGCTTGGCATGCGCTGGGATTCGGACTCGAACCGGCTCCGCCAACGCCTGGGGATTCAGCTTCAGGACACGCAACTCGCCGAAAAGCTGACGGTATTTGAGACCGTCCGGCTGTTCCGCAGCTTTTACCAGGCAGGTCCGTCGCCTGCGGAAGCTATTGCGCTGGTGCAACTGGAAGAAAAACAAAAATCGCGCGTAGGCACGCTTTCGGGAGGTCAGAAACAGCGGTTAGCGATGGCTTGCGCGCTGGTGGGCGATCCGGAATTTCTTTTCCTGGACGAGCCCACAACAGGCTTAGACCCGCAGGCGCGCCGGCAGCTCTGGGATTTGATCGAGGAATTTAAGCTCGCCGGCCGGACTATTCTGCTAACCACACACTATATGGACGAAGCGGAGCGATTATGCGACCGAGTGGCCATTATGGATCACGGCAAAATCATCGCGCTGGGCACGCCGCGCGAGTTGATCGCTTCCATAGGCGTGGAACATGTGGTGGAGTTTTCGGCGGGTGCGGCTTCGAAAACGCTGGTAATTTCCGCCTTGCGCGGGATCGAAGGTGTGCGCGAGGTCACCACTGAGAACGGCAGCGTGCGATTGCAGGTGACCGAGCTCCATCGCGCGGTGCCCGCGCTGCTCGCCGAGCTCAACCGGCAAGGTTTGCCGCTTACCGAGCTGCGCACCCATTCGGCTTCGCTCGAGGATGTATTCGTTACGCTGACGGGAAGGCGACTACGCGATGAGTGACGTTACTGCAATTCCCGATTTGAGAGCGCGGGACGCGGCGCGGAAAGCTCCGCGGCCCTCCTCCTGGACGGATCATCCGCTGGCGCAATTGACGCTGGTACGGTTTCTTGAGTTTATTCGCGAGCCGGAGGCTTTGTTCTGGGTATTCATCTTCCCCATCCTGCTGGCGGCTGGTCTCGGCATCGCGTTTCGCAATCGTCCCGCGGATGTGCTCAAGATCGCCGCAGTCACGCCTCAACTTGCCCAATCGCTTCGCGGGGAGAAATTGCTGGATGTCTCGCAATTGTCCGCTGCGGCGGCC
Source organism: Bryobacteraceae bacterium (assembly GCA_050011295.1). Lineage (GTDB taxonomy): Bacteria > Acidobacteriota > Terriglobia > Bryobacterales > Bryobacteraceae > Palsa-89. The sequence goes on from JBEKJJ010000132.1 coordinate 12,093, forward strand.
GAAGAAGCATTGCGCACCGGCAAGGTAGCGCTGCTGGCGGTTCCGGGCCCTGGCGGCAGCGTGGTCTACCGGTATGACGACACGAATCCCGAGGGACGCACTGCGCGCATGCTGGCCGACCGTGCCGTACAGCGCGCCGCCGGCCGCGTGGATCCGGTGGCCTCCAGCGACCAATTGCTGCGCGAGCCAGGCTCCCGCTATATCGATTTCCTGATCCCTGGGCTGTTGGGAATGAACCTGATGGGCAGCGCAATTTGGGGCATGGGATTCGCCATCGTTGATGCGCGGCGCAAGAAGTTGATGAAACGCCTGGTGGCAACGCCTATGCCGCGGCATTACTTCTTGCTATCGTTTCTGCTTTCGCGATTGTTGATGCTGGTGGTGGAAGTGGGCGTCGTGCTCGGATTCGGCGCAGTAGTGTTTGGTGTCCCCGTGCGTGGTTCCATTGTCGAACTGGTGCTGCTTTGTGTGCTGGCTTCAATGTCCTTCAGCGCCCTGGGATTACTAATCGCTTCCCGCGCGCGCACCATCGAGGCCGCATCGGGATTGATGAATTCGGTGATGATGCCCATGTGGATTGTCTCCGGTGTGTTTTTCTCCGCGCAAAGATTTCCGGATTTTGTGCAGCCCGTCATTCGCGCGTTGCCGTTGACTGCGGCTATCGATGGATTGCGCATGAACATGCTGCAAGGCGCCAGCCTGGGCCAACTCGCCCCGCAGATGGGAGTGCTGGGAGTTTGGTTGATAGTTTGTTTTGCGCTAGCGCTGAAGTTGTTCCGCTGGCGGTAGGCGTTGTCCCCTCGCTCACGCGCGGGGCTACAGTTCAGTGCCGTCGGTCACAACAGTGGCCCCGAAGCAAGGGGACTGCAGTAGAGGTCACTTCGCCACTGCCAGCCATGGCGAGTTTATTATGTGCAGAAGCACCACCACTGCGCAGGCCCACAGTGCGTGGCCTCCGAACGTTCCCAGACGGCGTGCACGCACAACGTAATACGTGCAGCCAGCCGCGATGCACGCGAGCTCAATCCACCACCAGCCTACCGGCAGAAGGCGCCACAAGCCGAAGCCGATATGGATGCTGGAGTGCGGCCACAATGCCAAGTCGCCGGGATGCATTGGCCAATCCAACAAAAAGTGCGAGAACACCGCGAATCCAGAGGCGAGAGCGACCGCTCGACCGCGCCTCCAGAAGAAACTGGCGAACAGCGCCGCCCACACGATGGACATCGCAAGCGAATGCGACCAATCGATGAAGTCGAGCGAGAAGCCCGGACTAACGCCTGGCGTAACGCTAACGCGTTCGATGCCCAGCATCACGAAGATGCCGAACAGAACATCCAGCAGTCCCACGCCCAGAAGCAACGCCCAAGTGGGCGCTGTTGGCCGCTTCGCTTTTATAGCGAGACCAGCCGCATAATGCCCCGCGTACACTAGCGCTTTCTCCGCACGCGATCGAGCCACGCCAGTATGGGCACGGGCAGAGTAAAGCTGATCAGACACAAAAGGCCGAACCCGAAACTGGACATTTGGCAAACCCCTCAGAGAAATCCGTCAGATTCTAAGGAAGACTTTACGCCGGTACATCCAAAAGAGAACGAGCCAATAGCCCAGCAGCACGGCCATGCCCAACAGGAATGGCTCCAGGCCGTCGCCGAAAATCTTGAAGAAGTTCTGCCCCAGGTTGATACGGAAAGAGCTGACAAAGAAGTCGTGAAAAAGATGCGCAATCAGGTACGCGGCGATGGAGTTCATGCCGATTACCACTAGCGGAAACGCCCATTTTCGATATCCCTTGACCTCGATGATCCAGCTGAATGCGGCTAACAATAGGAAACACGCGCCTCCGCTGAATAGCACCCAGCCTGGCGACCAGATGCGCTTAACGATCGGCGCGATGCCCGCGTAATGCAGCGCCAAGCCGGAGGCGAGACCAATCACACCCGCGATCAGAAACCGCTTCATTGGAATGCGCGGCGCGGTTTCTCGCAGCCAGCGGCCGGCCACTAAACCAAGAATCATGGTGCCGAGCGTGGGAATGAAGCTGAGCGTGAGATATCCGCCGTCGTTGAAAACCCACGGCTTGGGGCGCGGAAACAGATTGAGGAACCACTGATCGAACGCCACTCCCAGGTTGGAATTCTTGTTCCAGTGCGATGCGAAACCCGAGAAGTTGTGCGGCCAGTTGGAGGGCACTCCCACGGCCGCGTAATCAAATCCCTGACCGGGCGCCGGATACAACGCCCATGCCAGCCAGTAGCCGGTCACAATTACCGCGAACGCGGTCCACTGCCAACGCGGGCGGCAGAATCCTAGCAGGAACAAAATTGGATAGCCGAGCCCGATCTGCGACAGCGTGTCTTCAAAAGTGTAATTTGTTTGCGGGCTGTGCATGGACCGCAGAAAGACTCCGAGCGCCACCAGCAATAGGGAGCGCCAGATGGCATGCGCCCACATTTTGCCGAATGTGCCGCCTTTCGCCAAACGGCTTGCAATGGAATAAGGCAGGGCCACTCCTACCAGAAAGGAAAACGACGGCTGAATCAGATCGTGCAGCGAGCATCCGAACCATTCCACGTGAGTCTGGTTGAATCCGAGAATCGCCCAGAACCAGTTGCCTGGATACGCCGCAGCTACGCGCGCGAGTTCCAGAACTTCGGCCATCATGAGCAGCATCACGAAACCGCGATAAGCGTCCACGGCGATGTTGCGGGTGACGGCCTTGGTTGGAATAGCCTGCTGCGCGATGCCTGGGGATGTCAGAGTGGCTTGCATGAAATTAGTGACAGTATACTGAATCCCCGACTACTGCACCAGGCCTTGACTCGGTAGTCGGAATCCGATATAACGGATACCGAGCTATGAAGGACGATTTGGCCGCTTACCTTCCCCTTTCCCCCGCAACCCTACACATCCTGCTGGCGCTGGCCGGCGAAGATCTGCACGGCTACGGCATTATGCAGGAAGTCCTGCGCCAGTCCGAGGGCCGGTACAAATTGGGACCCGGTACGCTCTACGACAACATCCAAAGACTCACCGCGCAGGGCCTGGTGCAAGAAGTAGCGCGTCGAGCGGACAGCGCCAGAAACGACGATCCACGGCGCCGCTACTATCGCCTGACATCCTCCGGCCGGGGCGTGCTATCGGCTGAAATTTCGCGGCTTGAAACCGTGGTGCGCGATGGCAAGCTGCGCGTCCAGGCCGCTAAGCCAAGGAGGGCATGATGATCCGCTGGTTCTACGCCGGCCTTCTCCGTCTGCACCCAGCGCGCTTCCGGGAGCGCTTCCGTGAGGAGATGCTATGGATTTTCGATCAAGCCGCGGCGGATGGCCGGACCGCACCGTTGTTCGCCGATGCGATGCTATCGCTGTGGAGACAGTGGACACTGCGCCCGGAATTCCGGCATGCCGCAGCCAACCCTGCGGCTCCCGATGGCGTGCCCGTCTTCTATATCGGCGGAAGCGATACGCCGCGCACCAGCGCCTTGATCCACGGAGGAGCGCTGTCGCTAATCGTTTTCGGAGTGGTTTGTTACACGCTGAGTCATAGCAACAGCCATGTTTTCCCGCTAGTTGGATCGCACAATCATAGCTTTTCGCACTTTCTTGAAACGCACAGTGTGAGCGCGGCGCCTACGGAACTCAGCGCCAAGCTCAAGGTGAAATCTGAACCTGGAGCCTACAAGCCCTCCCCTTACTTCCGGATGATGCCGGTGTTGATGGCCCTGGACACCGATCAAGACGGCATCATTTCGGCATCTGAAATCGCCAATGCCGCAGCGGCGCTTCTCAAACTTGATAAGAACGGCGATAACAAGCTCAGCGCGGAAGAGTGTGGTCTTGGGATTCCGCATCCGGCCGGGGCAGCCCTTGTATTCATGCGGCTGCATCCCGTGCTGGCTGCGCTAGACGCGAATCACGACGGCGAAATCTCGGCAAGTGAGATTCTGAATGCCCCGGCGGCGTTGCTGACGCTGGATAGGAATCGGGATGGGCAACTGACGGAGGATGAGCTTCGGCCTGCGCCAGCGGTTTCATCTCGCTCCCTTCCGGTCGCGGCTCGGTCGAGGCGTGGCCGGTAGCAGGTAGATGCGTTCATCGATCGGCACTTAGCTGGTGGCCAACGCGCCGAGCGGATCCGCGAACTCGAGATGCGGATAGGCCGTGACTGGCCGGACGCTACAATAGAAGTAAGAATCCCACACTGACATGAAGTTTAGACTCCTCTTTCTCTCCCTTTGCCCATTGTTCCTTAGCGCCCAGTCCCTTAAGGATTTTGAGAAGCGCATCACTGAATTCACGCTCCCGAACGGATTGCACTTCATCATATTCGAACGGCATGAGGCGCCGGTGGTCTCGTTCCACTCTTACGTCAATGCCGGGTCGGTGGACGATCCGAGCGGCGAAACCGGGATCGCGCATATGTTCGAGCACATGGCTTTCAAGGGAACCGAAACCATCGGCACCAAGAATTGGCCGGCTGAGAAGCTAGCGCTGGATGAAGTGGAGCACGTCTACGACCGCTATGACGGCGAGCGCAACAAGGGCGAGAAAGCCGATGCTGCGAAGCTCGCGGCCTTCAAGAAGGACCTGAATGCCGCCATTGAGAAAGCCAACAGCTACGTGATTCCGAATGCCTATACACAGATCATTGAAGAAAACGGCGGGGTCGGGTTGAACGCCGGCACGGCCGAGGACTCCACCGACTACTTTTACAACTTTCCCCGCAATCGTCTGGAGCTTTGGTTCTTGCTGGAATCCCAACGCTTTTATGATCCGGTCTTCCGCGAGTTTTATAAGGAGCGCGACGTAGTGCGCGAAGAGCGGCGGATGCGCGTTGAATCCAGCCCGCAGGGAATGCTGGTGGAAAGCCTTCTGGCTGGATCGTTCGAAGCGCACCCTTATCACAACATGCCCGGCGGATGGGCCAGCGACATCGAGAATTTCCGCGAGACGGAAGCCGTCGCGTTCTACAAGAAATACTATGTGCCTGCCAATATCACCATCGGTATCGCTGGGGACGTGGATCCGAAAGAATGCCGGAGAATGGCCGAGAAATATTTTTCGATCCTGCCTTCTGGTCCGCTGCCGAGCGGTCCGCGAACAGTGGAACCTCCGCAGAAGGGCGAGCGGCGCATTGCGGTGGAATCACCCGCACAGCCTTTCATGGCCATCTCCTATAAACGGCCCGATCAGATCAGCCAAGACGATCCGGTGTTCGATGTTCTCAACGAGATCTTGTCCGGAGAGCGCACTGGATTGCTCTACAAGGAATTGGTTCGCGACCAGAAAATCGCGCTGGCGGCGGGCACCCAGGCGTCTTTTCCTGGCGGCAAATACCCCAACTTGTTCCTGTTCTTTTTGGTCCCGAACATGGGCCACACGGTGGAAGAGAACGAAAAGGCCTGTTACAAGATCATCGAGCATGTAAAGGCTGAGAAAGTGGATGAAGGCACGCTGAATCGCATCAAGACCAAGGTGCGTGCGGACCTGATTCACAGGCTGGACAGCAATTCAGGGATGGCCGCGGCTCTCACGTCCTACTACGTCGCCTATGGCGACTGGCGCAAGATGTTCACCGGTATTGATGAGATCGCCAAGGTCACTGCCGATGATGTGCAGCGGGTGGCGAAACAATATTTGATTTCGGATGCGCGCACGGTTACATGGATTGTACCCCCGATTGTTCCGCCTGCCGCCACGAAGGAGGCGAAATGAGGTCGCTCATCCTGCTCCCGCTTCTTTTTGCATCACTCGCGACAGCCCAGACCGAAGTCCATCGCGGACCGATCAATCTGCCGTCTTACAAAGAGCTGAAGTATCCGCCGCTGCCGCCGCTCCAGGTGCCCAAACCGGTGGAGTTCACGCTCTCGAACGGCATCAAGGTTTTCCTGCTGGAAGATCACGAGTTGCCGCTGGTCTCTGGCGGTGCGCTGATCCGTACGGGCAATCTTTTCGATCCCGCCGATAAACACGGAGTCGCGCAGCTCACCGGCGAAGTTCTACGCTCGGGTGGGATCAAGGCCAAGACGGGAGATCAGATCGATGAAGATCTGGAGAACGTGGCCGCGTCGGTGGAAAGCCAGATCGGAGAGGGGAGCGGATCACTGTCCTTCAATTGTCTGAAGGAAAACACGGATCAGGTGCTAGAAGTTTTCAAGGATTTTCTTACCAACGCTGAATTCCGGGAAGACAAAGTAGATCTGGCGAAAACTCAACTAGGCAGCGAGATTTCGCGCCGCAACGACGACGCCGGCGGTATTGCGGAGCGCGAGTTTGCCAACATTCTTTATGGCCGCAACACGCCTTATGGATGGCAGATTGAATACGCCGACGTGGATCGAATCCATCGCCAGGATTTGGTGGATTTCTATCATCGCTACTACTTCCCGGCCAATATCGTGCTTGAAGTGTACGGCGATTTTTCGGCTAGCGATATGCAAGCCAAGCTGGAGCAATTGCTGGGCGGCTGGAAATACGCGCAGGCACCCGTTCCCGCATTTCCAAAAGTTGAAGCCAAGCCCGAGCCCGGCGTATTTGTCGCTGTCAAGAGCGACGTCACCCAAACTTTCTTCGAAGTCGGACATCTGGGAGGCGAGTATCGCGATAAGGATTACCCGGCGTTGGAAGTGGCCGCGCAGATACTGGGCGGCGGATTTTCCAGCCGCCTGTTGCGCCGCATTCGCACTGAGCTGGGTTGGGCCTATAACATCGGAGCTTCGTGGGACGCGAATTATGACCATCCCGGCGTTTTCCGAATTTCCGGAAGCACGCAGTCCGTGCATACTGTCGATACTTTGAAGACTGTGCGCGAAGAGCTGGAAAAGTTCCGCTCCGCCGAAGTCACCGATGAAGAGTTGAAGACCGCCAAGGACACGGTGCTCAACGGCTTCGTGTTTCACTTCGATCGTCCCAGCAAGACTTTGAACCGGCTGGTGCTGTATGAATACTTCGGGTATCCACGCGACTTCCTGTTCCAGTATCAGAAAGCCATAACGGCGGTCACCAAGGCGGATATTCTGCGCGTGGCACAGAAGTATTTCAAGGTGTCGGACTTCACCTATGTTGCGGCCGGCAATCCGAAAGACTTTGGAACTCCGCTCAGCGCACTCGGCCGGCCAGTTCAAGACATCGATCTGACGATTCCAGAGCCCAAGCAGGACGCCGCGAAGACGGATCCAGCCAGCCTTGAAAAAGGCAAACAGCTGTTGCAGCACGTGCAGCAGGCGCTGGGGGGCGCTGACAAACTTGCGGCCGT
>JBEKJJ010000133.1:0-20493 GCA_050011295.1 Bryobacteraceae bacterium
CTTGCCGAGCTTTTTGGCGGTTTCGAGATCGATGGGCCGGTCAATACGCAGAAAATCGTCCGGGCGCGCCGCGATCAAAGCATTCCAACCGGTTATGTCCCGCAAGCAGCTGTGATAAACATCGCCCTCCGTGTAGCCTACGGCCGGATGAAAAATGTTGATGCCGGAATCCTTCAGCTTTTGAAAATCAGCCTGGAGAAAACGCGATGGTTCGGCTTGCCAGGCGGACAGCTTGCGAAAGTCCAATGTCACCAGGCCCAGCATGTCGATGACAGTGGCCGCGCGAACCAATTCAAGGGTGAGCGCCGAGTATGCAATATCACTTTGCGCAAATAGAGCATAGCGGCCCCGATTAATGAATGGGGCGCCAAAACCAAGCGCCGCGTTTCTCAGGAGAGAACGCCGTGAAATCACAAAGTACTGCCGGAAGCCAAAAGTATATCACGTACAATCGGATCGATGACTGTTCGATGCATTTTGCTCGCTTTGGCGTTGTGGCAGCTCGGGCCGTTTACCCGCCCCGGCGCCAACCCAGTGATCCAGCCCGCCAAGGACTCGGTGTTCCTGTGCCCGATTCGTAAAACGCCGGTGCATTGGGAATCGCTCCATACTTTCAATCCCGCTGCTATCGTTCGCAACGGCAAAATCTACGTTTTGTATCGCGCTGAAGACGACACCGGCGAAATGGACATCGGGATGCATACTTCGCGGCTAGGCTTGGCCGAAAGCACCGACGGAATTCACTTCACCCGCCGGGCTGCGCCGGTGTTGTATCCGGATGAGGACGCCCAGAAGGATCGTGAATGGCCAGGAGGTTGTGAGGATCCGAGATTAGTGGAAAGCGAAGACGGAACCTATGTACTGACTTATACGCAGTGGAACCGGAAACGAACGGCCGCTGCCATCGCCACTTCCAAGGATCTGCTGACCTGGACGAAGTACGGTCCAGCTTTGTCGGGCGCAAAGTATGCCGAGCTATCTTACAAATCGGCTGGAATTGTTTGCCGGGTTTCGAAGGGCCGATTAAGTATTGGATGTACTGGGGCGAGGGCACCGTCCGATTGGCCACTTCGACGGATCTGATTCACTGGGAACCAATGGAAGGACCGGACGGCAATGCGATCGCAGTGCTTGCAAAACGTCCCGGAAAATTCGACAGCAGCTTTCCGGAAGTTGGGCCGCCGCCGGTTGTCACGCGGAACGGCATCGTGGTTATTTATAACGGCAAGAATGATCCGGAGCACGGCGATCCGGAATTGGGACCAAACGCTTACGCGGCCGGCCAGGCGCTGTTCGCGGCTGACGATCCGGCGCGGCTGATTTCCCGCACTGAAAAACCATTTTTCAAACCGGAGATGGGTTTCGAAAAAACCGGCCAGTACGCCGCGGGGACAACGTTCGTCGAAGGGCTGGTGTTCTTCCATCGAAAATGGTTTCTGTATTACGGCTGCGCCGATTCGTTGGTGGGTGTTGCGGCCACGCCCTGACGCCGCCCAATGGCGATGATGGAAGTGGGGCCCCACGGAATGAATCGATCGATGCGGCGCCATAACCACACCATTTTGTCGAACAGCTTGAGCTGGAAACGGCCCAGGCGCGAACGTTGCAGTATCCGAGAGTTCAGAAACCAGGCCGGCCGGGAAATGCGATTGAAATTGAGAATGCGTTCTACTGAGAATCCCGCCTCTTCCATGCGCGCTTGAAGCTGTTCGCGTGAATAACGGCGCTGATGACCCAGCACGACATCTACCTGGCCGAACAGATTTTGTCCCTCGGGAACCAGAATGATTGCCCGGCCGCCGGGCTCGAGCGCGGAGTAAATATTTCGGAGACATGCCAGATCGTCTTTGAGATGTTCGAGAACATTCAGACAAATCACGGTGTCCACGGAATCTAAAAACGGCTGAAAGTCGTCCGCGCGCGCCAGATCCAGGACCGCGGTTTCGAGCTTGGGCCGATGACGCAGCCGATTGCGAAGCCGGACCAGATGCTCGGCATCAAGATCAGTGGCGATGTAGCGCTGGCGCCGACGCGATAAATAGCGAGTGAGATTTCCCATGCCGGCGCCGATCTCGAGAACCCGCTTGCCAACAAATGGACGAATGGTATCCGCCATCCAAAGATTGAAACGCGAAGTGGCGGAGAAGGCATCCAGGATTTCGGCGCCCGGGTCCTTATAGAGATCGCTGATCAATCCGAATCGGAAAATCGCCCAAGCGATTTGCACGGCGTCCTTGAATCGGATCTTCTTGCCGTCCTCGTAAGTTCGTCCGTCGTAGCTGACCGGGACTTCGTGCGTTTCGGCATAACGGCGCGCGACTTTGATTGTCAATTCCGGCTCGATTCCGAAACGGTTGGAGCGAATCGGAATGGTTTTGAGCAGCGACGTGCGGAACGCTTTGTAGCCGGTCATGATGTCGGAGAGATTCAGATCGGAAACCACGTTACACATCGCAGTTAAGATATGATTCGCCACGCTGTGCCACAAGTAGAGAACACGACGGCGCTTGGCGATCGCGAAACGCGAGCCGTAGACAACGTCGGCGACACCGTCCACCAAGGGCTGCAAGAGATCGAGATAATCAGCGGGGTTGTACTCCAAGTCGGAATCCTGGATCACGCAATAATCGCCGTTCGCGTGTTCGATGGCCTCCCGGATGGCCGCGCCTTTTCCGCGATTTCGCGGGAAGCGGATTAATTGAATCATGCCCGGGAAGCGCGCGGATGTCTCTTCGACGATCTCGGCTGAGTCGTCCGTCGAGCCGTCGTCGACCACGATGATCTCGCGCTCGAGGCCGGACGGGAGTGGCGCTCGAATTACGCGTTCCAGAATTGTTCCGACGTACTCCTCTTCGTTGAAGAGCGGCATCAGAATGGACACGCGGGCGCCTAGCATCCTCGAAGCCGCCTACTTCAGGAGCTTATCGATTTCAGGGTACAAACCGGGACCTTCAAAAACCGACCGGTCATCTTCTCTGTAACCGAAATCGTTGCGGATCATGCCACGCTGATCGATCAGGAACAGGTGCGGAACATCGATGTGGCCCATGCCGGGGCGCGCATTCATGTAAGAGATGGTCATCTGTCCCTGGTCGCAGACGATGGGAACGGTGATTTTATTGACGAACTTGTATTTCGCAACGGTGGTCTGATTGTCGGGAGGCAGCACGACCGAGAGAATTTCGACCTTGTCGCCGTACTTTTCCTTCACTTTTTCGAGAGTTGTGGAGAGCAGCAGACAGTGCGGACAATTAGTGGCCATGATTTCGATCAGCAACACCTTGCCGCGGTAATCCTGCAAGTCGTAAAAGTGCGTGTATTCGGGATCGGGAAGCGCGAACCCGGGGGCGCGGCGGTTAGAGAGTTCTCCGGATGCGAATAGAGCGCAGGCGAAGGCGGCGGAGAGGAATGAAATGCGTATCGTCATTCGCGCGGGCCGGTAACCCGCGCGAACTTGCGCCGATTGGCAATCGGCGCGCAGGTTGGCAACCTGCCCCACACGGGCGAAAATGCTTCGGATCATAAGGCTTACGTTACCAACTTTCTTAAAGATTCCAAATAAGGGGGACGTGCTACGCCGCGCTCGGTGACGATGGCGGTGACATAACGATTGGGCGTGACGTCGAACGCCGGATTCTCGACTGTCGTGCCGTCGGGCGCTACCGGTACACCGCGGAAGTGCGTGACTTCCGCGGCGGCGCGCTGTTCGATGGGAATTTGATCGCCGCTTGCGAGGCTCAGATCGAGGGTAGAAATGGGAGCGGCGACATAAAACGGAACGCCGTTTTCTTTGGCCAGCACGGCGACCGAATAGGTGCCGATTTTGTTGGCGACATCGCCATTGGCAGCGATGCGGTCGGCGCCCACCACGACGCAACCAATTCTGCCGGAATGCAGGAAGTGGCCGGCCATGTTGTCGGTGATCAGAGTGGCGGGGATGTGATCGTGCTGCAGTTCCCAGACGGTGAGGCGCGCGCCTTGCAGGAATGGACGCGTTTCGTCGGCGAAGACGTCGATCTTCTTGCCGGAAGCGACGGCGGCGCGAATTACGCCGAGCGCCGTTCCGTAGCCGGCAGTGGCGAGGGCGCCCGCGTTGCAATGCGTGAGGACGGTTTTGCCATCAGGGATGAGCGGCGCGCCGTTTCTGCCGATGCATTCGTTGATGGCGATGTCATCGAAGCGGATTTGTTGCGCTTCGGCGATGAGCTCCGCGCGGATTTCTTCCAAGGGCTTCGTTTGAAGGTCCGAGTAGAGGCGGCGCATGCGTTCGATGGCCCAGAAAAGATTGACCGCGGTGGGACGCGTACGGGCCAGGGTGTCGCAGATTTCATTGAACTCGGCCGCAGTTTCTGCTTGCTGCATTCCGAGCGCGATTCCCATGGCGGCTGCGACTCCGATTGCGGGCGCGCCGCGAATGACCATGGAGCGGATGGCTTCGGCCACTTGCTTGTAATCGGTGCAGGTGACATAGTTTTCTTCGCGCGGGAGACGAGTTTGATCGATCATCACGACGCCGGAACTGGTCCATTGAATGGTCTCGATCATATGGTTCTGTTCTGCACGAGAAATGCCGCGAACTGGGTCAGGTTGTAGGTGGAGTGTATGGCTACGGCAGCGGCGGTTGAACCGGTTCTAAAACGAACCCAGCCGAATACCATGCCGGCGACGGAGATCAGCAGGGCGTGTTGCCAGTGCCAGCCGTATTCGGGGCCGTGAAGACTACCAAACAGAAATCCCGTTGCGATGATTCCGGTGGCTGGGCCGAAGGACCGTACCAATAGTGGCATGAGGAATCCTCGGAAGGCCAGTTCTTCGCAGAGGGGGCCGAGGATCACGACGAAGATCGCGAACAGGACAATGGTGGGGCGATTATCGAGCATCTTCTGGAACGGCAGTGATATTTCCGGCGTTTGCAGAAGGTTTCCGATCAAACCGATGGTGATGGCGAGCAGAGGGCCGGCGAGGAAACTTGCGGTTACGGCGGCGGTGGGAAATGTCCAGCCGAGCGAGCGCCAGAATGGTTGTCCGTAGCGCAGGTGGAGCAAGAGATATAAGGAAGCGAAGATTAGAGCATAGGCCATCAATTGGCCTAGCAGTGCCTGGAAGGGATTGCCGAAGGGAAGAACCGGCGACATTACTTTGACCAGGAGTGCGGCGACGAAGAGGGAGGGGAGGAGGAGGCTTGTGAAGAAGGCTAGGTCGAGGTAATTCCAGAAAGGTTTCTGGTTTCTGGTTTCTGGTTTCTGGTTGTCGGTTACTGGTGGCTGCTGGCTGATGGCTGGTGACTCGGGATCGTAGGGGGTCATGCCTTCGCCTCGATTAGGGCGGCGGCTAGGAGCGGGATCATTAGTTCGTGGTGGCCGGTGATGGAGTAGCCTTGGCCGCCGGAGCGGGCGTGGGGGCGCTCTACTACGTTTACACGCGGGCGGTAGTGTTGGAGGAAATCGAAATTCACTGTGGTGAAATTTGTTAGAGGATTTTCCAGGTTGCGCACTACGGAGACTGCCTTCAGGAAGACCTCTGGAAGTAAGACGGCTGATCCCACGTTCAGGTAGACGCCGCCGTCGTTTAGTTCTTTCACTAGAGTGCAGAGCAGGCGGAAATCGTGATGAGTGGCTCGGCCGATGGCTTCGCCTTTTGCTGTTGGATGCGTGTGGGGCGTATCGGTGCCGATCGCTACATGGACGGTGACGGGTGTCGAGTGGCGATAGGCTTCGTGGAGGAGGCTCGAGCTTGCGAATTTTGGATCGGCGATCTTTTCGAGATGCCGGCCTAGGGCTTCTCCGAAGCCGTATTCGGAGTTGAGCGCGATATTCATTTCGCGGCCGGTTTCTTCCGCGGTGCCGAAGCGGCCGTCGGGGAGGACGGCTTCTACGTCTTCGCTGGTTTGTCCGGCGATGGCGATTTCGAAATCGTGGATGGCGGCTGCGCCGTTCAGGGCGAAGGCTGTCGCGTAGCCGCGGTGCATGAGATCGATCAGGATCGGGGCTAAACCGCACTTGATTACGTGGCCGCCGAGACCCCAGAGGATCATTTTGTTGCGGGTGCGGGCCGCTACTAGAGCATCGACTACCGACCGGAAGGAATCGGCGGCTAGGATGTGCGGGAGCGAATCCAGCCACGCGGAGATGCCGCCCTCAAGCACCGACTCCCTTCCGGTCGCGGCTCGGTTGGTCGCGGCTCGGTTGGAGTAGGGTTTGGCGAAATGTTCTACTCGAACTTTTCCGCCGCGATCGTGGATGGAAATTGTGCGAAGGCCGCTGAGATCGAGCGGCTCGTACCGGCTCATGCTACTTTTCCGTTTTTCAGGACTTTTCCGAGTGCGTGGGCGGTGTGGCTTTTCTTGAAGCGCAGGATCTGCTCGGGAGTTCCAGATGCCACTACGCTGCCGCCTTTTTCGCCGCCTTCAGGGCCCATGTCGATGATGTGGTCGGCCGATTTTATTACGTCCATCTGATGTTCGATCACAATGACAGTATTGCCCAGATCCACCAGGCGCTGTAGCACGTCGAGGAGGCGGCGGACGTCTTCGAAGTGGAGTCCGGTGGTGGGTTCATCCAGAATGTAGAGGGTGCGGCCGGTCTGGCGCTTGCTCAATTCGCGGGCCAGTTTGATGCGCTGCGCTTCACCGCCGGATAACGTGGTGGAGGATTGTCCTAAGTGAATGTAGCCTAGGCCGACATCGTGCAACGTTTGCAGCTTGGCCTGGATCTGCGGAATGTTTTCGAGCACCGGGATGGCGTCTTCGACGGTGGATTCCAGGAGATCGGCGATGGAGTGGCCCTTGTATTTCACCTGCAACGTTTCGCTGTTGTAGCGGCGGGCGCGGCAGACATCGCAGGTGACGTAGACGTCCGGCAGGAAGTTCATCTCGATGCGTTTCAGTCCGTCGCCCTGGCAGGCTTCGCAGCGGCCGCCTTTGACGTTGAAGCTGAACCGGCCGGCCTTGTAACCGCGCTCGCGCGATTCGGGGAGCATGGCGTAGAGATCCCGAATGGGCGAGAAGACTCCGGTGTAGGTGGCGGGGTTCGAGCGTGGCGTGCGGCCGATGGGGGATTGATCGATCTCGACTACTTTGTCGATGTGCTGCAGGCCTTCGATGGAATCGTGCTGGCCGGGAGTGCCGTGGGAGCCGTAGATTTCCTTGGCGAGGGAGCGGTAGAGGATATCGTTCACGAGCGTGGATTTGCCGCTGCCGGAGACGCCGGTTACGACGATCAAACTGCCGAGGGGGAATTCGACGGTGACGTTTTTCAGATTGTGCTCGCGCGCGCCGTGGACGATCAGCTTTTCGCCGTTGCCGTGACGGCGGCCGGTGGGAGGGTCGATTCTGACGGCTCCGGAAAGATATTGGCCGGTGAGCGACGCGGGATTCTGGCGGATTTCGGCGGGAGTTCCGGAAGCCACTAATCCGCCGCCTAAGCGTCCGGCGCCGGGGCCGAGATCGATGACGTAGTCGGCCCGTTCAATGGTCTCGGCATCGTGCTCCACTACCAACACGGTGTTGCCGAGATCGCGCAGGCGGGTGAGGGTATCGAGGAGCCGGTCATTATCGCGCGCGTGCAGGCCGATGGAGGGTTCGTCCAAGACGTACAAGACGCCACGCAGCTTGGAGCCGATTTGAGTGGCCAGGCGAATTCGCTGCGCCTCACCGCCGGAGAGCGTGGCGGCCGAACGCGCGAGGCTTAGATAATTCAAGCCCACGGCAGTGAGAAATTCGAGGCGATTGCGGATCTCATCCACCACGCGTCCGGCGATTTGATGCTCGCGTTCGTTGAGCTTCCATGTCTTGACGGTGGCGAGAGCGCGATCGATGGAGGATTCGGTGATTTCCGAGAGACCGGCGCCCTTCACGCGAACGGCCAGGCTGCTGGGGCGCAGACGGCGGCCGTGACAATCGGGGCATTCGGAGGGGGACATGTAGTCCATCAGCCAGTCGCGATAGGCGGGGCTGGAATCCTGGAACGTCTCGTCCAGAATTTTGACGAGGCCGGGGAATCCTTTATCGCCTTCGAGCAACTGCTGGCGGGCGCGCTTGGAGAGCTCTTCGAAAGGTTTGTTGATATTGATCCGCAGGCGTGAGGCGCCTTCGGTGAGCTGCTGACTCATGAAGGAAGAGCTGGCGCCGGGGCCGAGGCCACCGTCGAGCAAGGGCTTGGAGGGATCCACGATGACCTTGGCTGGATCGAAGCTCCAGGTGTTGCCGAGCCCGTTGCAGGTTTCGCAGGCTCCGAAGGGGCTGTTGAATGAAAAGGAGCGCGGCTCAAGTTGGGGGACGCTGGTTCCGCAGTTGGGGCAGGCGAGCTTTTGTGAGTAGAGTTTCTCTTCGCCATTGACGACGGCGACGATTACCAATCCGTTGGCGAGCTTGGCGGCGGTTTCGAGCGACGCTTCGATGCGTTTTTCGCTACCGGGCTTGAGCGGGAGGCGATCGATGACGACTTCGATGGTGTGGTTCTTACGGCGGTCGAGCGGGATTTCTTCGTCGAGCGAGTGCAGGACGCCATCGATGCGGGCGCGCACGAAACCCTGGCGGGAGAGCTTTTCGAGATCCTTTTTATACTCGCCTTTTCGGCCGCGCACGATGGGCGCGAGGATCATGATGCGCTCACCTTGCGGAATGGTGAGGATTTGCTGCAGGATTTGCTCGCTGCTCTGGCGCGAGATCTCGATGCCGCAGGTGGGGCAGTGGGGGACGCCGACGGAGGAGTAGAGGACG
Source organism: Bryobacteraceae bacterium (assembly GCA_050011295.1). Taxonomy (GTDB): domain Bacteria; phylum Acidobacteriota; class Terriglobia; order Bryobacterales; family Bryobacteraceae; genus Palsa-89. The sequence continues at coordinate 8,720 of JBEKJJ010000133.1, forward strand.
CGCAGGTAATCGTAGATTTCGGTGATGGTGCCGACGGTGGAGCGCGGGCTGCGGTTGGTGGTTTTCTGCTCGATGGAGATGGCAGGGCTGAGGCCGTCGATGGAGTCGACTTCGGGGCGCTCCATTTGATCGAGGAACTGGCGCGCGTAGGGGGAGAGGGTTTCGACGTAGCGGCGTTGTCCTTCGGCGTAGATGGTGTCGAAGGCGAGCGAGGATTTCCCGGAGCCGCTCAAGCCGGTGATGACGGTGAAGGTGTTGCGCGGGATTTCGACGTCGATGTTTTTGAGATTGTGCTGGCGTGCGCCGTGCACGGTGATGCGCTTGAGCATTTGCTAGGGGGAGTCTTTATTTTAGCAGTGGCGCTTGCTGATGGGGCTGGGGGGCTGGGGAGTGTGGGCTGTGTCGTTGTGCTTCGCGGTGGGTGGTGGATGATTTTTGACGCATCCGGGGAGTTTTGTGTTTGGAGGTGCTTATTTGGAAGTGGTTTATTTTTTATGGGGTTGGCGGAGATTTCCACAGGAGCGAGGGGTTGATTTTTCACGATGCGTCATGCTCGGGGCTGAGTTTCTTTTTTTCGCCCCGGGGTGCGGCGCGAGGTTACCACCGGCCTCGCGGAGGATTGTTGCCGCACCCCGTCGCTGATTGCAGGATAAGGCGTGGGGTGGAGCGCGGAGAGCGTTGGTTGGGGCTGGAATTGGACTTGGCTTGTGTTTTTGGTGGTTTGCGGGGTGGGGAGTTTTTTGTGAGAGTTGTGACTGGACAATCTCCACTCAGGAAATTGGGCAATGAGTGTCCTGTCGCCGGATTTTGTAGAATGGAGTAGCAACATACTTCGAGGATGGGCGGCTAGCTCAGCTGGGAGAGCGCTGCGTTCGCAATGCAGAGGTCGGGGGTTCGATCCCCCCGCCGTCCACCAAATTCTTCGCACTAAGTCCTTCGGGAGTAGACAGGTAGAGGACCGTTCGGTCGATTTAAATGTACTGAATGCCTAAGAAACCGAAACCAAAACCAAAATCAAAAGAGACATACAAGCCGGGGCGTAGGAAGAGCAACCGGCAGATGGGCGGGACGGGAAACAAAGGACGGAGGTAGGCAATGGATGATAGACAAAAGCGAATTCTCAGAATGGCCCTTGGCGCCGTTCACGACGGCGACTATCCTGATTTGCGTATGGTGGACGCCGAAATCGGCGCACCGTTCATCGATGCTCAGCCAGTGGAGGTGAGGCGTCGGGTGATCGATCTCATTATAGACGCCATTGCTGAGCGTGGAGAGTTCGGCACATCAACACCGAGCCCATCGTCGCCTGCGGAGCCACCGATTGCAGTGGAAGGGCGTATGGTCCGGAAGATTCTCCTCGACGACTGAGCGATTGACTCGCGATGTATTGATCAAGACTTTGCCGAACGCGGCCAGCATTGAGCGTAAGAGGGTTTTTTGCCTGTACGCCCATCCTTCGGAGATAATTGGCGGGTGCGGACTTGGTGCGCTATTCTCTTGCTGGCGCTAGTTGCGACCGCTTGCCGGAAGCCCGCGCCGAAGGTTGTCGTTCCTGAGGTGTTTCGGGTCAAGTTTGAAACATCGCAGGGTGATTTTGTGGTGGAGGCGCGGCGGGAGTGGGCGCCGCATGGCGTGGACCGGTTCCATGAGCTGCTGCGGCTGCACTATTTCGATCAAGGGCGATTCTTTCGCGTGCTGCCCGGGTTTATCGCGCAGTTCGGCGTGCATCGGGATTTCGATGTGCATGCTACGTGGAGCAAGCTGTTCATTGTGGATGATCCGCCGCGGGAGAAGAATTTGCGCGGGACACTGGCGTTTGCGAAATCCGGGGCTAATACGAGGGCGACTGAGATTTTCATCAATCTGGCGGATAACGCGGCTCTGGATGAGGACCGGTTTGTTCCATTTGCCAAAGTGATTCAGGGGATGGATGTTGTGGATCGGTTTTACTCGGGGTATGGGGAGATGCGGCCGGAGGGCAAGTGGATCGATCGGGGGCGGGTTGAGGAGGAGACCAACGAGTATCTGGTGCAGCGGTTTCCGAAGTTGGATTGGATCAAGCGGGCGCAGTTTTTGCCGTGACGCACCGTTAACGGCGTTCATACGAGTGTGAACGCGGCACGCATGAGTGCGTGCGCTACAATGGCCGTCAGGTTGTCTTATGCCACGATCTCAGATCGTGCGCCTCTTGTTGGCTGGCCTCGCGGCGATTCTTAGCGCTCATGCACAGGTCACGTTGACCGGCCGCGTGGTAGACCAGAACGAAGCGCCTGTCGCTAACGCGCGCGTGTCCGCGCACCGGGGGACGGAGAATCCGGTGGTGGCTTTTTCAGGGCCGTCCGGTGCGTTCGAGTTGCGGCTGCCTACGGCGGACACTTACCTGATTGATGTAGATCGGGAGGGCTATTTTGCGCTCAAGGCGCGCTCGGTCCAGGCTCCTTCCGAAATTACATTGGTGCTCAATGAACAGGTAGATGTGTTTCAGAGCGTCACGGTGGGCGCGCTGCCGTCGCCTGTCGATCCGGAGCAGACCGAGCGCGAGCAACGGCTGAGTGGAACCGAAATCAACGATATTCCTTATGCGGCGTCGCACAGCCTGCGCAGTTCCATGGATTTGATTCCGGGGGTTATTCAAGATCCGACCGGCGGGGTGCATTTTCACGGAGGGGCGGAATACCAAACCCGGTATACGCTGGACGGCTTCGATATCAGCGATCCGATTGACGGGCGGTATCGCACGCTGCTGGCGGTGGAAGGAGTGCGGTCACTGGATCTTTCCGCGGCGCGCGAATCGGCGGAGAATGGCCGGGGTTCGGCAGGCACGCTGCAGGTGCAGACTGACAATGGAACGGATCAGCTCCGCTATACCGCGACGAACTTTATTCCGGGGCTCACGACGAATGGCGGCTTGCGGGTGGGCGATTGGACTCCGCGGGCGGGCATATCGGGTCCGATTGTCAATGGCCGGGCGTGGTTTTCCGATAGTTTCAACGGCGAATACAACGGCGGCTATGTAACCGGATTGCCGAAGGGCGAGGACACGAATCCAGCCTGGATAGCCGGCAATCTGGCGCACGCGCAGGTGAACCTGACATCGTCGAACATCTTGTATGCGGACCTGCTGGTGGATTTCGATCATCAGGCGCATTTTGGGCTGGGTCCGCTCGATCCGGAGTCCACGTCGAGCGGTCTCAGCGATCACGAATGGTTGGCCGCGGTGAAGGACCAATACTCCTGGTTCGGCGGCGCGACGGTGGAGTTTGGTTTTGCGGCGCAGTCCGTTTACCGGCGGAGGGTTCCGGAAGGGACGGAGCCATACGTGATTTCGCCGGAGGGCCGGAGCGGAAACTATTTTGTGGATTCCCAAGAGCATGGCCGGCGCGACCAACTGTTTGCGAATTTCTTTCCGCGGCAGATGCATTTTTGGGGGAAGCATCAGCTCAAGATGGGCGTGGACGCGCAGCGATTGAATTACGACGCCCGGTTCCAGAGGACGGGCTTCGAGATTATCGGGCTGAATGGCCTGCCGGTTTCGAGTACGAAGTTCGGAGGCGACGGTGACTTCGGGCTGCCGAATACGGTGGTTGCGACATATTTGAACGATCACTGGCAGCCGGCTGAGCATCTGACATTCGATTTGGGAGTTCGGGAAGATTGGGATCAGTTGGTGCACTATGTTGCCTTCCAGCCGCGCGCGGCGATGGCGTGGGCGCCTTTTCCGCGCATGCGCACCAAGATCACGGGCGGGTACGCGATGCTGACGGATGCGACGGATCTCTCGCTGTTTAGCCGGCCGTTGGATCAGCAAGCGGTGACCACGTTCTACTCAGCGGAGGGCGCGCCGCAATCGCCGGTGGTGACCACGTTTATACCGGGACACAATTTGAAGCTTCCGCGCTACGACAAATGGAGCGCGGGCCTGGAGCATGATTTCGGGCGAGGAATTTTCGCGAGTACGGAATATCTTCGGAAGCGTGGGCGCGATGGATTCGTTTATTCGCCGGTGGCGGGAGCGGCGGGGACGATTACGGTCCAGCCAGAAGCGCTGTCCTATGGATTCGGAGGGACGTATGAGTTGAGCAATCTGCGGCGGGATGATTACGACGAAGCGGCGCTCACGGTGAAGCAGACTTTCGGGGATCAATACGGATGGATGGCCAGTTATACACGATCGCGCGCGGTGTCGAACGCGGTGTTGGATCCGAGCGTGGATCAGCCTCTGCAGGTGTCGAACAATTTCGGACGCATGCCGTGGGACGCGCCCAATAGGTTGCTGGGTTGGGGATATCTACCGACGTTTTGGAAGAATTGGGCCGTCGCTTTCCTGGTGGACTACCGGACCGGGTTTCCATTCTCAGTGACGGACGCTGCCGGAGACGTTGTAGGAGCGGTGGACGCGCACCGATTTCCTTCGAACTTCGATTTCAATCTGGCGGTGGAGCGGCGCTTCGTTTTTCGCGGGTATCGTTTTGCGATTCGCGGAGGAGCGAACAATTTAACGGAACATCGGAATCCGACGGCAGTGAATCAGGTGATGGGTGCGCCGGAGTTCTTGACGTTCTATGGGGATGAGGGGCGGCATTTTGTGATTCGGATCCGGTTTTTTGGGAAGGTGTTGTAAGGGGGCCGGTTGGCAGCGCATGGCGCTGCCCCACTCGTTAGGGGAAGGCGCGGATGTATTGCACCGGAGGTTCGGGGGCTTGGCCTAGAGCTTGGGCTGCGTGGAGCGGCCAGTAGGGATCGCGCAGGAATTCGCGGGCTAGGAGCACGATATCGGCTTTTCCGTTGCGGATGATTTCGTCGGCCTGGTGAGGGTCGGTGATCATGCCTACGGCGCCAGTGGGGATGTTCGCTTCTTGCTTGATGCGCTTGGCGAAGGGGACTTGGAAACCGGGCGCGGCTGGGATTTTGGCATCGGGGACCATGGCGCCGGAGGAGCAATCGATCAAATCTACTTTGCGGCCGCGCAGCTCGGTGGCGAGCGCCACGGAATCATCGATAGTCCAGCCGCCCTCTTTCCAATCGGTGCAGGAGATACGGACGAATAGCGGAAATCGCTCGGGCCAGATGGCTCGCACGGCGTCCGTCACTTCCAGTGCGAAGCGGATGCGGTTCTGGAAGGAGCCTCCGTACTCATCCGTGCGTTGGTTGGCGAGCGGCGAGAGGAATTCGTGGGCCAGGTATCCGTGGGCGCAGTGGAGCTCCAGCATTTGGAATCCAGCCGTGAGCGCGCGCTGCGCGGCTTGGGCGAAGGCGTCTACGATTTTGTGAATATCGTTGTGATCGAGCGCCTTCGGGATGGGGTCGCCGGCGCGAAAAGGAATGGCACTGGGGGCGACGGTTTCCCATCCGCCGGATTCGACGGGGATCGGTGCTCCGCTTTTCTCCCAGGGAATATTGCAGCTTGCTTTTCTGCCGGCGTGGGCTAGCTGAATGCCGGGGATTGCGCCGTGATCTTTGATGAAAGACGCGATACGCGTGAGCATTGGGATGTGATCGTCCTTCCAGATTCCGTGGTCGCCGGGAGTGATGCGTCCGCGAAGTTCGACCGCGGAGGCTTCCATCATTACTAATCCAGCGCCGCCAACGGCGCGGCTGCCCAGGTGGACCAGATGCCAGTCTGACGCGAATCCGTCGAGGCTGGAGTATTGGCACATGGGGGACACGGCGATCCGGTTGCGAAAGGTGATTTCGCGGATGGTTAGCGGGGTGAAGAGGTGCGGGGTTTCTGACACGGGGATATAGATGCTGTTCTTCGGTTCTTCGGTTCATCGGTTGTTCGGTTCTGTGTTTGCGAGAATCGATTCATGGTGAATTGTCGACTTGGTCTGATGTTGGTGGCTGTTGGGTTGGTGCACGGTCAAGGGGTGGTGCGGTCCCTGTCCGATGTGAAATTTGAACAGGATGGGGATGTGAAGTGTCTGGCGTCGGCAGTGGAATCGGGGGATCCTAGCAAGGGGCCGTCCACTATCATTCTGAAGGCTCCGGCGAATTGTGTTATTCCGTGGCATTATCATACGGCGGAGGAACAGTTGATCGTGATCCAGGGGAAGGTCCCGACTGAGATGGAAGGCATGCCGAAACAGGTTTTGGAAGCGGGAGGATTCGCGATGATGCCGGGGAAGGCGAAGCATCGATTCTCGTGTCAGTCCAAAGGCGGGTGCATTTTATTTGTGACCTTTGATAAGGCCTACGATATTTTCTGGGTGAAATGATGCGTGTCTTGGCTGCGGCGGTTGGCTTGCTGGTGGCGGTGGGACTCGCGCGGGCGGGAGAGCCGATTGCGGGAACCTGGCGGCTGGAACGGCAGGAACTGAATGGAGAGAAAGGCAATTTTGATCCGCTTACGCTGAGGATCGCGCAATCCGGCGACAAACTCGCATTCGCGTTTTCAGTACCGATCAATAACATTCATTACGTCAGCATGACTTACACCGTGCGCTTGGACGGGACCGAGGCGGACGTCAAGAATGGGCAGGGGGAGAAGCTGGGCACCATAAAGTTGACTAAGGCGGGTTCACGATATAAGTTCATCCTGAGCGGGGCGAATCGGCCCCAGACTTCGGGCACGCTTACTGTTTCGCCGGATGGAAAGAGCCTCACTTGTGAATCGGACGCGGTGCAGGGCGGGCGGAATGTGCATTTGATGCAATTGTTTTCGCGGGCGTGATGAATTTCGTACGCCGGTTTTTTGAGCGTCCGCAGCAGATGTGGATACGTCGAGCGAATTTCCAGATCCATCTTTGGGTTGGGATTGTGCTCGCGTTGTATTTGATCGTGATCGGCGTTTCAGGGTCGATTCTGGTTCTGCGGATAGAATTGGGCGCGCTGACCGGAGCGAATCCTTGGGAATCCAGAAGGGCGAGAGAACCACGCGTGGATATTACCGCGGTGGTTCGGAATCTGACCGCGCACTACCCGGGTTTTCGCATCGCATCGGTGATCGCGCCGGGAAAGACCGAACCTACCTATATCGCTCGCTTGTGGGGACGTGGGCAAATCAGAGTGGGGGTGGACGCGGGCACGGGTGAGATTCTGGGCGAGATCAAAAGAGGTCCAGCGTGGCTTGACATCGTGGAGAAGCTGCATGTCAGCTTGTTTGCGTCGCGAAAGGGAAGAATTTTGAATGGCGTCGGTGCGGCTTTTCTTCTGCTGATGTGCATTACGGGGCTCGTCAACTGGTGGCCGGGCGTTCGAAATTGGAAACGCGCGCTGAAGGTGGATTTCCGACGGACCTGGCGGCGGATTAATTTTGATTTGCATAGCGCCGCTGGTTTTTGGACGCTCGCGTTGGTTTCATTTTGGGCCGCGAGCGGCGTTTATTTTGCTTGGCCACGCGAGGTCTTCGCGTTGGTCAACCGGATATCGCCGATTGTGAACTCGAAGCCTCCGGTGGTGGAGGTGGCCGCCAGACATGATGTGAGCGATCCGGATCTGGATGCGTTGGTGAAACGCGCTTACGCACTGGATCCAGGAACGACATTCGCGGGCGTGGAATTTCCATTCAATCGAAGGGCGCCGATCCAGATTCTGATGCGCCGGGGCAATGGGCTGAGCCGGGAGTACGAAGACACTTTGTATTTTGATCCTTACACGGGCGAGTATTTGACCGCGTGGAGATACGGTGTAAATCAGAGTTTCGGCGATTGGTTCATATGGTCGCAGGTGCCGCTACACTTTGGCGTGTATTGGGGGTTGGGCATCAAAATTATTTGGGCCGTTCTTGGGTTGGTGATCCCGATGCTGGCTGTTACGGGATTGCTGATGTATTGGAACCGGACGCTTCGGAAAAAATGGAAGCGGCTCAGGGCAGAACCACAATTCCCGCCGGCGTGACGTCGGTTTTGAGATCCCAGGTGCGTTCGTATTTTAGCGTTGCGGCGTCGTAGACTTCGATTTCGAATCCAGCGCCATAGATGTAGAGCTTCTTGCCGTTGCTGGCCATTCCGAAGCTGAAGCGCGCGCGGCAGGGAACCTCGGCCTGTTGCGCAATGCGATCGTTGGACAAATCGAATTCCCAGAATTCGCAGCGCTTGTTGCCGAGCGTGCCGTTGGTGACCACGGTGTACGCGAACTTTTTATCGGGCGTCACCTGAACGCCGGCCATTCCGCCGGGGACGGGGCCGATGGGGTTAAACTCCATCTGGCGGGTTTCCAGATCGAAGCGGCCGATGCCGAATACTTTGCTGTGAACCACGGGGTCGGCTGAGTTGAAGATCGAAATATGCTGGCCGGGTTGGCCGATCAGATCGAGGTCGCCGCCGAAACGGATGCGCTCCATGCCGGGAAAATCGGGCTGGGCGAGGTCGATGCGATCGATCAGCTTGAAATTATCGGCGCTTAAGACGGAGATCTTGGCGCCGAACTGATACAGATATTTTCCGTCGGGAGAGACTTCAAAAGGAGTGCGTCCGAATCCGGCCTCGTTTTGAGCCACGTCCTCGCGAGGGATGTCCACGGTCTTGACGATTTTCTGATCGGCCAGATCGATCACCGTGTACTTTGCATCGTGGACCTCGTAGTGATCCGGGAACTTGTCGATTTCCTTGGTGACGGTGTAAAACAATTTTCCGTCGGGATCGGGCACGCCGCCGCGGAAGCGATATTGCTTGGTGGACGTGTTGAGGACGAAGTGATTAGTCACCTTTCGCGTGGCGATGTCCACGACTTCCAAGCCGTTGTGATCGATGGTGGTGACGTAGATGGTTTTGCGATCCTGGGAAAGTCGCATGGATCGGGGAGTGCCGGTGGTGAGTGGGATTCGATCCACTACTTCGCCTTTGGTTTCGTCAAAGACCAGGAGGGCGTTGGGATACGCGGGCAGGAACAGTGTGCCCGCGGCTGCAAGGCTCGATAGAGCGGCGAATATCCAGGCTAAACGCTTCATTGAACTCCTATTTGCACCAGACGGTTTTGACGTTGACGAATTCGCGGATGCCCCACACGCCCAGTTCCCGGCCATAGCCGGAGCGCTTCACTCCGCCGAACGGGAGCCGGGGATCGGACGCCACCATGGCGTTCAGAAATACTTGGCCGGCTTCGATGCCGTCGGCGAACTGGGCCTGTTCGGATTCGTCGCGCGTCCAGACGCTGGAACCCAGGCCGAAGGGGGAATCGTTTGCCAACTCGATGGCTTCTTCCGCATCGCGCGCGCGGAACAGCATGGCCACGGGGCCGAAAAATTCTTCGTGGAAGACGGGGGATGAGCGCGGGACATCGGCCAGGACAGTTGGCTCATAGTAGAAGCCGGGGCCATCGATTTTGCGGCCTCCCGTGAGCAGGCGGCCTCCGGCCTGGATGGCGCGCTGAACTTGATCGTGCAATTCTTCGCGGATTTTGTTGGTTGCTAGCGGGCCGACATCCGTGCCGGCAGCCATGGGGTCGCCAACTTTCAGAGCTTTCATTCGATCGACGAAGCGTTGCTCGAATGCATCGTAGATTCTGCCGGCTACGATGAATCTTTTGGCGGCGATGCAGGATTGGCCGTTGTTGATCACTCGCGCCTTGACGGCGGTGGAGACGGCTTCGTCGAAATCCGCGCTGGGCATGACGATGAAAGGGTCGCTGCCGCCGAGCTCGAGCACGGTTTTTTTGATTTGGCTGCCGGAAGCGCGCGCTACGGAACGGCCGGCGGGTTCGCTGCCGGTTAGCGTGGCCGCGACCACGCGATCATCCTGCAGCAGAGAATCCACCTGATTCGCTTCGATCAATAATGTCTGGAACGCACCTTCCGGAAAGCCGGCGCGGTGCAGGATGTTTTCGATCGCTAACGCGCATTGGGGAACATTCGAGGCGTGCTTCAAGAGTCCGGTGTTGCCTGCGGCGAGCGCGGGGGCTGCGAATCGGAAAACCTGCCAGAAGGGAAAATTCCAGGGCATCACGGCGAGCACGGGTCCTAGCGGCTGATAGCGGACGAAACTTTTTGAGGCGTTGGTGAACACCGTCTCATCCGCCAGCAAGCGTTCGCCGTTTTCTGCATAGTAGCGGCAGGCCCAGGCACACTTTTCGGCTTCCGCGATGGCCGAGGGCAGGGTTTTGCCCATTTCGGTGGTCATGAGCGCGCCGAGCTCACGCTTTTCGGATTCGAGAATTTCGGCAGCTTTTTGGAGGCCGCGGGCGCGGTCGGGCCAAGGTGTGTGGCGATAGGAATGGAATGTTTTCCAGGCTAGCGCTAGTTTCTCTTCAATTGCGCCGGCGGAAAGTGCGGGAAACTCGCGGAGGGTTTCGCCGGTCGCAGGATTGATGGTTGCGATCATTGGGCGCTGCGGGATAGTTCGGCGGCGGCGCCTTGGATGGCTTCGCCGGCGTTTTCCAGAACCTTGCCGACTTTCACCGTTTCCTCATCCGCCAGCTTCCAATCTTTTTGTTCGATGCTTTCGCGGACTCCGGGCAGCGTTTTCACGCCGTAACCGGTGTAGAATCCGGGTGCGTAGATCTGGTGCTTGAACCAGGGGCGGTTGGGCAGGCCATCCTTGAGGGTGAGCGATCGCTCCACCTGGACTAATCGCTGGTTCGCGTCGCGGAGATTGGCGCGAGCCAACGCGGAGCCGCCGTTTTCAGACGCATGTGTGAGGGCGTGGTCGTATAGCTCGGCCGCGCGTTGCAATGCTACAAAGCCGTTTTCGAGTGGCGCAAAATTGAGGAATGGCGGAACTGGCTCCTTGGGCGGCGGAATCTTTTTGTGACGTGGATCGTCGATTGCGGCGAAGACGCCTTCGTCTATCTCCTTATTGCGCTCGATGATCTGATCCCGTTTATCGCGGGCCAAGTGCTCCACTTCATCGATGTAGCGGCGGATGGTCTCCGTGAGATTGCTGAAATCGAAGGGCAGCAGCTCGGCGTTGGCCAGGCGTAGCACAGCGGTGCCGGCGGTCTGAGCGAGGGCGCGGCCGTAGACGAAGTTGGTATCGGCGAAATGCGTGTACCAGTAGAAATCGTCATAGGCGGAGTGGTAAATTCCACCGCCGTCTTCGCCGCCGAATCCGAGATTGAGCGAAGCGATGCCGATGTGATCCAGGAACGCGGTGTAATCGGAACCGGAGCCGAGAGCGGCGATGCGCAGGTCGGAACGGGTGCGAGCCTCCTGGCGCTCGGTCGAGTCAGGATTCGCAATGCGAAAAGCTTGCTGACGCTTCCAGACCGAAATGTTGGCTTCCGGATCATCAATGTCGCGCGCCACACCATTGATGAATTTTTCGAGCGTGTGAGAACCTTCCACACCCAATCTGCCCCGGCCGTTGCCGTCGGAATTGATGTAGACGGCGGCCTTCGCCGCAAGCTCCTCGGCGTGCGTCTCGGCCCATTCGGTGGAGCCGAGCAAGCCGGGTTCCTCGCCATCCCAAAGGCAATAAATTATGGTGCGCTTCGGTTTCCAGCCCTGCTTCAGCAGAAGACCCAGAGCGCGGACTTCTTCCATGAGCGCGGATGCGCCGGAGAGAGGCTTCCATGAGCGCGGATGCGCCGGAGAGAGGGTCTTCGGCGCCGTTGACCCAGCCATCGTGATGATTGCCGCGGATGATCCACTCGTCCGGATATGTTGCGCCGGGAATAGTCAAAATTACGTCGTAGAGCGGTTTGATATCGAAGTTGAATTTCAGATTCAGGTGCACTTTGGCTGGGCCGGGCCCAACGTGATAGGTGATAGGCAGAGCGCCGCGCCAGGCTTGCGGAGCGACGGGACCCTTCAATGCCGCGAGCAGCGGCTGGGCGTCGCCATACGAAATGGGCATCACGGGAATTTTGGTCAAGGTGACAGCTTGGCTGAGCGGAAGCCG
>JBEKJJ010000134.1:0-20231 GCA_050011295.1 Bryobacteraceae bacterium
CAGGTACACGATGTAGGTTCCGGCGGGAGACGCCAGGTTGAGCTTGAAGTGAACCTCATAGCAATTGCTGGGAGACGCGATCGTGGGACTGAAGATCAGCGATCCGCCGGTGGATGCCGAGGATGTGTACATGTTGGTGGACACGCTGTTGGTCCCGTTCGAAGTCCATTGGGAGGAGCTGTAGGGATTGAGCAGGCTCGGATATTCGTAGGCGTAGTTTTGCGGCACTTGGGCGAAGGCCGATGCCAGCGTCAAGCCAGCGAAGAGGGCGACGCGTACGGTTTTCATCGGACCCACACCCCGAATTTCGTGACGTCGAAGTCTTTCTTGTATTGCTGGAACGCAGTCTGAATATCAGTGAGCTTGTTGACGCCTTTGACGAACGCCGTCACGCCCGGCAGCGCCATGATGGCCGGAAACGCGCTGCGGTCGCGCATCACGATTTCGGTGAGCGCAAACTTGCCGTCATCGCTCGGCACCCAGGTGTAGCCGAGAATGAGGTTCTGCGGCGCGGTTGGCCCGCCGCCCACCGGCGTCGCGGCCACTCCCGGACCACCGGTCACTGGCGCAGAGATCGCGATGTTGAGAATATTCGGAGTTGCGCCGCCCGGCGCCGGAATCAGCGAGGGGCGCATGGGGTCGGCCGCAGTCCCGCTGCCGATGATGGGCAGGATTACGAGAATGCGCTCGTAGGAATTGCGCGGACTGACGGGCGGTTGGGCGCTAACTGTCGCCGCCACCATATAAAGACACACCAAAACCGCCACTGCTCGGATAACACCCAGCATGGTTTGACTCCTTCTTGTGTTCTAGGACATTCCTGGCAGTTGTAACGGAAGGCCGTTCGGTTTTCCGAACAGAAGCCATAAACGCTCCGCTTTTTTGGGCGCGCAGGCGCACCTTTAATCAATAGCTTAGACGTCGCTTGTTCGGAAATCCGAACAAATCCAGATTTCCCCAGCAATAAATCGATCGGCCGTCAGCCCCCAGCCCCGAGTCCCCAGCCCCGAGTCCCCAGCCCCAACGCTCCTGTGATAATGAAAGCGGCAATGTCCCGCGCAGTCTTACTACTCGCGATCGTCGCGTCGACGGCATGGGCGCACATCGGCAGTCCTGATGTCTTCTTCGCACATCGGCAGTCCTGATGTCTTCTTCGAAGGCTCGGCCGGCCCTTATCCGCTGTTCGTCACCATCCGTCCACCTACTGTAATTCCGGGCGTCGCGCAGATCGAAATCCGATGCACTTCGCCGGACCTGAGGAAACTTCTGATCACTCCAATCCCACTCACCGGCGAAGCGTCCCAACACCCGCCCACGCCCGATGGGATGATCGCCTCGAAGTACGACCCGCAGTTCTTCACCGGCAGTTTGTGGATCATGGAAACCGGTTCGTGGCAGGTTCGCATCCAGGCCGACGGCGCTCGCGGGCCAGGCCGGCTTTCCGTTCCCGTTGCGGCAATTGCGAATCGAACAAAGACCATGAACCTCGCGCTCGGCGGGATTCTGCTCGCTCTGATGCTCACGCTTGTGATCGGCATCGTCAGCATCGCGGGCGCGGGCGCGAGAGAGGCCCAACTGGAGCCGGGCGCGAAAGTACCGCCTGAATATCGCCGACGTGCGCGCGTCGTGATGACGGTAACAGCTGTCTTTTTGGTTGCGATTGTGTATCTCGGAAATCTCTGGTGGACCGCAGAAGCGAGCGATTATTCCCGCTATTTATATAAACCTCTTCAGATGACGCCATTGCTCGATGGAAGCAAACTCATTCTCGAACTGAGCGATCCCGGCTGGATTATTTCGCGCAAGCTGGACGATTTCGTACCAGATCACAATCATTTAATGCATCTTTACGTGATCCATTGGCCGGAAATGGACCGCGTATGGCACTTGCATCCGGAAATGGAAGGCACCAGGCGCTTCAGCCAGCAGTTGCCGGACCTCGCGCGCGGGCATTACAAGCTGTACGCCGACGTGGTGCACGCCGACGGCTTTCCGGAAACGCTGGCTGCGGATTTTCAGGTGAATGCGGATGTGCATGGCCGGCCGCTCTCGGGCGATGATGCGGCGGGGACAGCGGGTCCAACGCTTCCCGATGGTTTCCGAATGGTTTGGGATCGCGATCCGAGGCCGCTCGAGCCGAAGAAGCTCCAGCTATTCCGTTTTCATCTTGAAGATCAACAGGGCCGAGTGGCTCACGATCTGGAACTTTATATGGGCATGGCCGGCCACGCGGCTTTCGTGCGCAGCGACGGCGCCGTGTTTGCCCACATTCATCCTTCGGGAACCGTGGCCATGGCGGCGCTGGCGCTGGCCGATCCGTCGCGCGGCATGAACATGCAGGCTCCGCCGGCCGAAGTGACCTTCCCGTATGGGTTTCCAGAATCGGGCCGGTACCGCATCATCGTCCAATTAAAGCGGGCGGGAACGGTGGAGACCGGACTGTTCGAGGCCGTCGTGCAATAGCCCTATTACTCCGTGGGCCTGAGCCGATAAGGCATCAGGGTACAGCTATGTTGGCATGCTCCCAGCAAGACATCGACCTCCTTACTAACGAGACCGAGCTGAAGCGCATCACCCGCGCCCTGCGGGTTCTCTCATCCTGTAGCCGGGCAGTGATTCAGGCGGAGGACGAAGCGCGCCTGTTTTCCGGTACCTGCGAAATCATCACGGATGCAGGCGGCTATGCCATGGCGTGGATCGGCATGGCGGCAGGAGACGAACGAAAGTCAGTGCGGACGGTGGCGGCCCAGGGTCGCAATGCGGCAGCTTATTTGGACGCTCACGGAATCACCTGGAGCGATGAGCCGCGTGGCCACGGACCCACGGGAACCTGTATTCGCGAAGAGCGCACCGCAGTGTGTCGTCAGTCCGAGACGGATCCGGATTTCGAGCCGTGGCGCCAAAGGGCCGCGCAACATGGCTACAACTCGGTGTTGGCGCTGCCGCTCCGAGCGGAGGGCCAAGTGATCGCCGCGTTGAGCATCTATGCTACCGAGCCCGATGCTTTCGATTCCGAGGAGATCCGCCTGTTGGAGGAGTTGGCCGCCAACCTGTCTTTCGGCGTGGAAGCGCGGCGGCGGCAGGCGGAACGCGACCGGGCAGAAGCGGCGCTGCGCGATTCGGAAACATTGTTCCGAACGCTGTTTGAGAACGCCAACGATAGCATCCTGATTCTGGATCTCGAAGGAAACATATTGGAGGCGAACGCGATCACGTGCCGGCGGCTGGGCTATACCCAGCAGGAGCTGCTCCGGATGAATGTGGGGCAGCTAGATAAGACCGTAACCGAAGCGCAACGGCGGGAGCGATTTGGGGGTGCGTTGCGGACCGGCGGGTACAGGTTCGAGGGCGTACACGAGCGGAAGGATGGATCCACAATTCCCGTCGAAATCAGCTCACAGTTGTTCGATTATCACGGTAAGCCCGCTATTTTGGGCGTTGCGCGCGACATCACGGAGCGGAAACGGGCGGAGGCTTTAGCAGCGGAACGGGCGGCTGAGCTGGAACGCGCTAAAACCGAGGCTGAGGCCGCGAACCGCGCCAAGAGCGAGTTCCTGACTCGCATGAGCCACGAGATGCGGACGCCCATGAACGGCATCACGGGAATGACCAATCTTTTGCTGGACAGCCCGCTCGCGGCCGAACAAAGGGAATTCGCGGAGATCGTGCGCCGATCCGCGCAGGGTCTGCTCGCCGTCATCAATGATGTTCTGGATTTGTCGACCATCGAAGCCGGCCGTATGCAAATCCAGACAGGCGCGTTTGACATCGTGGATTGCGTGCGGGAAGCGGGCGAGCGGATGGCGCCGCAGATCCAGGCCAAGGGCCTGACGTTCCGCTATCACTCTTGCGTGGTTGGCCGGCGGGTAACGGGCGACTCGGACCGCGTCCGGCAGGTCGTGCTGAACCTGCTCTCGAACGCAATCAAATTCACGGACCGAGGTTCCATTGAGCTGCGCATCGGTTCCTCGGAGCTGTTGGGAGACCGCTCTGTTTTTTATATTTCGGTGGAGGACACGGGAATCGGTATCGCCGCCGAACATGTTCCGTTGATCTTTTCCGATTTCGGCCAGATCGATTCTTCGGTGAAGCGCAAGAACGAAGGGAGCGGGCTGGGCTTAGCCATCTCTCGCCGGCTCGCCGAACTTATGGGAGGTACGCTGACCGTGGCGAGCGAGCCGGGGTGCGGCTCGGAATTTCTCCTCACTTTGCCCTTGCCTTGTTTCCATCCAGGCGTGGCTGGCCGGCCAATGTCATCCAAGACGTTTCCACGCCGCGCGCGCCGGGTTTTGTTAGCGGAAGACAACCGCATCAACCGGAAGGTGGCCGTGCGCTTCCTGGAAAAATTGGGCTGCCTGGTGGATGTGGCTACCAATGGCCGCCTGGCGGTGGAAATGGCAAAATGTTTCCCCTATGAGGCGATCTTCATGGACTGCGGAATGCCGGAAATGGATGGCTACGCGGCCACGCGGGAAATCCGCTTACGCCAACCGTCGAGTTCCCGCGTCCCTATTGTTGCCGTAACTGCACACGCGGTGGTGGGAGCCCGCGATGAGTGTCTCGAAGCCGGCATGGACGATTACATTGCCAAACCCGTGCAGCCCGCCGACCTGGAGCGCGCGCTGATGAAATGGTGCCCTTAAGTTTTGAGCGGCCGCCACATCCGGTCCTTCACCACCACGTATCCGGCCCATACGAAAATCAGCGCGTACATTTTTGGAACGAACGGCAAGATCAGCGGGAACGTATTAAAGCTGGCGTGGAATATCGCGGCCGCAAGAATGGCGTGACCGGAGCGATTGTAAATCCAGGTAGTGAGAATGGTGAGGGGGATCAGAAAGATAACGCGGATTTCCAGATATAGAATCAAAGAACTTGCCACCCAGCCGCCGAAATCGAGTGGCGCGTGCCAAAGAGCCCAGGGTAGCCATACCAACAAGCTGGCCACGAGCGGCGAAAATTTGTACTGAAAGCGCTCTAACAAGAAACCTCGCCACCCCGGCTCCTCCAGCACTCCGGCAAAGATCAGGGCGTAACTGAATTTCACGATTCCGGATGCGGCATACATGCCGGCCGAACTCTGCGGGGCCGGCCACTGCAGCGGAGCTCCGAAGACGTGGGCCAGAGCCGACGGGAGAAGTAAGAATGCCGGCATGGATAATAAGGCGATAGCCGGCCAGCGCCAATTCGGCGGATGGACCAGCGTGCCGAGCAGATTTCGGATTCCTGAATCTTTTGAAAAAGCACCGGAGATGACCCAGGCCGGCAGCATCGCGGGCGCGATGAGCCAGGGCTTGATGTGAACCGGCCAGTGCGGGCTGACACCTCGCCATTCGCTGGTGAAAATCAGAACCACCCAGCCGAGCAGGGTCATGCCGATGAAACAGAGGATGCGCCGGCGGCGACCGGTGAGCGACACTCCGGAGCGCGATAGCAGCATGGCCGCGAATGCCGGGCCGCAAATACCGAAAATCAAAACTTCTTCGTTCGCGTGCCAGTGAATCAGCGGTATCAACACTGCCCAAGACAGTGCGTATGCGAGGCCGATGTATGTCCAAAGTTTCTTCACTTGTGAATGGGCGGTGTGACGCCCCAGAGCACGAAGTAGAAAACTGCCAGCGTACTTATGAGGGAAATGGCGCCGATGCGCAGCATCCCGGGATTCAACCGAGCCGGCAAGGCAACCAGGATGAGCTCCTCGGCGGCACAGGACCAAACCTGCGCGACGCCAGGGAAACGATCCAGCTGCCATGCGTCCCGGATCTGCTGCCGGAAGACATCAGCCATTTCGTTTCCGAACCGGATTCGGAGCGCGAGCGGATACAGCGCCAACATCCATCCATAAAGCCGGCAGCTCAGCCTGAGAAGCACTGGCATTTACCGGGCCCCCTGGGCCGCCAGCTTTTTCCGATGCGCCAA
Source organism: Bryobacteraceae bacterium (assembly GCA_050011295.1). Lineage (GTDB taxonomy): Bacteria > Acidobacteriota > Terriglobia > Bryobacterales > Bryobacteraceae > Palsa-89. Next base: position 5,920 of record JBEKJJ010000134.1, read on the forward strand.
GCGTAGCACGTCATCCATGCGGGCGAGCTCCGCTTCAAAAAGCGATTTGCCGGCACGGGTCAGTTTGTAATAGCGGCGCCGGCCCTCTTCTTCGATACTGTCTTTGGTTTCGGCGATCAGCTTCAGGTCGAGCAGACGCTGGATCGTCGTATAGAGCGTGCCAGGGCCCATGCGAAACTTGCCGCTCGAAAGTTTCGATACCTCCTGCATGATGGCGTAGCCGTGCTTTTCGCCATCGGACAAAGCAAAGAGGATGAAGAAAACCGCCGGAGTTAGAGGTGGTTGAAGCTCCTCGGTTGACATATCAGTAACAGATATATCACTTACAGATATAAAGTGTCAAGAGTATCTTAGTCCGGGGAGGGATTCAGTTGCTTTTCAAAGATGAACCGATCTGGGGCGAAGGCGGTGTCCCACGCCAAGGGCTTTATCGGCGTGAAGTGCAACTCACACATGCGTGAAATGGCCTCGTCCAGTTGGGGCAGAATGGCGACGCGAGCATACGCGTATCCCTGTTTACGGCACCAGCGCAACGCTTCACCAAGCAGGAGGCGGGCAATATTCCGTCTCCGGTTGGCTTCGGCCACCCACAGGTAGCGAAGTTCACATGATTTCTCCAAGTGTTCCAACTCGGCTCGATTCGTCGCAAGGTTGTCTCCCGCGCGGCACCCAGGCTGCTCAAGAATGCAAATGAGGCCGGCGTACCGGGTGCTCGCGAACCCAATGGCACTCTTGGTGCTGACTTTGGCGAGAATGATGTGGCCATAGCGGGTGCATTGCTGGTCCAGATCTTTGTCGATCTTGGCCGCGATTGATGGCCCGTGCCCCAGGCCGCCTTCCTTCTGAATACGTCCCGTATCCAGCATCTTCCCGTACATTTGGCCGATCTGATTGAGAAGTTCTAAAATCCCGTTCACAGACTCGTCGGTTCGATTCACCCACGCAGTCTTTGGCGAGTCGGACGGAACAAAGTGATCGAGTGTAATCCGTTCCTCCGGCTTTTCCGATCCGGTAAGATAAGCCTCAATCAACGTGAAGAGTTCCCCTTCAAACAGTCCTCGCAGCCGATTCATTTCCAGGTCGTGATCCGTATACTGCACCAAGTCTTCCAGTTGAAGCGGTCGCCAGAGTTGTTCGGTCTGCTGCTCGCCATGGTCAGCTAACACGGATCGAATGAACCCCTGCGTTTCCTCTCGATGTTTAGTGACCAGCTCCCGAAGAACTATTTCACGGGAGCGCTTCAGAATTCGATGCCACGGGCGCGGCATACTGTCCAGGTTGCCGGCGGAGAACTTGTCGATACTCAGGGCATACAGTGAATACTGCCGTGCTACAATCCGTTGCTCGCGCAGCGTCAGGCGGGCGCCGTCGTAATGATTTCCGGACCAGCGGCCGAGCAACGGCGCCAATTCCAGCACCTCCTTTTCGAGCGCCCAAAACAGATCCGACAACGCGCGCGCTGTGGTCTCCACTTCGGCGTTCAGAAAGTGATTGAGGGATTCCCCCAGGAAGTTAGCAAACTGCGTGTCCTCCCGGTTGCACGCTATGCCCATGTAATATTGCGGGAGTTCCCTCCGGTAGGTGGACAACTGGTTGGTGGGGTTGGAAGTGATGGGAGTAATTAAGGTTCGCTCGGCTCCTGACGCCCTGAGCAGACGGAAGGCATTGTATTCATCGATAATCACGACGGGCGTCGGGCCATGGTCACCGGCAGCTTGGGAGTGATCCTCCAGAATGCCAGCGAGCTCGTCGAGACTCAGGTCTTCGCGAACCGTCATTGTATCCGGTTCGTCGGGGAAACCCAGCGTGTTCACGCAATGTAAGTATCCCACTTCGCCGCGGATGACGATTGGCCGAATGGCGTGACGCGCGCGTGCTCCTTCGGTGGAAACCGCGGCGGCTAACTTCTCCACGTTCACATCGTATTTCTTGAGGCAAACGGCGCCCAAACTGACTCGCAGAGGAGTAGTAAAGAACTTAGCGCTCAGCGTTCGATTGACGGATGCAAAGTAACACAAGGCCAGGTGCACCTCACGGCTTCTCAATTGATGCTCGACGTTGAATTTATCGCGGATTTCCGCGTCGGGCTGGATTCCAAGCTGTTTTACGTAACGCTGGAATAGCCGGTTGAAGAAGCTAGTGACACTACCCGAAAAAACGCCATAGCTCAAATAGCTGACCTTAAGATCGGTCTTAACGTCGATCAGCGACTGGAGCAGGGAGGCTTGTGTCTCCTGGGCGATGGATGCCTCCAGCTTCGTGCCGAGCTCTCGCTCAAGACTCTCTCGATCCACGGACTCCAGAGGGAAGCCGGCTTTTTTAAGGCGTCTGCGGAGTTCTTCTTTGCTGACTCCATTCTCAATCTCCCGGATCAGTTGCGAAGTCCAGGCTCTCGCCATGGCCTTGGCCTGGTCGCCAGCCGGCTTGCGTTTTCCGTTCTTGTAGTTTGAAAACGCAGCTTCCTTGATCCCGAAGTCTTGCGCTAAGATCTTACTCTGCTCGGCCCTTTGCGGATAGCCGGGATACTTCAATTGAATGAGAGAAACGATCAGTTCATCAATGGTGCGGGTGCGGCTCATGCATCCTTTCCAGCCACTACAATCAAAAAAGGCGGACGGGAGCGTTGTCCCGTCCGCCGCGAAACTTATCGGGGCTCAGGAGGCCTCAACTTCGAGGATACTCTAGGGCCTCGCGCGTCTTCTTACACGTTCCAGTGCGCCAGGGATATATCATCGGCATCGTCTTGGGCATTGTTATCGATGTCCAGGCTCTGCTCGTCCATATCATAAGGCAACCAGCGGTTCTTGCGAGTAGTGGCGTTTGCGTCCGTCACCGTACGCGTCAACCGGTCGCGGTTGTTATCGATTTTCGTGTCTTCCATCAACCTCGTCATTGGGAATCTCCTTTATAGAAACTTTCTTGGGTTTCGCTTTCCGGGACAGTCTGCCTTCCAGCTGGACTGTCCCGGCTGAGCGGGTTGTGCGGCCGCTTAAGCAGCGATCCGCGGTTTCTGTTGCTGGTCCCGTACCGGCATTGCCAGGGGCTTGGGGCGTGGGGGCTGGGAACCCTTACGAGATTCCCGATTTGAATCCCACGCTTTTACCAAGCCGATCAGTATTCCGGCCAGGATAGCTATGTTGCCGTAGAGCATGCAGCTCGAATCAAGCTGCATGAGTCCCATTTCTTCAAACAGGACCAAGGTTATAAACCACCACATGGCTGTTCCCTCCTTTGATTAACTGGGTTCGGTTAATTTGGAGGGGCTTGGTCCATTTGCGCAGTTGCTGGATTTGGAGATCATCTGGCTGGCAAATCTTCCTCGCCCCGTGTCCAAAAGTTTGTTGCTTCAGGCTTCGGGTCTGTCTCTGGCTCGCATTTGGCTTGTTCCTTTCTAGTACATTAATACTACGATTCAGAACACGTGATCAACGGAAATATCGTTACGCGTGTTCCGTAAATTTGCGTCTTGTAGATGCGCATCTCCGGCGTGCGACGAAAATATACTGGTTCTTGCCAAAGTAGAACAACGGTGGTTTACTGAAAGTGGAGATTATCTGGCTGGCAAATCGGCTTCGCCCGACTGTCAGCGGAACGAGCCAGACCTTTATCGGGTCTGGCTTTTCGCTTTTGGACCTTGCCGCTAAGGCCTGAACTGGGTGGAGAGATAGTTGAGGATGGCTTCGCGGTCTTCGGGCTTCAGGGGCGCGCCCCAGCCCGTCATTTTGTTTACTTCGCGGTCCCATTGCGCAGGGGTGAGCCGCTGTTGCACCATCATGCCTTCGTCGTGGCAGGTGAGGCATGCGGATTGATAGCCGGGAGGCTGAGCGGGCGGTCGCGATTCGATGGGAATGTTGATCATCTCTTTGGTGGTAACCTCGACATCCACGCGATGTACCGCATTCCACAAATAGCCCGATGGATTCCACTGTTGCTCGAGCGGCTGCACTTCGCCCGCCGCATTGGTAGCACGCGCCAACAACGTGTGCGGGCCTTCAACGGCTTGCCAATCCAGTTGCCACAGCCGCCAGGCATATTGACCCTTGTCCCTGCCGAGCTTGGCGGGTTTCCACGTGCTACCTCCGTCCAAAGAAACATCGACGCGGGCGACGGGTGAAGTGTTGGACCAGGCCGTTCCGCTGATACGGGTGCGTCCCGGTTTGATCCAACCGGCCGTCGGCGTAGCGATTACGGACTTGACGTTCAAATTCGTGACCGGAACCATTTCCTTCGGGTCCACGGCTGCGCCCGGCTCTACAGGGTGAGTGGGATGCCGGTAGGCGGTCTTCATCCAGAAGCCCTCGAACTCGTGATCCAGCACTTCGATATGCTGCAGCCACTTCACCCACGAATCGCTGGCCCAGCCGGGAACGATCATGCGCAGCGGAAAACCATGTTGGATGGGCAATGCTTGACTGTTCATTTCATAGGCCAGCAGCGTATCCGGGTCTAGCGCTTTCTTGACGGGGATGGTCCGCTGGAAATCCGGCATTTTTCCAACGGGAACATCCGCGCCGTCGAAAAGAATGTGTTGGGCGGAATCTTTCAGGCCGGCCTTTTCCAGAACATCGCGAAAACGAACGCCCGCCCACCTTGCGTTGCCCACACCGCCGAATGCCCACTGAGTTCCCGCTACGTGCGGCTGATAAAAGCTGCGGCCGTTGCCTGCACATTCCGCGACGGCAACCAGTTCGACACGCCGGAATTTCTTGAGGTCGTCCATGGTCAATGTCAATGGCTGGTTTACCACGCCGTCGAGTTTTAGCCGCCACGCCCCAAGATTCGGAGCATCCGGCGTATAGGTATGGGTGCGGACGAAGAACTGATCAATGGGCGTGATCCATTGGTTGAAGCCCTCGAGCGGCATTTCGAGATCCTCGGGACGGGACGAGCGGACGATCATTTTAGAAAGATCCGCGGAATCGCCGAGCCGCGGAAGGAGGCCGGCGGCCGCGGCGAGAAAAAGCCTGCGTCGATTTAGATTCACTAGAAGCTCACATTCTTGACTACCACGGCTTGATCGCGGATCTCAGCATCGAAATCGAGAAACGCGCCGCTCCGGGCCACGCGGACGTGATAGGTGCCGGGAGGAAGATTGAAGATAGCGGGCGTGTGTTTGGATTGCATCTCATTATTTATTTCGATGGTAGCGCCGGGCGGACTGGAAGTGACGCTCAGCGTGCCCAAGGCTTTGCTCAGTTGCAAAAAAATGTCGCCATCCTGAGGGACGTTGAAGACCCGCGGGTACGAGCGGAAGCCGGCCAGTTGGGCGTTCATGGCATGGCGGCCGGACGATAGCTGCAGCATGCAGGGCGCTTTGCAGGTTAAGGCGGGATTGTCGTCGATGGTGACTTTCGCGCCGGGCGGGTCCGTCAGGAACTGGACGGTTCTATCGGCGCCTGGCTTTACAACAACGGGAGGCGGAATGGTGGAAACTTCACGCCGGGGCGGCGTGGGCGGAGAAGTTTCGCTGGGAGTGGTGTCAGCGGGCTTGGTGGTTTCCGGTGTGGTCTCTGGCTTCGTGGTCTCTGGCTTCGTGGCATCGGGTGGATTTTCCGGTTTGGGTGGTTCCTGAGTGGCCGGAGTTGGAGACCGGGAGTCGCCGACGGGGCTGGGTTTTGAGGCAGGTTGATCCAGGGTTCTGTCGGGCGCCGTTGGCGATTCGGTGGTGGCGACAGGCTCAGAGTTGCGGTTGAACAAAAACTTCTGCGCCCCGAAAAGAACCAGACCCACCAGACCGATGCCGACCAGCATCCAGAGCAGACTTTTGAGTAGTGGATTCCGGCTTTCCACATCGTCGTCGCGGACCGGGCGTGTCGGCACGGCCACGGGCGGCGTGCGGACCGGCTCGGGAGTACTGTCGGAATAACCGATGGTGGAAGTGGGGGCGGAAGTATGAAACATAGCGGCACCGCCGCCGATGGTTGGCAAGTTTTGAGCACCGCTGCGCGGGAGTGGGTGCCAACTGGGGTTGGCATTGCATGCCTCCCCGAGAGCTTCCACAAATTCAACCGCGGTGGGATAACGCTCGGTGGCGTTCTTCGATAGTGCCTTGCGCAGGACCACTTCCACCTGCGGCGATAAAGTTGGGTTGAGGCGCTGCGGCGGCACTGGCTCCTCCCGCACGATTCGGTAAAGAAGCGAGGGCAGGTGATCGGCGACAAACGGCTTCTCGCCGGTCAGTATTTCGTAGGCAATGACGGCGAGCGAGAATTGATCCGCGCGTCCATCCACAGCGTGCCCTTGCACCTGCTCCGGCGACATGTAGTTCGGAGTGCCCATCATGACTCCGCTCTGCGTCATCTGTTGCGAAAGAATTTTGGCAACGCCGAAGTCGGTGATTTTGGCGAGGGTGCCTTCGTGGATCAGGATATTGGCGGGCTTGATATCGCGGTGAACGATGCCTTTTTTGTGGGCGTAGTCGAGCGCGAGGGCGATTTGGCGCAAAATGGAAAGCACGCCCTCGGGAAGCAGGGGCTCCGAGCTGTTCAGGACCTTTTCAAGCGGCGGACCATCGACGAACTCCATGAAGATATAGGCCAAGCCGTTCTCTTCGGAAATATCGTAGATGGTGACGATATTGGGATGGGAGAGGATGCCGGCCGATTGGGCCTCGCGGAACAGGCGCTCGCGTAGACGCTCGCGTTCGGCTTCGTCGGTGAAGTCGGAGAGGCGGATGGTTTTTATGGCGATAACTCGGTTGATGGCGGGATCTTGCGCTCTATAAACGACCCCCGTTGCACCGCGTCCGAGCTCGTCTAGAATACGGTATCGCCCGATTTGCTCCACGCCACTCCGCAAGCGCGTACGCTGAACGAGCGCCTGTGAGGCTATTTTAACAGGTGCTCACTTGGCAGGCGGAAGCGCCTGCCCACGCTATGCCAAGCCCAGGCGTTGGCGGATGGTTTGGAAGCGGGGCTCGCTTCGCAGGGCATCGAATTCCGGGTTGAGCAGATTCACGGGCAAGGAGGTATCGCGAGCTTCTAGAGCGCGCTCCAGATGATCCAGTGCCTGCTCCGGATGGTTCAATCCGGCGTAAATGGCGGCGAAACTCACGGGTGAAACGTAGTTAGGCGAGCGTTCGTTCAGCGCGCTGAGTTCCTGCAGCGCTTCCTCGCGGCGTCCGGACATAGCGTAGCAATAGCCCAGTTGACCGCGCAGCAGCGAACGGCATTTCAACGGATTTGCATTGGTGAAATGCGCGATGGCATCCTCGAACATGCCCTTGCCCGCGTAAGCGAGCCCCAGGCCGAAGTACGGTAATCCGTAGTCGGGAGCGAGCTGCGAGACCAGCAGGTGCTGCGAGATGGCTTCGTCGTAGTGGCGCGAGACTCCATAGAGCCATCCCAGCACGAAATTCGCAAACAGCGATGCCGGGTCAAGTTCGAGGGCGCGCTCCACCTCGGCCAGCGCGGATTCGAACCGTTCGCGGCAAGCCAGATGGATGCCATAAGCGACGTGACCGGTGGCGTCGTGGCTGTCCAATTGAATGGATTTTTCCAGCTCCTGCTCACCGGCCGCCCAGTTCCAATCGAGGAGCGAAAGAACGGATCCGAGCGCGACATGCGCCTCGGGTAACAGGGGATTGAGCGATATTGCTTTAAGAGCCGCTTCCTTCATCCGGTCGCCGGCCTCCTGTGGCGCGAGAAAACCGAACATGGAACTCACCAGCAGGGCTTGACTCAAGGCAGCCCAACCGGCGGCGTAGTTCGCGTCCGATTCCACGGCATGGCTAAAACAGGCGACGCTATTGCGGATGCTGTCGGGCGTGGCGAGCTTCCAATGGTAGCGGCCCTGCAGGTAGAAATCGCGAATCTCTTTGTGCTCCGAATGACGACGGGCAATGACGGCATGGTCCGGGGGCGCCACCAGCTCACGCAGCAAGGATTGCGCGAGCTGGCCTACGCTACCCAGATCCGGATACTCGAAATCCGTGGCTTCAGACCAGGTGTACGAGCCATCCGCGGAGTTGAAGAGCTGGACGATTAAGTGAGAGCCGGAAGATCGAAATTCAAGGCTGCCCTCGATGACGTAATCGGCGTTGGTGACATGCCGCGAGAGTCCGTTCATCTCATTCGCGAACGGGGTGGAGTGGGGTTGCGCGATCACCTGCAAACAGCCTTCCTTGATGAGGACGTGGGCCAGCCGGCGTTGAATTTCGTCGGCTAACTGGCTGGCGTTGGGCGCCGGGTTGATGAAAGAGAGTGGCGCAATTTCGACGGCACGCCGGGGTGCGGCACCGCCTGTTCCGGCGAAACTGCGGTGCTCGAAGACGGGCATATAGCTGCCCTTGCGCAAGAGGATGCGAACGTTGTCGTCACGGCCCTCCGTGCGGTAGTATTCGTCGAGCTTGTTGCGCAGACGGCGAGCCTCCACGCGAACAATGGAATCAACTCTGGGATCAAAGGCTTCGCGCCGGTCAAACACTTCGAGTCCGATGGGATATTCCTTGAGCCTATGCGGTTGTCCGAGCAGGCTCTCTTCGACGATGAATTGCAGGAAACGGCGGATTCGATGGGATTGTATAAATACGCGGCTGCGAAGGATTTGGTCGAGCTCCGCCCGGACTTCCGAGGCGGCGATGCCGTTCAGAGTTGTAGTAGGTGGCTCTTCAATGATAGTTCTGGTAGCGGTATCGTACATCTCGGTTAGTTCGACACATGGGAGTACTAACTGTTACATTTCTTTGTGAGAATTAGTTCATTTTTGGTTTGGAGGACGAATTGCAAGGCGATTCTGGAGGTGGGCCGTGCGGTTGCCGATGAGATCAAAGCAACGAAGTAGATGCCGGTTGAGATGGAATCCAGGATTGGCGGGTAAGAGGATCACGAACCCGATTGAGCTTTACGATCTTGAGCCCGCGCCAGCACCCTCCGGAGGACCTGGCTTACTTCGGTTATCCTCCATGGCTTCGGAAGAACGTCGTCAAAGCCATACTTGCGGAAATTTGACATTACTGTAGCATCCGAGTAGCCGCTGGAGACGATTAACCTCACGGAAGGGTCTATCTCTTTCAATCGTGAGACAGTTTCAAGGCCTCCCATCCCGCCGTTTACAGTCAAGTCCAGAAGGACGGCGTCAAAACTCTTTCCGCAAACAATCGCGTCTTCGCACAGGGCAATTGCTTCGGCACCATCGCGGGCAGTTTCGACTTCGTAGCCCAGGCTCCTCAGCAAAGTCTTCAGCAAAACCCGGAGCCCCTCTTCGTCGTCCATTACCAGTATTCGCTCGGTGCCGGGCAGGATTTCACTTACGGCAGGAACTTGCGGCGCCGGAATCGCGAGCGAGGCGGGAAGATCGATGGTGAATACTGTTCCATGCCCCGGTTTCGATTCCACGGAAAGACTACCACCGTGTTTGGCAATGATGGCATATGCGGTGGCCAATCCTAGGCCGCGCCCACTTGGTTTGGTGGTGAAGTATGGGTCGAAGATACGAGGCATGACATCGGCGGGTATTCCGCATCCAAAGTCGCGTATGGAAATCCGGACGCGATTGTCAGCCCCTTGAGCGCCTGCGATGAGGATGTTCTCCGCATGAACCTCGATGATTCCGGCGTCCGGCATGGAATGCCGCGCATTGAGCAGGATGTTATGGAGTACTTGGACGATCTGGCCCGGGTCGACTTCGGCGGACTTGAGATCTTCGGAAATATTCAGCTCAATGCTGGTTTGCGCGCCGGCGCGGACTAAGTCCACCGCATCCGTAACCAGTTTGGCAACGGAAACCACCTGGCGAACCGGTTGACCGCCTTTGGCGAAGGTCAGCAACTGAGAGGACAGCATGGCTGCGCGCTGACAGGCACTCTGGGTTTTCTCGAGTATCGCCCGAACCGGCCGGTTCCGGCCCAACTGCATCATGGCCAGCTCGACGTTGCCCTGGACCACTGCCAGAAAGTTGTTGAAGTCGTGCGCAATGCCTCCGGCCAGCACCCCGAGCGATTCCAGCTTGCGCGCACGCAGCAACTCCTCCTCCATTTGTTCGCGCTGGCTGATCACAGTCTTCAGGTGCTGGGTGGACTGCTGCAATTCCGCCGTGCGTTCTTGGACGCGAACCTCCAGTTGCTCATTCAGAGCCTCAGCGTGGCTTTTGGCAGCTTGCAGATCGTCCACCAGGTCCTGGTTCTCAAACCTCAGATTCAAGGATGAGACGATGGTGAGGTGAATTCTTCTAGTGGTGATCAAAGTGGCAGCCACGAAAAGACCGGCGAGCAACCCCATGGCGAGGTGGGCCTCATCGCCCTGGACGATAAATCGTACAGCAGGCGCCACACCGGTTGGGAGCATGAACGCGAGGAACGCTTTTGGCAGCGGCGCCAGCAGAGGCGCTGCGCCCAGCATCATTCCTCCCAGAATGAAGGCCAGAAAGACTTGATTCTCGAGATGGTCTTCTGGGTTTAACAAAACACCCGCTGCGCCCCAAGCTACTCCGGCCAAGCCCGCGCCGATGGTGAAAGCAGTGCCCCACACTCCCGCCTCCAGGCTCAACGGCGCGACACGCCGATAGCGCCACCCCAGCGTGAATCTGGCTGCGGCCACCAGAAACATGCAGAGCCACCAACCAAGGACCACAGCGTGTGGAATGACTCTCCACTGGAGACGTCCTAAGACTGTCGCTGCGACTACGGTCACCACGACGCCCACGTTCCCGTTGCCGTAGAGCAATCGAACTTGCGCCGCATGGATCTCCCGATTTCTGGAATCTCTTGGGACGCGCACCACGGCTGGGGAAGAGTTAACGCTCATAACGGACACGGCATGTGGTTTGTGATTGACACTATCACAATTCCATGCTGAGTGCGGCGCACTCAGAGCGTCCACGCCCTTCTGTCCAGCTATTGCTTTTTCTCTTTGAGTTTGTCTTCGGGTAGCGGGGGTGGGGTTTCGTCGAATTTGATGACGGTGTCGGCGCCGAATTTCTGGTAGAGGCGGAATTCGATCTCGTTCTTCGAGAGATATTGGATGGTGCGCGAGAGCATCACTACCTTCAGCGGCACCAGGAACTCGCCGTCGCCTATCTTTTGGAAATCGTAATCGAGCACTTCGCTCGAGGCGCGCACGGGGAACGTGGCGGGAATATCGTACGGCTCCTGAAAGATGTGCATGATCATGTCCGTGTCGACGTCGATGTAGACCAATCCACGGTAAGCCGGCACGATTTTGTCGGTTTTTTCCCAGCGGATGCTAACTTGAGAGTGCGGCTGATCGATATCGTAGGAGAACGCGTACATTTTGCGGCCGCGTAGGGTGGCCCAATGATGCCACTCGAAGCGGGCTTCCGACTCGGGAGCGAATATCGCCCTCAGCATGCTGCCGAACTCGCCCTGGGAGGTGACGCCGCCCAATTGGTCCACCGACTTGTTCTCCACCGCGTGGCCGTTGACCGTCATGACCTTGTAGTCTTCTTTTTGCTCGAAGTAGCTGAGCCGCATCACCACGGTATCGTCGCCGCGCCATTGCTCGCTACCCGCTGGGTCTTTGATGTTCCTATCGAATGCGCGGCGAACCACTTCCAGGCACAAATAGTTGGGCAATTGTTTGGAATAATTCATCGCGGCTTGGCGAGCGGCCTCAATGATCTTGCCCTGCTGCACCGTATCAGGCGGAGGGGCTTGAGGAGGAGGCGAGGCTTTCATTTGAGGCGCGGCGGTAGGCAGTTTCGCGGATGCGTCCGCCATCTCGCGCAGCGCGGCTATGGTTTTGGGTCCGGTGCCGAGGCGCTGCAGCTCTTCCACCGTGGCGCTATCCAGGCGTTCGGTGAGCTTCATGCGGTGGAGGGTTTTAGCTACGTCGGAATCGCTTTGCTTCAATTGAATGGATGAATTGATGAACTGGACAAGATCACGGATGGTGATGGATTGCGCGGACGCGAGCGTCGCGGCACAGAGGAAAACGCAGATTTCCAGCGTTTTTAGCACGGTTTCCTATTAAGACGGTAGCATGTGGTTGCTGGTTGCTGGTTGCTGGTGGCTGGTTGCTGGCAGCTGTCAGGGACGTTCTTCGACGTACAAGTTATTAAAAACGGCGCGGCCTTTTCCGAATGCCGCCATGCCCACCTGGCCAATCGAAAAGCTTGGGTCGTTCACGCGCGCGGCGTCCTGGCCATTGATTAGCACATCGATGTGGTTCGCCGAGCACTCGACGGCGATGGTGGTCCGCTCGATTTCGTCAAGCGTCTGGGCCGCGGCGCTGCGCGAAAAGGGGACGGGCGTCCAGGGGATGATCTCTTTTTCATGGTCCCAGCCGAGCGCGTTTGATGATTGGCCGAAGGAAAGTTTCACGAGCTTGAATTTAAGGTGCTCGGCTTTTCCGGATCCGGATAGCAGCAATATGTAACAACCGGCCCCGTTGAGACGAAAGACCAGGCCGGCACCGCCGTCGGTAAATTGGTTAGGATGTTCCCTCGTCACGATGCGCGTCCATTTCCCGGAAACCGAGAGGGATGCAATGAAGTTCTCAAAGGCCGGTCCATAGGCGACAACTGTGCCTGTCGAAATCGCGAGTTGACCGGCTCCGCCCGGGTCGCCACCCCACGACGGTTCGCCTCGGGCGATGCCTCGACCGGCAGAATTGTTTTCCTCGCCCGGCGGAGGACCAACCGTAATCTCATAGCCGCCGGAGGCATAGCGCCAGTAGGTGCGATTGGGCCAGCCGCTGCTGGGATCGGCGAAATCATCCTGGTAAATCGAAGTGTGCGGGAGGCCGGTAGTGACGTGTGGCTCCCACGGATAGGGATGTTCAGTAGGAGATACTGCGCAGGAGTCGACGGCGAAGTGGACGGTGCTCGCTAAAGGGACGTCCCCCGTTACGGCGCGTCGCGCGGTTATGTTGACGCCGTGGCGATTGACTCGTATCTGAATGCGGCGGAGCTGATGGGCGCTCTTGGGATAATACGCGAGCGAGTATTCGGCTTCGAGGATACTGCGGATGTGATCGATGACATGGGCTAGATCGTCGTCGGACGATGGGAAGAAGGACTCAGCGCCGGTCTCCTTCGCAACACGCTCGAAGCTCTTCAGCGGGTTGTCGATTTCGTGGTGGTTGACAAGGGTCACAGTTTTCCCGCTTTGCTTGTAAAGGTCGCGCTCGAAGTAGTCGAAGAATCCGATCATGAAGATCTGCGGCTTCGAAGATTGTGCCAATTGAATCAAGTGGTCGAGTGATAGGCGGCTATGTTGATCGGAGCCATCAGTGATCACCACGACGGCCTGCCTAACGTTGCGCGCTGAGCGCATGTTGCAGAGTGAAGTAGCAAGTGCGTCGTAGAGGGCAGTTCCATTCTGTGGAGATATTGCCGTGGGGATGAGCGAGTCGAGTGGTTTCCCGGGAAGTAGCGTAAGGAAGGGGCCGACGCGATCGGTGAAGGCCGTGAAGAAGACCTCGTCGTCAGGAAGATTGCGGCCGAGCAGTGGAGCGAGTAACTTTCGGGCTTGCTCCAGCTTCTGACCGGAGCGCATGCTCCAACTGACGTCGAGCACGAGAACAAGACTCACGGGCTGATTTTCCTCGCCGAAGAACGCAATCTGTTGGGGATGGCCGTCCTCGAGGAGAGTGAAATCGGAAGCGGCAAGCCCATGCACATCGCGGCCTTGCTTGTCCACGACGCGGACAGCGATGGTCTGCAGGTCAGTGTTCGACTGGAACACAGGCCGCGGCGTTTGTGCCAGCGAGAGCGACACGCACAGCAGGGTGGACAGTTGAGGCCCCTGGCGAAAGAGGCTGGCGGCGATCATAACGATTCAGCTAAGGTGGGTCAGTTTCGGCATGGGCGGGTTGGTTTGTTAGCGTTCGCATGCTAGGGTGTCATCCTGGCGGAAGGCGAATCCGAACGCGTCGTGTGGGCGGCGATAATCTGCCGCGCAGAAGCCGAAGATTAATTCGGGAGGGTATTCGCTTTGTATCTTTAATCCTGCCATGCGTGTTTTTAAAGATTCCGGCCGGGAGAGAATCAGTTCGGCAACGATCTGGTTGCTGGTTTTGTCTATGGCCCAGATTTGCAGCTCGCCGGGGAGATTCGGCGCTCCAACCAACACATCTTGCGAGAAATCCGGCACTGACAAACGGAAACGGCCGTCGGGCGAGACGCTTGCAGCTTCGCCAACCGGAACGGCGGTAAGAATGTGAGGGCCAAGCTCGAAAAAAGACTCGGCCCAGCGCGCGACATATCGCGCTTGAAGTTTTACATCGCGATTATATAGCCGGTCCATGCCGGTGAGTGTTCCGGCAATCGAGATATTCGGAAGGGGCTGGCAGATGAAGGAATATTGTGGATTCGTCGAGGCCGAAACCGAAAGGTCGAGGGTTTGAATGGCGCAG
>JBEKJJ010000135.1:0-19175 GCA_050011295.1 Bryobacteraceae bacterium
GGGCGATGCGGCCGCGAGCAAACTGATCCAGCGCATCACATCGGACAACCCAGCGATCAGAATGCCCCCGGCTTATCAAGGCCGCGACAAGCTCAGCCCGAGTGAGATCCAGACACTGCGCCGATGGGTAGAGCAAGGCGCGAAGTGGGAAGCACACTGGTCCTTCATCGCGCCGAAACGCCCTGAATTGCCCAGCATCAAGGACCGCTCCTGGCCAAGCAATCCCATCGACTCCTTCGTACTTGCCCGGCTCGAGCGTGAAGGTCTGCATCCGTCCCTCGAAGCGGATCGGCGTACGTTGATCCGCCGCGTCAGTCTGGATTTAACCGGCTTGCCGCCTGCGCCGGCGGAAGTCGACGCGTTCCTCGGCGACGCATCCCCTCATGCGTGGGAGCATGTTGTGGATCGGCTGCTCGCCTCACCTCGCTATGCTGAGCGAATGGCTACTCGGTGGCTGGATGCCGCTCGCTACTCGGACACCAACGGCTATCAAAGCGATGGCGAGCGCAGCATGTGGCGTTGGCGCGATTGGGTGATCGATGCATTCGATCACAACATGCCCTTCGATCAATTCACCATCGAGCAGATTGCCGGGGATTTGCTTCCCAATGCGACCGCATCCCAGAAGATTGCCACCGGTTTTCATCGCAATCACCGCACTAACGCCGAAGGCGGCATCGTGCCCGAGGAGTTTAGAGTCGAGTACGTGGCCGATCGAGTCGAGACAACTTCGATCGTATGGCTCGGCCTGACCATGGGCTGCGCCCGCTGCCACGATCACAAATACGATCCCATCCGGCAGCGTGACTTCTATCGCATGTTTGCCTTCTTCAACAACGTTCCCGAGAAGGGGCTGGTGTACAACTTCGGCAACGACGAGCCGATGATGAAAGCCCCGACACCGGAGCAGTCTTCGAGGCTGGGTGAACTGGAAGCCAAGCTCCGCGAGGCCGAAAAAAGCTACAACGCGTTGGAGCCCTCAATCGACCGGGACCAGGCTAAATGGGAGCGCCGCGCCGCCCACAAAAAGAAACTGGACTGGTCGCCACACGACGGACTCGTGGTCGATCGGCCGCAGCCGGTAGATTTCGACGGCGAAACGTTCGTGGACGTCGGCGACGTTGCAAACTTCGACTATCTCGACCCGTTCACCCTCGCCGCTTCCATCCATCCGTCCTCCCCGGATGGCGCGATCCTCACCCGCGTCGAAGATTATTTTGAGGGCGAAGGCTATGGTCTCTATTTAATCAACGGCAAGGTCCGGCTGCATATCATAAAGCGTTGGACCGACATCGGGCTGCGCGTCGAGACCGAGAATCCTATCCCGTTGAATGAGTGGAGCCACGTGTCGGCAACCTACGACGGCTACCGCTATGCGTCTGGAGTCCGCATCTACGTGAACGGCCAACCGCAAAAACTGAAAGTACTGTTCGACGACCTGAACTATCCTCTGGGTGCGAAGGACCCATTTCGCATCGGCGGCGGCGGAGGCCCGAAGTTGCGCTTCCAAGGCTCCATCCGCGGTGTCGAGGTTTTCAAGCGCGCTGTTTCGGAAGCCGAAGCCTCGATCCTGGCGTTAAACCAAACCATCGGCCAACTCGCGGCGATCCCGCCGGCACAACGCACGAAACCGCAATCCGACAAGCTGGCGTTGTGCTTCCTCGATCGCTTCGCATCCAAAAAGGTTCAAGCCGCTCGCCAACAGATGTTCGACGCCCGCGCGGAGCGCAAACGTTATTACGAAGCCATTCCGACTGTCATGGTGATGCAGGACACCCCAACTCCACGCGATACGTTTATTCTCAAACGGGGAGCCTATGACAACCATGGCGAGCAAGTCAGCCCCGGAGTACCTGGCTTCCTACCGCCCTTCCAAACCGATTGGCCCAACAACCGGCTGGGTCTCGCTCGCTGGTTAGTGTCACCTGCCAATCCGCTAACCGCCCGCGTGATCGTGAACCGGTTTTGGCAGATGTATTTCGGCACCGGCCTCGTAAAGACCATCGAAGACTTCGGCTCGCAAGGCGAAGCCTCCAGCCATCCCGAGCTGCTCGATTGGCTCGCCACCGAATTCGTCGAGTCCGGCTGGGACATGAAAGCGATTCAGAAGGCTATAGTTTTGAGCTCTACCTACCGCCAGTCTTCGAAAGTAACACACGAACTCTGGCAACTTGACCCCGAGAATCGACTGCTGGCACGCGGTCCGCGTTTCCGTCTTTCCCCCGAAATGATCCGCGATCAAGCCTTGGCCGTCTCTGGCCTGTTGGTGGAAAAAGCGGGCGGGCCCTCCGTGAAACCGTATCAACCGCCAGGGCTCTGGCAGGAACTGGCCGGCGGCAGCGGCTATGTTCAGGACCACGGCTCGGCACTGTACCGCCGCAGCCTCTATACCTATTGGAAGCGAACCGTGGCGCCGCCTTCGATGGTCAACTTCGACGCCTCCACACGCGAGACCTGTACCGTGCGCGAAGTGCGCACCAACACGCCGTTGCAGGCTCTCGATCTGATGAACGATGTGGCCTATGTCGAGGCGGCCCGAAAGCTCGCTGAGCGTTTGCTGACCGAAGGCGGCAACACACCCATCGAACGCCTGACCTACGCATACCGGCTGGTCCTGGCACGCGCTCCGAAGCCGGCCGAGGAAAAGATTCTCCTAGCCACACTCGACGAGCTCCGGAAACGGTATGCGGGCGACCTGGCCTCAGCTACAAAGCTGGTCGCGGAAGGCGAGTCTCCTCACAATCCCAAACTTAACATCGTGGAATTGGCTGTCTACACCAGCGCCGCGAGTTTGCTGTTGAACCTCGACGAAACGATCACGAAGGAGTAGCTATGGACATGACGACACTTCTCACTCGACGTCACTTCTTCGGCGTCCATGCCTTCAGTCTCGGCACCGCGGCGCTGGCAAGCCTGCTTACCGGTGAACTCGATGCCTCCGCCACCGGCGCTCTTCCAGGCCTTCCTCACTTCGCACCGAAGGCCAAGCGCGTGATCTATCTGTTCCAGTCGGGTGGACCGTCCCAAATGGAGCTATTTGATTACAAACCCAAGCTCAAGGACTATGCAGGCACCGAACTTCCCGAGTCCATTCGAAACGGCCAGCGCCTTACCGGCATGTCCGCGTCTCAATCGACGTTCCCTGTGGTACCGTCGCGCTTCGAATTCGCCCAATATGGTGAGTCCGGAGCCTGGGTAAGTGAGCTGCTGCCGTACACCGCCAAGATCGCCGACCACTTGACATTCATCCGCTCCATGAACACTGAGGCGATAAACCATGATCCTGCCGTAACGTTTCTGCAAACCGGATCGCAGATCGCCGGACGCCCGAGCATCGGATCCTGGTTGGTCTATGGCCTCGGCTCGGAAACGCAGGATCTGCCGGGTTTCGTAGTGATGATCTCGCCCGGTGCGGGCGGCGGGGGGCAGCCTTTATATGACCGTCTCTGGGGCAGCGGTTTCTTACCCACGAAATATCAGGGGGTGAAATTTCGTTCGGTCGGCGACCCCGTATTGTATTTGTCGAATCCCGCCGGATTCACCCGCCAAGATCGCCGTACTTATCTCGATGCCCTGGGCAAGCTGAACCAATTTGCCCTGGACGATTATGGCGATCCGGAAATCGGCACACGCATTTCGCAATACGAGATGGCGTTCCGTATGCAGAGTTCGGTTCCCGAGCTAACCGATCTGTCAAAGGAACCTGCCCAGACGTTTGAAATGTATGGAGCCGATGCGCGCAAGCCCGGTACCTACGCCGCGAATTGTCTGCTGGCGCGCCGGCTCGCGGAGCGCGGCGTACGCTTCATCCAGCTCTTCCACCGCGATTGGGACCACCATGGCAACCTGCCGAAAGATCTGCCGAAGCGCTGTAAAGAAACGGATCAGGCCTCAGCCGCCCTGGTGATGGATCTGAAGCAGCGTGGTCTGCTGGATGAGACGCTGGTGGTGTGGGGTGGCGAATTTGGCCGAACGGTCTACTGCCAGGGTCGTTTAACCGCGGAAGATTATGGGCGCGATCACCATCCCCGCTGCTTCACGGTGTGGATGGCTGGCGGGGGAATCAAGCCCGGGATCGTGATGGGAGAAACGGACGACTACGGTTACAACATTACGCAGGGCCCGGTTCACGTACACGACTTGCAGGCAACTATTCTCCAATGCCTCGGCATCGATCACACGCGACTGACGTACAAGTATCAGGGTCGCCATTTCCGTCTGACTGACGTCCACGGGAACGTCGTAAGGCAGCTCTTAGCCTAGCGCTCCGCTGTTTTAGTTTAGTGGCGCCCCACTCGCGATGATCCTCAAGAGTGCATAGACGGACGCTCGCTGCAGATTGTGAAATTGTTACGAGACGCCAGTCTGTTTTCTCTGGAGGTCTGATACCGACGACTGTGGTTCTCGGAAACTCGAATGTTTCTGTGTTCATTAGGTTTGCCGAAGTCCCGAAGGGGCTAGCTAAGCCGATGTTGAGCGTCTTGTCTGTTCCTTTCAACAGTGTTCTCGGTTTTCCGTTCGCGAGCTGCTCTCCAGGTAGAGAATGTCGCCTTGCGGCACCAGATCGGTGTGCTGCGACGCTCCTCCAAGAAACGGCTAAAGTTGACCATGGCGGACCGAGTCTTTTGCGCGTGGTAGTCTGGTGCTTGGGCCGATTGGCGATCCGCGCTGGTTTTAAGTTGCGCACCGCCGACAGGATCATCGCCGGCTTGTGTACCCTTTTCATACTCCGCGGACGCGTTCTCCGTTCCGCCATCGTTCTGAAGCCTTCTACACTGCTGCACTTTCACAGTGTGCTGAGGAAACGAAAATACCGCATGTTGTTTTCACACCAGCGTGGGCGTCGGCCTTGGCTCGAAGGGACCGAGGAAAGACCTCATCGAAGCCGTCGTTGCAATGAAACGTCGTAATCCCAGCTGGGGTTGTCCCCGCATCGCTCAGCAGATCGCGCAGGCTTTCGGCGTCGACATCGACAAGCGTGTTGTTCGGCGTATCCGGATGGTTCATTACCGGCCGGAATCGGATTCGGGAGGTCCTTGCTGGCCTACGTTTATCGGCCACGTGAAGGATAGTTTGTGGAGCTTCGATGGACCATTTACACATCGCATCATGGGCTTTGCCGTCCAGCGCGGCATCGTTGACGGTGTGGCGCTGTGCCGGATGTTCTGTCGAGCAATTCGCGGGCAGAGTCTGCCTAAATATCTCAGCTCGGATCATGACCCCCTGTATCGATTCCATCGATGGCGAGCGATCTTCGCGATCTCTGCGGAGTGACCGAAATAAAGACGGTTCCATACGTGCCGCTTTCGCATCCCTTTGTCGAACGGTTGATTGGAACGGTTCGGCGCGAGTACCTGGATCGCACCCTAGTCTGGACGACGGTCGACCTGGAGAGAAAACTAATCGATTTCCAACATTACTATAGTCCTCATCGAACGCATGCGGGGCTGGAAGGACGCCTGCCAGAACCGAGTATGGGCGGATCGGCGTCGCCAATACCCTTCGATTCGTACACCTAGCGGAGTCACTGTCGAGGGCTGTACCAGACGGCCATCGGCGCCTGAGTTTATCAATTCGCGATGAACAAGGCTCGCCACACAGGTTTAAGATGACATACAAAACTCGACGCGCTCCGTCGGTGCACTCTGTACAGTGTTTGCTAGAACTAGCGAGCACAGATCGGAACTGCGCCACGATGCGATTATTGTGGGCTCGCCTCCACGCGGGTTCGTCCTCCTCGTTGCAGATTTGGTGCGCATAAGGGGTTGCTTTAGCAACGTGATGCAGCGATTGATAGTGACAGTAACGGTTTCAGTCGCTTAAAGCGGCTGACTGTCACTAAATTGGCACTAAAGAGCGGTCAAAACGGATGAAATCAAGTGAACAGGAATAAAGATCGGAACGAGTGTAAACTGCTGGCTGGACAGAGGTTGTGTTGAATTTTGAAATACTTGCCGACGGGCCTTGATCGCATTTCAAGACCGCCGGTTTCAACCACTCACCCATTCCTCCAGTTCCTATCCTATCTGATTTCGTCCGTTTGAGAGCACCGTCACTACCTGCTTCTGCGGGGCTTCGGCTTTCAGATCGCGGAAGCGAGCACCGGTCATCTGGTTGTAGAACACATAAGGACCCTTCCGCATCGGGCTCCAGGCTCGCGCGAGTTTCTTTAACTAGGAGTCTGATGTACACGCAAAGTACCTATCTACCTGAAACAACGGCCTGACATTCCCGATATACCCTATTCTCGATCGACATAGTAGATTTCTCTTGACTCGCTCCCATTCTTGCATTATTCTGTGACCACGAGTCTTCGTATGAGCGAGCGAATGCTAATACGTTTTTCCTTCCGGCAGCCGCTGGCTGCACACCCGCTGATGTTGTATTGCTGTTGACCTAAATACAAAAGAGAGTCCAAAGATTTCGACGAGCGCTGTGCTGGCTCGAAGTGTATGGAGGAAGACTTTGTTTACGACTGGCGTTCTCTTATCAAAACGCAGACCAGATCCGAAGCGCGATCCGCTCCAGCAGAGCGTGACCTCCCTCGCGCTTTTTGCGATGTATGCGGCCGGAGCGGACGGATACAACCTCTTCGCGATCGACGAAGCGAATGGCGCACTGGTGAGCCGAGACTCCAACGGATTAGCGGCCCCGCAATGGTTAGATCCTTCGAACCAGAGCGGCGTTAAGAGCCGAGATGGCCTTGCCGTGGCATTGTTTCCACTGTGCGTGGACGCTCAATTCGCTGGTAGTCTGGCGTTCGTCTTTCGCGGCAATGATATTTCTGAAGACAAGCTATCCATTCTGAATCGTTTCGCTACCACAATTGAAGCGGTCCAAGCGCTTCCTCACACCACCGCTAGTCTCGCCGCAAGAATCGGCACACTGGATGCCGAACTTGCCGGTATTAAGATCGCCGAGCGAACTCGCGGCATTCTCACAGGTGGCATGCCGGAGCCGGAAGCTATCGAGACGCTGGTGAGTCACGTAGAAAGAGTGTTGGAAGGGCGCCAGTTCGGATCGGCACTCCAACAACTGCTGCCCGATCTGGAGGACCAGCTTGCCACCAGACGGGCTGTCATACGAGCGAAGGCGTTGCTCGAAAGCCGCCACGGGATGTCCGAGGAGCAGGCTTATTTTCACTTGCGCGTGAAAAGCCGGTCAACCCGCAGGAGACTCCTCGAGGTTGCACAAGAGCTTCTGGCCGTTGAGGCAAGTGCTCGGCAGGAGGAGCGAAGCGATGTCCACTCTTAATCAACGTAGACCTGCCGCCCGACTTGCGCCGGCAGCAGCACTGGCCTTCTTGCTCGGCGGACACCTCGTTGGGGGCGACGACTCCAACAATGCCGCGCTGCTCGAGAAAGCCAAGCAGATTCATACCCGAATCGGCGCCTTCGACAGCCACGTGGATATTCCTCTGAATTACGGCGAGCCTGGGCTCGATACGCAAGTGGATCTGCCGAAGGCCGAGCGCGGTCTGCTGAAGGGCGCATCCTTCGCGGTGTTCGTGCCGCAGGGGGCGCGCAACGACGAGGCGTACAGAAAGGCGCGCTCGGATGCCGACAAGAAATACCGGCTCATCCGAGATATTGCGGAGAAGAATCCCGCGCACGCCGCGCTTGCATATTCGCCAGCCGACGTGCGGCGTATTGCTGCCGAAGGAAAATTCGCGATCGTACTGAGTTTGCTGAATGCATATCCGTTGGTTCGGCCGCGGGTTCCCAACATTCCTCTGAATGAACTCGGGGAACGCGATCTGCCGGCTTTCCAGTCCGACCTCGATCAGATTAACGAGTGGTACAACCGCGGCGTCCGGATCCTGGGGTTCGTGCATGCCGGACACAACGACTGGGCGGATTCGTCGCGTCCAAATGTGAAGCTTGGCGATGCAGCCGAGGAGCACTGTGGCCTTTCGGATCTGGGCAAACAAGCGGTCCGCCGCCTGAATGATCTCGGCGTGCTGATCGATGTTTCGCAGCTCTCGACCCACGCGTTGGAGCAGGTAATTAGTGTGACCAGGGCACCGGTCGCCGCGACGCACTCGGCAGTGAAAGGACTCGTGGACACACCGCGCAACTTGAGCGACCGCGAACTCGAGTTGATCAAGAAGAATGGCGGTGTGGTCCAGATCGTAGCGTTCAGTAAATATTTGCGCCCGCAATCCACAGAGCAGATCGCAGCGCTTCAGACCGTTAATGCCGCGCCCAAGGCAACTCTCGCGCAATTCGTGGACGCCATCGATTACGCGGTCAAGCGAATCGGCGTGGATCACGTCGGCATTTCGTCCGACTTCAACCATGGCGGCGGTGTTATCGGATGGGAGAACGAGGGCGAGAGCGTCAACGTTACCGCCGAGCTGCTGCGGCACGGCTATGGCGAATCCGATATCGCGAAACTGTGGGGCGGAAATTTTCTGCGAGTTTGGCAAGCAGCGCAGGACGGCGCAACTCACCTGGAAAGCCGGCGATAAGGGGCTTGGTGAAAAGAACATTGTGAAAAAAACGTCCGCCATCTCGCTGATCTGGCTGATCTTGCCCGTGTATGGTCAGATTGCTGTGCGCAAGCAGGGCTACGTGCCCTTCAGCGACGCGCCGATCAACTATCTCTCAGACGCTCTGACCGACCCGGTGGCGAAACTCCAGCAGCGCGTCAGCCGAGGCGAAGTGAATCTGGCATACGAACCTGCGCACGGTTACTTGAAGTCGGTTCTGGATGCGCTCGACATTCCGGTCAGCTCTCAAACGCTGGTTTTTTCAAAGACCAGCTTTCAGTTCCGGAAAATCTCTCCTGAAACGCCGCGCGCGCTTTATTTCAATGACGACGTATATGTCGGCCAGGTGCACGAAGGAAAGGCGCTGGAGATTGTCTCGTTCGATCCGATGCAGGGAGCGATTTTTTATCTTCTGGACGAACGTAAATCCGAGCAGCCGGTGTTCCAACGAGCTGAGTTGGATTGCACGCAGTGCCACGTGGCAGCTTCAACCCGTGGAGTACCTGGCGTCCTGCTCCGATCGATTTATCCGAATCCAACAGGGACCCAAGCTACTCACTCGACGTCGTTCATCACCGGACAAGACAGCCCGCTCCAGGAACGTTGGGGCGGATGGTTCGTAACCGGCACTGTCGGCCGGCAAACCCACATGGGAAACGCGGTGGTGCAAGACAAAGAGCATCCTGAGCAACTCGGCCGTTCCGGTAGCTTGAACTTCGACGCCTCGGCTTACCTAACGCGGCACAGCGACGTGGTTGCCCATCTCGTGCTGGCTCATCAGACGCAGATGCACAACCTGATCACGCTGACGAATTATCAGACAAGGCTGGCGCTCGACGCTGGCCCGCTCACGGACGAAACGCGCAAGCAATACGAAGGTCCCGCGGAAGAGTTGCTGCGCTATTTGCTTTTCGCGAACGAGGCGCCGCTCAGCGATCGAGTGAAGGGAGATTCGGGCTTCACAGAAGAATTTCGATCGCGCGGTCCACGCGATGCTCGCGGACGCTCGTTGCGCGATTTTGATCTGCGCAAACGGATCTTCAAGTATCCGTGCAGCTACCTGATTTACTCAGCGGCGTTCGATACGCTTCCGGCACCGGCGAAAGAGTATGTGTACCACCGGCTGTTGGAGATCTTGACCGGTCGCGATCAGTCACCCGAGTTCGCGAAACTCACCGGCAAAGATCGCCGGGCCATCCTCGAAATCCTGCTGGCCACGAAGCCAGGCCTGCCCGAGGAGTGGAGGAATTACAACCAGCAGGCCCACCTAAGGGAGCGATATCCGAGCCGCAATCGGTCCGGACAATCTAGCAGCAGCTGGCAGAGGCCCAATACCAGCCGGTTCGCGGGCGAAAGCGCCTGCGCCACCTCCTGGATGAACGCTTGGAGCCAAGTGGGGCAGGCATTCAGCCTGCCAAGCCTTCTGCCACTCGCTGCAAGTCAACGAACAACCAATCAGAAAGGAACATATGAGAATTTCTAGAACTTTGCTCGGCCTCGCGGCCGTCATCGCAGGCCTGTGCGCATCGGCGACGGCCGCAACTTTGACCGGGCGTTGGGACGCCAGCATCACTCTCAATGGCACGGCAATCCCCTTCCGGCTCGATATCTCGGGCGAAGGCGCCAACCTGAAGGGCACTCTCTTCAACGGCGACCAATTGCAAACCACCACCGGTGCGCGGCTTGAAAACGGCAAGATCGTACTGGAGTTCGATCATTACCTCACCAAGATCATTGCAACCTTCGAAGCAGGACAGCTGGATGGTCAGGTGGAAGGGCGCTTCTCGCGGGAAAGCTACATCAGCAGTGTTCCATTCCACGCGAAGCGCTATTCTCCGGCTGCCGTATCGTCGACGAACGTACCTTCCATCGACGGTGTCTGGGAGATTCCCTATGACAGCCCGAAGGGCGAAAAAGCCTGGCGCTTCATCGTGCGGCAATCTGGAGCCGAGGTCTCAGCGTCCATTCTGCGCGTCGACGGCGATACGGGCGCGCTCACCGGCAACTTCCAGAACGGCAAATTCGTGCTGAGCCATTTTGATGGATCGCGGCCACTGCTGCTCGAAGTCACGCCGGCCTCGGACGGCACGCTCGAAATCCAGACCAGCGGCGCCTACACTCAAACGAAAAAGCTGATCGCGTATCGTCCGGAAGCGGCGCGCGCCAAGGGACTTTCCGAGCCAGCCAACTACGCGACGCACACCACGGTGAGGGATCCCAACGAAACGTTCGCGTTCCGTTTTCCTGACGTGAACGGGAAGATTGTGTCCAATGAAGATCCGAAGTTCAAGGGCAAAGTGGTGCTCGCAATCGTCACCGGGACGTGGTGCCCTAACTGCCACGATGAAGCGCAGTATCTGGTTCAGCTCTACAAGAAGTATCGCGACCAGGGACTGGAAATTGTCGCGCTCGATTTCGAAGAACCGGAGCAGCAGGATACGTTGAGCCGCGAACGCGCTTTCGTAAAGAAGTACGGGGTTGAATACACCTACCTGATCGCCGGGGCTCCCGCCGAGATGTGGGAAAAGGTTCCTCAGGGAGTGAATCTCAACACTTGGCCCGCGACATTCTTTATCGGCCGCGACGGCCGGGTGAAGGGCATTCACGCCGGGTTTGCCTCGCCTGCCAGCGGCGAATTCAATCGGCAACTGAAGGAAGAGTTCACGTCAAACATCGAACGGCTGCTGGCGGATGCTGGGAGTACCGCACTACCCACCAGCGCTTCCGCCAGCGTAGTTCGCAAGTGACGTGTCTTGGGGATCCGCTTCCTGCCCCCCGGCGGATCCCCATATGACAGATTTTCTGGACCGCTATGGAAACAGCGACATTTTTGATAGTTCCCGGCTGGAATGGTTCCGGCCCTGGCCATTGGCAAACTGTCTGGGAGCAACGGCACGCCAATTTCCGGCGGATCGAACAAGACAATTGGAATCGGCCTTCGCGGAAGCAATGGGTGGAAGCGATCCAGCAAGCCGTCGAAGAAACTCATGCACCGGTGTTCCTGGTTGCGCACAGTCTGGGTTGTCTGGCAGTGGCTCAGTGGGCTGAGGCCGGGGACACCGGCAGGGTTGGCGGAGCGCTTCTCGTTGCGCCTCCCTGGTTGACGGCCTCGGATACTTGCCCGCCGGAACTCGCGGAATTTCTGCCGATGCCGACCAGAAGGCTGCCGTTTCCATCGATTCTGGCTGCGAGCGAAAACGATCCTTATCTTCCGCTCGAAATTGCGTCTCGGCTCGCGAGAGCGTGGGGATCGGAATTCGCAGATCTTGGACGGCAGGGACACATAAACATCGCTTCGGGTCATGGAAGCTGGCCCGAGGGCGAGCGGCTGCTGGAGCGCTTAACGCGGCGGACGCTGGAGACAGCAGACGTTGTTGTATCAAATCAGGGCGCAGTGGCGAAGTGGTAACGCGGCGGTCTGCAAAACCGCCATGCGTAGGTTCGAATCCTGCCTGCGCCTCCACATCTATTCGGACGAGAGTCAAAGGAAAGAGAGGAATACACCATGTCGGATGTATTGAAAGAAGTTCTCGCGGCTAACGGGAAATATGCCGCCGAGTTCGGTGAGAAGTCCAAGCTGGCAATGCCGCCGGCACGCCGTTTCGCAATTCTGACCTGCATGGATGCGCGCCTTGATCCGGCGAAATTTGCGGGCCTGGCCGAAGGAGATGCTCACGTAATTCGCAACGCCGGAGGCCGAGCCAGCGACGACGCAATTCGATCGCTGGTGATCTCATACAAACTTCTGGGAACCAAAGAATGGTTCGTGATTCATCATACCGATTGCGGCATGCTCTATTTCACGAATGAAGTGATCCGCGGCTTGTTGTCTCAAAGTCTCGAAACGGCGTCCCTTCAGGATGGCGAATGGAAGGATTCTGGAGCTGGTCCCGGGTCGCACGCCGGAGATTTCATTGAATGGCTCACTATCCGGAATCAGGAAGAAAGCGTACTTGCGGATGTCGAGCGTATCAAGTCGCATCCGCTTGTTCCGCCGGAGGTCCCTGTTTATGGATATGTTTACGACGTCAAGAGCGGGCGCTTGATTGAAGTGAAACACGCCAGCGCCGCCGGAGCGGCACTTTGATGCACTTCGGGAGATAACTATGCCACTACGCATCAACGATGAAGCACCAAACTTCACCGCCCAAACCACCCAAGGCGCCATCAATTTTCACGAATGGATCGGCGACGGCTGGGCGATTTTGTTTTCACACCCCAAGGACTTCACGCCGGTATGCACCACCGAGCTCGGTTACCTGGCCGGCCTGGAGCCGGAGTTCGCCAAACGGAACACCAAGATCATCGGGCTCAGCGTGGATCCGGTATCGAGCCACGCCAAATGGGCGGGAGATATCGAGGATATCCAGGGCCATCGGGTGAAATATCCCCTGATCGGCGACCCGGAGCTGGAGATCGCCAAGCTCTACAATATGCTGCCGGCCGATACCGGATTCACTTCGGAAGGCCGGACAGCAGCGAACAACGCGACTGTCCGAACAGTATTTGTAGTCGGCCCCGACAAGAAGATCAAACTGACGCTCAGCTACCCCATGAGCACCGGGCGCAACTTCGACGAAGTACTCAGGGTTATCGATTCGATCCAACTTACGGCCAGGCACAAGGTGGCTACGCCCGTAAACTGGAAGCAGGGCGACGACGTCATCATCCTGCCTTCCGTAGCTGAGGAAGAAGCGAAGCAGAAATATCCCGACGGATGGCGTTCTCCCAAGCCTTATCTTCGGATCGTCCCTCAACCAAAGTAATGTCCGCTCTTGAAATCTGTCAGTGGATTAACGGCACGAATCTGGCCACGTCGATTCGCGAGTCTGACTGGGTGTACCCGATCATCGAGACCGTCCACGTCCTCGGGATCGCGCTCCTGGCTGGGACAGTCGCGATTGTCGATCTGCGGCTACTCGGGATCGTGCTCAAGCGGGAGCGAGTATCTCGAATCGCCCGTCAGGTGCTGCCGCTAACCTGGGCCGGATTTGTCGCGATGTTCGCGAGTGGCGGCCTTCTCTTCCTGGCGCAAGCGTCGAAATCGTATGTGAATCCCGCCTTTCGAATTAAGATGCTTCTTCTGGTTCTGGTTGCAGTGAATCCGCTTATTTTTCATTCCACAATTTACCGGAGCGTGGGCGCCTGGGATGACCGAACGGCTGCTCCGGGGCGCGCGCGGCTAACGGCGGTTCTGTCGCTTATTTTGTGGAGCGGAATCATCATCGCCGGGCGGGCCATCGCCTACTTCTAGGCCCGGAATGTCGCTTCTGCCTTTATTCCAGTGGGCGTCGCAGGCCCCGATCTTCGCGGTGATGCGTGATTCGAAATGGGCATTCGCGGTGGTCGAGATGCTGCATTTGATCGCGCTCGCATCTTTCGGTGGGACGCTTCTGGTGATCGACCTCGGAGTCCTGGGAATTGGTCTCCGGTCCCAACCGGTTTCAAATGTTGCTCGCGATCTCTCGCGCGTGTTCCTCGGCAGTCTCGTGTTGGCCGTGGTGTCCGGAGCGTTTCTTGTGTCGGCGAATCCCATGAAGTACTATTACCATCCGGCGTTCCGCGTGAAGATGCTGTTGTTGTTTTTGGCGGTGACATTCAATTTCACGCTGCATCGCAAGCTGGTGGAGAGTCCCATAGGGGCGGCATTAACGGTCTCGACGAAGTTAAGCGCGGTGGTGTCACTCGCGCTCTGGTTTTCCGTCGGAGTGGCCGGAAGATCCATCGGGTTTCTTTGAGGACGTGATGAAAAGCTTGCCCACGCTAGTGCTCCTGATCGCCGTTTGCCTCACGCCGGCGGCGGACGATAGTTCGCGGCACAAGGAATGGATGGACCAGGCGCAGGAATTGAAAGACGACTTAAAGGCCGCTTTGGACGCTAAGACGTGGCAGAAGGCCACAACCTCGGCGGATGAACTGGCCAAAACTGCCGAGCGGGAAGAAGCTTATTGGAAGAGGGCGAAGCAGGCAGATGCCGTGAAGCTGGCCCAGGAGAATCTGGCAGCCTCGAAGCAAATCTCGGCAGCCGCAAAAAGCGGCAACGCCGGCCAGGCGCTGGCGGCCTATTCCAAACTCGAGGCTACGTGCCGGGGATGTCACGATCTTCATCCGGAAAAACGCCTGGCTCCCCGCCTATAACCCGGGAGTCTTACTGCTTGGGTGCCGGCGCAGTATCGCCCGGCCCACCATCGCCCTGTGTCCCGCCGTAGATACTGCGGCCGTCGGGCAGCGTGACGCGCCGGGCATCCATAAGGCGCGAGCCATCCTTGGCGCGATAGCCGTCCACCACTAGCGTGTCGCCGATTTTGATATCGCCCTTCTTGAATCCCCGCCGCGAAAATGCGCCCGGCGGAGCACCTTCACAGGCCCAGTTTACGATCGTGCCTTTGTCATCCTTCACGTCGAGATAAAAATAGGAGTGCGGATTGGTCCACTCGATCTTGGTCAGCGTGCCGGTCAGCCGGATCGCCTTGCTGGCATCGAATTCGGAAGCAAACGAGTGGTGCCCGAACAACGGCGCTACGGCGACCAGCGCGAATACTGTCACCGCGAAAGATGCTGAGGATTTCAATTTCCGGCCTCCTTTTCCATACTCTACTATTCCTATAGACAATACAATATTGCGCGTGTAAAATCAAGAGGAGGCTTGAGTTCGTAGCCAGCTCTATGAGAAATGAAAGACGTTTTGCCGCGACCTTCCCTTTGCTAGCCGCAGTCTCTCTGCTGCCTGCCGTGTTCGCTCAAACCACGCCATCCAAACCGCCGGCCGAGAATCCCTATGGCGATCTGATCGGCTCTGAACCGTCCGGCCCGGCGAAACCGGCGCCACGCACACCCGACGGGCACCCGGATTTTAACGGCTTCTGGAAAGGCACTCGCAACACTAAACCGGTCGGCAATATCGGGAAAGATCTTTCCGGATTCAAGCTGCCGTTCACGCCGGAAGGCGAGGCCGCCTGGAAGCACAACGTCACCGCGACTTACGATCCTGAAGCGCTGTGCATCATCGGAGGAATCCCGCGGCACAATGCCAGCGGATTGCCGTTCATGGTGATGCAAACGCCGAAGCTGGTCTCGTTTCTCTATTTCTACACCTATTACCGTCTGATTCCCGTGGACGGCCGAAAGCACTCCGACGACCCCGATCCATCTTTCTTTGGTGAAGAGATCGGCCGTTGGGAAGGCGATACGCTGGTGATCGATTCAATCGCGTTCAAGGACACGCAGGTATGGGCCGACGAGAACGGCAGCCCGCACAGCGACGCGCTGCATGTGGTGGAACGCTGGACCAGGCCGGACGCAGAGCACCTGCGCGTCGAGACGTTGATCGAGGATCCGAAATTCTATACCAAGCCGTTTACGTATTCTCGAACCTGGGTGGCTGGTGCACCCGGCCAACTGCTGTCGGAATACGCGTGCAGCGAGAACAACGTCGACCTGAAGCATTTGGGATTCGGTCCCGGACCGATTCGCCCCGATGGAACCCGCGGATACCTGGACCCCGCGCCTCTGCCGCCGCCTGTGAAGCCAGCCGGAAAGCAGTAAGTAGTCCGCAAGCCGGAGGCTTGCGCCACGGTGTCGGCATGATACTGTCGATACAGAGATAGATTTGTCGCGGAGATTCCGCAACAGGAGAGAAAAATGGCGAACGAACCGGAGCGTCAAACCGCGCTGGGAGATGTAGCGGCAAGACAACTTGCGAATGCCACCAAGACCACGCCGCAGATGCAGCGCATCACGCCGCGGTGGCTGACCCACTTGCTGCAGTGGGTTCCAGTGGAGGCCGGCATCTACCGGCTGAATCGCGTGAAGGACGAGTCGAAGGTCACCGTGGAGTGTTCCGACCGCGATGAGCGCGAGCTGCCACAAACGTTCGTCGACTATGAAGAGCACCCGCGCGAATACATGCTCAGCGCAGTCAATACGGTGGTTGACATACATACCCGCGTTTCGGATCTCTACAGTTCGCCGTACAGCCAAATTGGCGAGCAACTGCGGTTGACCATCGAGATCGTCAAAGAGCGTCAGGAAAGCGAGCTCATCAACAGCAAGGAATACGGCATGCTGCACAGCGCTCGGCCAGAGCAGCGGATCAAGACGCGAACTGGCGCACCGACGCCGGACGATCTGGACGAACTTCTCACCAAGGTGTGGAAGGAGCCAGGTTTCTTTCTCGCGCACCCCGCCGCCATCGCCGCCTTCGGGCGGGAGTGCACGCGCCGTGGCGTGCCCCCTCCCACTACTTCCCTCTTCGGATCGCAATTCGTGACATGGAGAGGCGTCCCGCTAATCCCGTCGGACAAAATCGGCACGGAAAACGGCAAAACCAGCATTTTGCTGATTCGCACGGGAGAACGCCGTCAGGGAGTGGTGGGTCTCTATCAGCCGAATCTGCCGGGACAACAAAGCATGGGCCTTTCGGTCCGATTTATGGGGATCAACCACAAGGCCATCGCGTCTTACCTTGTGTCGTTGTATTGTTCGCTGGCTGTTCTCACCGACGACGCGCTGGGTGTACTGGACGACGTGGATACTGGAAAGTACCATGAATACAAATGAACCTGAGCAGGTGAGCTTGCCACCAGACTTACCTTCAGGTTGGCCGGACGTCGCAACAATCGAGCGCCTAGCAGATCAGTTTTTTCAATCTCCTCCGGGTGCGCCGCCGGCGATTCCTGCGACGGACTCGCTCGATCCACTAACACCGCTGGGAGGAACAACGGCTCCGGTAGTGGCGTTCCCCGGCGAAGGTGAATTGCGCGAACTGCTGGCCCAGTTTGTTCCGGGCGGCTCGGCAGTTCCCCAAGCAGCGGCAGCTCCATATTATTTTCTCGAGTATGCCGCCCCGGAATTCCCGTCCGCCGCTACCGTCGTCCCATCGACAACAGGGCGAGAGCCACTGGACGTACTGCAGATTCGTAGGGATTTCCCGATTCTTCAGGAGCGTGTCAACGGCCGTCCGCTGATCTGGTTGGATAACGCGGCTACCACGCAAAAGCCGCAATCGGTAATCGACCGTTTGAAATACTTCTACGAACACGAAAACTCCAACATTCATCGCGCTGCCCATGAACTCGCCGCCCGAGCCACGGATGCGTATGAACAAGCGCGAGAGAAGGTGCGCGGGTTCCTGAATGCCTCCTCGGCGAAGGAAATAGTTTTTGTGCG
This sequence comes from Bryobacteraceae bacterium, assembly GCA_050011295.1. GTDB lineage: Bacteria > Acidobacteriota > Terriglobia > Bryobacterales > Bryobacteraceae > Palsa-89. The sequence continues at coordinate 17,660 of JBEKJJ010000135.1, forward strand.
CGGCGCTACCGAGGCTATCAATCTGGTTGCGCAGAGCTGGGGTCGGCAGAACATCGGTCCGGACGACGAAATTGTAATCACGTGGCTGGAGCACCATGCCAATATCGTTCCCTGGCAGCAACTGGCGACGGAAAGGGGCGCGCGGCTGAAGGTGGTCCCCGTCGATGACAGCGGCCAGGTCCTGCTGGACGCCTACGGCAAGCTGCTTGGCCCCAGGACGAAGTTAGTTTCGTTCACACAGGTATCCAACGCCCTGGGCACCGTCACGCCCGCCAGGCAGATCATTGAAGGCGCGCGCAGCGTGGGAGCGAGAGTTTTACTGGATGGAGCGCAGGCCGTTTCGCACATGCCCATCGATGTGCAGGATCTCAACCCCGACTGGTACGTCTTTTCCGGGCACAAGGTATTCGCGCCTACCGGAATCGGCGTTTTGTACGGGAAAGAGGAGCTGCTGAACCAGATGCAGCCATGGCAGGGCGGCGGCAATATGATCAAGGACGTGACGTTTGAGCGCACCTCCTATCAGCCGGCGCCGGGGCGGTTCGAAGCGGGAACAGGTAACATCGGCGATGCCGTTGGTCTCGGCGCAGCGATTGATTACGTCAGCCGGATCGGGATGGAGCGCATCGCCGAATATGAGCACCAATTGATGCTATATGCCACCCGGTTGCTGAAGGAGATCCCTGGACTGCGGCTCATCGGCACCGCGCCGGAGAAGGCCGGCGTGCTGTCGTTTGTGATCGAAGGGCTCCGCAACGAGGATATCGGGTCGGCGCTGAACCAGGAAGGCATCGCGGTGCGCGCCGGACACCATTGCGCGCAGCCGATCCTGCGGCGTTTCGGCGTGGAAAGCACGGTGCGCCCGTCTCTTGCGCTCTACAATACGTGCGCCGACATCGACGCACTCGTCGCGGCCTTGTCGCGGATTATGTCCGCCCGCAACCCCGTCTTCGCTACTGGCGCGCGCCCGGAGCTTGCATAACTCGACCTTCCGGCGGCACGCCTGTCGAATCAAGAGGCCGAAACCGTTTGAGGCCTAGGAAATGCTGCGCTGCTCTGCGGCAGACTGTAGGGAAGTCTGGCTGTTTTCCAGGCATCGAATCCGCCGGTAAGATTCGCAATGTCCCGGAAGCCGGCGCGACGGAGCAAACTGGTCGCGATGGAGCTTCGATAACCACCTTTGCAGTGCGCCACCAGGGGCTTGCCTCCATCTAACTCGCCAGCCCGGGCTGCGAGATGCGCGAGCGGGATGCGGATCGAGCCTTCTAAGGCTCCTCCCATGATTTCCGAAGGTTCCCGCACGTCCAGCACGGTGGTCTGATCACGCTCCGTGTCCAACAGGGAGGCGAGATCACGGACCGCAATTTGTGGAAGAGATGCCACCCGGTAGCCGCTTGCGAACCAGCCCGCAATCCCATCTTCGAGATATCCGCTGACTTTTTCGATTCCCACGCGTGCCAGCCGCATCTGAGACTCCCGGACACGATCCGGGTTTTCGCCGGAGATGATGAGGCGG
>JBEKJJ010000136.1:0-19049 GCA_050011295.1 Bryobacteraceae bacterium
GGCGCCTCGAGTGACTGGTAACATATGGAACAGAAGCTGCAAAACCTAGTCGATCGGCTGCGCAAGGCCCACCAGGAGCGCCTGGTCTCCGTAATTCTTTACGGGTCCGCTGCTTCGGGCGATCACCACGGAGAATTTTCTGACCTCAACGTCCTGTGCGTACTCACGCGCATCACTCCCGCCGAGCTCGCGGCCTCAGAACCCATCTTCAAATGGTGGCAGGATGGCAATCCCAGCCCGCTACTGCTGAGTGAAGAAGAAGTTCGAACGTCAACAGATTGTTTTCCTATCGAATTCCACGACATGCAGGAACGCCGGCGCGTTCTGTTCGGCGCCGATGTCATCGAGAAGCTCGAAATTGACAAGACGTTCTATCGCGCGCAAGTGGAACATGAGCTGCGCGCAAAGCTGCTGCGTCTGCGCCAAAAAGCGGCTGGCGTTCTCGGCGACAAGCAGGCGCTGTTGCGCTTGATGATGGATTCAGCTTCGAATTTTCTGGTGCTCTCGCGCCACGCCCTGCTGCTGACGGGAATCGCTACAGGCTGGCAAAAGCGCGAGATCGCGAGGAATCTGGCGGCGCTGCATGTGGACGCTTCGCCCTTCGATACGTTGCTCGACCTGCGCGAGCGTAAGAAAAAGCCCGGCGATGTAGATGTGGAATCGTTGTTCGCGAATTACTTGAAACAGATTGAGACGGTAGTGGCGCACGTTGATCGTCTCGAGAAATGAGGGAGAAATGAAGATAGCGCTAGCGGTAATAGCGGTTGTGGTCTTGATTGTCTTGGGGGTCTTCGGCTGGCTCATGGGCGAAAAGAATAGTCTGGTAACCGAGCGCGAATCGGTGACCGCGGCCTGGTCGCAAGTGGACGTTGCGCTGCAGCGCCGCTCCGACCTGATTCCCAATCTGGTGGAAACCGTGAAGGGCTTCGCCAAGCAAGAGCAAGTCGTTATCAAAGAAGTCACCGATGCTCGCGCGGCTCTGGGCGGCGCGCGCAATCCGCAGGAAAAGATCCAGGCCAACTCCCAATTGGATGGCGCACTGAGCCGGCTTTTGGTGGTAGTGGAAAACTATCCGCAGCTAAAATCCAACGAAAACTTCCTTCGCCTGCAGGACGAGCTTGCCGGCACAGAAAATCGCATAGCCGTCGAGCGCCGCAAATACAACGAAACCGTACAACGCTACAACACCGATATCGAACTGTTTCCCAAGAGCATCGCCGCCAGCATGTTCGGCTTCCAGCGTAACGACGCCTATTTCAAGACCGAACCCGGCGCCCGCGCCGTCCCCAAAGTCGCTTTCTAAGCTTCGATGTGGCGCAGGCACTCTTGCCTGCCGCGTCGGCACTCTTGCCGACGCCCGGTTGTGATAGCATAAATCTTCCCTAAAATAATTAGGAAATCGGCCGCTTCCAGGAATTACTGAGCTATCTCGGAGGACTTACTATGCGCAAGCTCGCGCTTATCCTGTTTTTCCTTTCCACCGCTCCCTACTCGTTTAGTCAAGTTCAAAAACCCATCGACATTGTCTGGCTACCAATAACGGATGCTGAACGCAATATGAAGGCTCCGGTAGTGGAAAAAGACGCCGGCGTCGAAGCGATTTTCTGGCGAGTGCACGTTCGCGACGAATTCTTAGGGCAGGATTTACAAAGAGTTCTGTACCACTACGTACGTCTAAAGATCTTCGACGAGAAAGGTAAGGAGGCGGCGTCCACCATCGACCTGCCCACCAGCGACAAAATCGCAATTGTCTCGCTGAATGGCCGCACCATCAAGGCCGACGGAACCGAAATCGAACTGAAAAAGGACAGTGTGTTTGAGCGCGATGTGGTTCGCGCCGGTCGCAAACACTACCGGGTAAAATCGTTCGCTATGCCGGGCGTCGAGCCCGGAGCTATCGTTGAATATCGCTGGAAAGAACTGCGCACCGACCCGTCCATCAGGTACACGCGCCTCCAGTTTCAGCGGGAATATCCGGTCCAAAAGGTCACCTACTTCGTTCATCCCTTACCGGAACGGTACGGTGGTTACCAGATGTTCTCCACACCATTCCACTGCCAACCCTCCGCATTGAAGCCGGAGGATGACGGTTTTGTGTCCACAACTCTGGAAAACGTTCCCGCTTTTCATGAGGAGCCCATGATGCCGGGTGAGCCCAACGTTCGGCCCTGGCTGTTATTGATGTACCGCGAAAACGGCAAGTTTCCGGAACCTGAAAAATACTGGAACAACGCCGGAAAGGATATGTATAACGAGTTTTTGAAGGCGGCTTTGAAGCCGAACGATGAAATCCGGCAGGCTGCCGCCGCCTCAGTGGCCGGCGCCACCACCGACGATCAAAAAATCACTGCGCTCACTAGGTACGTCCGCAAGAATGTGCGCGGATTGTTCAGCGCTCAGGTCACCGAAGCTGAACGGGCCAAGATTCTGAAACAGATGCCCGATAACCGCTTGCGAACTTCACCGGAAGTTTTGAAAAGCGGCATCGGCACCGCCAACGAGATGAACACTCTGTTCGCATCCATGGCGTCCTGCGTCGGCCTGGAAGTCCGCCCCGCGCTTGTTGCCGATCGCGAGGACATCATCTTTACCCCCAGCCTGGCGGACCGTTACTTTCTCCCCAATGTGGATATGGCCGTCCAGCTTGGCGGGAAGTGGAGCTTGCACGATGTCAGCGCCCATCTGCTTCCGTCGAGTATGGTCACCTGGCGCGAAGAAGGCATGCAGGTTTTGCTGAGCGACTCCAAAAAACCGGTCTTCATCGAATCGCCGCTCTCTCCTCCCGAAGCATCCACGGCGGTGCGGTCGGGAAAGTTCGCGCTCTCCGAGGACGGAACGCTGGAGGGGGATGTCGATCAAGTTTATTCCGGCCACATGGCGATGGACCACCGGATAGAAATCGACGGCGAGGAGGAAGCGCGCCGGCTCGAGCTGCTAAAACAGCAATACACAACGGTGTTCCCGGACGCCGAAGTTTCCGATCTCAAAATCGAAGGCGCGGATGATCCCGAGCGGCCGTTGAAGCTTCACTGCCATATCAAATTGCCGGGCTACGCACCGCGCACCGGCAAACGGATTTTGCTGCAGCCCCTATTCTTCGAGCGTGGCGTGCCGCCCTTGTTTGCAGCCGCCGAACGCCGCCATCCAGTGGACTTCCATTACGCCTGGTTGGAACAGGACAATATTTCTATCACGCTTCCGAGCGGTTTCTCGCTCGACAATGCCGGCAATCCAGGTCCGATCACTTTTGGTGCTCCCGGCGGCTATCAGCTAAAGATGACCGTGAAAGACGGTCATGAGTTGGTCTGCTTCCGTGAACTGGTATTCGGAAAGGGAGGGAATCTGGAGTACCCGGTGAATGTCTATCCACAATTGAAAAAGGTCTTCGATGAAGTCCATCGTCGCGACGATGTCACCATTTCGCTCAAGCAAGGTCCCGCGGCGGGGGTAGCGCAATGAAAACCGCGCTGCAGCTTTTGCTCGCGAATGCCCTGATTGTCGGGACTGTTTTCGCGGGTGGTTCGGCGAAGGACATTCCTGCTTGGGTGCGCGAAGCGGCCGCGCAGCCCGTGAAATCGGATTACCCGGCCAAAGTAACCAAAGTGTCCATACTCCAGGAAGAACGTCTGGCGGTTGACCCCGATGGCAAGCGCGTAATGACGGAGCGTAGCGCCACTCGAATCCTCAGAGCCAGCCCGCGCGCTCCCGTGGCCTTGCGGGAATATAACACCAAGGCCGGCCGCATCCGCGATTTCCGGGCGTGGCTGCTGCTCCCTTCAGGCAAGGAAATCGAGTACGCCAAAGACCGTGTTCTCGACATCGCCCTAACCAACGACAAGACTCCCTACGACGAAGAGCGCGCCAAGGTGATCGAGTGCGATTCCGCCCCCCCTCCCGGCTCCACTTTCGCCTACGAAGTCACCGAGGAGGAATCCACCATATTTACCACCCATCCTTATCTCTTCCAGGAATCCGAACCGGTTTTGCTTTCGCGGTTTATTTTGTCGTTACCGCCGGGTTGGGAAGCCCGCGGAACTCTCTTCAATCACGCCGACGTTCTGCCGAAAGTGGAGGGTACCACTTTCACCTGGGAACTACACGATTTGCCCTGGATTACCGATGACGAGGAGCATAGCCCCAGTCACTCCTCCATCGCGCCGCGCTTGGGCGTGACCTATTTTCCGACCAATGCCACGAAGCCCGACCTCGTTCCCTTGAAGGATTGGAGCCGCGTGTCCGCCTGGCAAGCGGCTTTCGCCGACCCCTCCGCGGAAACCACGCCAACCATACAAGCGAAATCCGACGAACTGACCCGACAGGCCAAGACCGAAATCGACAAAATTCGCGCCATCGCGCCTTTCGTGCAGCAGACCAACTACGTGGAGGTGAGCTTGAATGTCATGCACGGCGGTGGATACATTCCACGTCCAGCCAGCCAGGTCCTGGCCAAAAACTACGGCGACTGCAAGGACAAAGCGGCGCTCATGCGCGCCCTCCTAAAAGCCGCAGGTGTGTCTTCCTACGAGGTAGTGATTTTTTCCGGCGACCGTCATTTTGTGCGCCCCGAGTGGCCTTCGCCCATGCAATTCAATCACGCGATTGTGGCCGTGAAAGTCTCGCCCGAGACCAATCTTCCAACCGTAATCGACGTTCCCAAGGTGGGCCGCCTGCTGATCTTCGATCCGACAGATCCAGTTACGCCCGTGGGCGGTCTTCCCAAAGATGAGCAGGGCAGCTACGCGCTCATCGTCGCGGGCTCGGATGGCGACCTTGTCAAAATGCCGCAATTGCCGCCCGCCGCGAATCGCATCGAACGAAACGTGGAAGTGGAATGGGATGCAAGCGGCCAACTCGCCGGGCACATGGTAACCCAGTATGCCGGACAATCCGGCTCTTCCATGCGCTACGCCACGCGTCAAGGCAGCATGGACGAACTTAAAAAAAATCTGGAGCGCTCTTTTTCCCGCCGGCTGGGCGGCGTCACACTCGATAAGATCACGCCCGCCGACCATGCCGAGCAGGACTCCTTCGAGCTGTCCGTGGATTTCGGCGTGCATCAATTCGGTCAACTCATGCAGGGCCGGATGCTGCTCTTAAAGCCGGGAACTCTGGTGCCCGATCCCGACTACTTTTTCCCGAGCAAGGAGCGCAAGTTGCCCGTCCAGTTGTCGGGCCGGATGCGCAAGGACGTAGTCACCATCAAGGTGCCGGCAGGGTTTGTCGTCGACGAAATGCCCGACGCAATGCAAGTGGAAAGCTCCTACGGAACCTATCGCGCAGCATGGAAATCGGCCGGCCAGACCATCCGTTTCGAGCAATCGCTCGAAATCAAAGACGCCCTCGCCGAGGTCGCGGCCTATCCACAAGTCAAAGATTTCTTCGATAAAGTCTCAGCGGGCCAAAGCGCCCCAGTAGTGCTAGTGAAGCAATAGCGCTGTGGCGCACGCTCTCAGCGTGCCGCGTCGGCACTCGTGCCGACGCTCGGGCTCGAACAGATTCTTAAACAATCCCCGGCCGCCGATGCCCCGCTCGCGTCGCCTGCTCAAACGCATATGCCATCTGCAGCACGCTGAATTCGTCCCGATGCCGTCCCACAATCTGCAAACCCACCGGCAATCCCTCCGGCGTATAACCGCACGGCATGGAAATCGCCGGATTCTCCAGGATCGAAATCAGCCAGCAACACTTCATCCACTCCGTATATGTTTTCATCCGCACGCCCTCAATCTCAGTGACGTAAGGTTGATTCACATCAAACGGCGGCACCTGCGTGCTGGGCACGATGAAATATTTGTACTTCTCCTGAAAAATGCGCATCCGATCCCACACCTGGCTGTGCAGATTCTGCGCGTGGGCGATATCCGCGGCGCTGAGCTTCAAGCCGCGTTCCACCTCCCAAATAATCGTGTCTTTCACCTGCTCTCGATGATCTTTCACCACCTGTGCGTATCCCGACGCGTAACCCCACCCGCGCAGCGTATCGTAGGCCTCCGCGGCGCCGGCCAGATCCGGCTCGGCCTCTTCCACAACGCAGCCGAGATTTTCAAATACCTTGCGCTGTGCGTCCACCACGGCGCGAATTCTGGAATCGAAGGGAAGGCCCCCCAGGTCCTTGAACCACGCCACGCGCACTCCTTTGAAATTGCGCTCCAGATTTCCCGCGAAGCGAGAACCAGGCTCGGTAATCGAAATAGGACATCGTGGATCCGGCCCCGCCATCACGCTCAACAGCAGCGCCGCATCGGCGACTGTTCTCGCAATCGGTCCGGCCACTCCTAATGTCGCCCAGGCATTTCCAACGGCCGAATGCGGCACCCGCCCCGGCGCCGTCCGGAAGCCAATCACGCTGCAGAACGCCGCCGGATTCCGCAACGACCCGCCGCTATCGCTGCCGTCCGCGATGGGAACCATCCCGCAGGCCACGCTGACCGCGGCTCCTCCGCTGCTCCCGCCGCAGGTTTTGGTGAGATCGTAGGGGTTTTTGGTAGCGCCAAATACCGCATTGAATGTCTGCGACCCCGCGCCAAACTCCGGCGTGTTGGTTTTACCCACCATGATCGCGCCCGCGCCTTTAATGCGCTCCACCAGGATGTCATCCTGCGTCGGCACGTTGTCCTTGAACACCGGCGAGCCGAAGGTCGTTCGAATACCCGCAGTTTCCACCAGATCTTTGTGAGCCACCGGCAATCCATGCAGCGGACCCAGCGCTGCTCCCCGCGCCTGCGCATCGTCCGCCTTCCGCGCGTTCTCGCGCGCCTGATCGGCCACCAGCGTCACAATCGCATTCACTTTCGGATTCACTCGCTCAATCTGCTTCAAGTGCGCGTCCATAACTTCGCGCGCGCTCAGCTTCTTTCGGCGAATGAGCCCGGTCATTTCAACCGCCGTGAGAAAGCAGATGTCGGGCGCTTCCGTGGCCAGCAGCGGCGAAGCAGCCGCCGCGCCCAGAATCTGGCCAGCTTGGCGGCGCGTGATGGGTTGATCGGCCATGCCGGATTCTAACACGTGATATATCTCATTACAGATGCGAGGCGCAGTGTGTTCGTTGGTTCTCTGCATGGCCGCTCAGAACCCCAGCTCGGCGCTCACCAAGGAACAAGTCTTGGACCGCTGGGCCGCTGCTCTCGGCGGCCGCGAGAAGCTCGAACAGATACGTACCGTGCACTCGCGCGGATCTGTCGAAGCGGGCGGAGTGAAGGGGACGTTCGAGCGCTGGAGCACCTGGCGCGGCGAATCTCGCAGCACGCTGGATATCTCCGGCGCAATCCATCAGTTGAACATCTTTGACAGCAAGCAAGGTTGGGTCATGGATTCGAGCGGCGCCGTGCACGAGCTTTCCGCCGGCAATCTTAGAAGCGCGGTCAGCGGCGCCTATGAGGCCAGCGATTCCTTCCTCTTTCCCGGGCGCCTGGCCGGCACGGTCACATTTTCGGGCCGCGATGCGAATCAACCCGCATACGTGATACGCCTGGAACCCGTAGGCGGAAATCCCGTCACTGTGTTTCTGGACGACAGCACTTTTCTTCCCAAGCGCGAAGAAACCGCGGGCCCACTGGGAAACAATCGTTCCAGCAACATCGTAGCCTGGCGCGAGGAGGCGGGCATCAAGATACCTGCAAGCGTCATCCAATCCACCGGCGATCCGAAGTTCGATATTCGAATCACCACCGAGCAAGTCGAGTTCAATACTCCGCTTGCGTCGGAGTTGTTCGCGAAACCCGCCGAGACCGCGGCGCAAGTGCATTTCACGAATGGATCAAAACAGGCCGTGATCCCCGTCGAAATATATGCGCAACATGTCTTTGTTCCCGCGCGCGTCAACGGAAGCGAGACCGGTTGGTTTTTTCTGGATAGCGGCGCGGGCGCCTCCGTCGTCACCAAGGCCTGGGCGGAAAAGATTGGCCTTTCCTCCGAAGGCGCCATGCGGGCGGTTGGCGCGGCCGGCGCTACCAGCCTGGCGCTTGCGAAGAACATCGTTCTCAGTTTGCCGGGCGTGGAACTTCCCATGCCCAGCGTCACCGTGTTGGACGCAGCCGCGGGACTGCCGTCGCTCGGAAGGCATTGGGAAGGATTGCTGGGCTACGACGTCCTCAGCCGGCTGGTGCTGCGCCTCGATTACGACGCCAAACAAATCACGCTAATCGACCCGGCAGTTTTTGTGCCCGGCGATCGCGCCGCCGCACTCCCGCTAACCTTCCTCGGAAACTGGCCGCTGATCCCGGCCAAGATCACGCTGCCTGGCCGCGATCCCATCGACACGAAATGTTTCATCGATACCGGCGCGGGCGGCCTGATGTTGTCCACCACTTTCACTAACGCCAATCACGTTCAGGACGCCATGGCGAAAACGGCTTCCTCTTCCATCTATGGAGCGGGTGGCGAGTCCCAGCGTTTTGACGCCCCGCTCGAAAGCCTCCAGCTCGGCCCGTATTTATTGCGGAATCCATTGGCAGGCTTTTCACCCGCCGCAAAAGAAGGCGCGCTAGCCAGTCCTGACATTGGCGCGATCCTAGGCGGCGAAATCCTGCAGCGCTTCACCGTAACTTTCGATTATCCGCATCATCGGATTTTGCTGGAGCCCAACTCCCGCTTCCCTCCGTCATGAAGCCGCCCACGCTTCCCAATTTCTTTATCGCCGGCGCTCCGAAGGCCGGTACAACTTCACTGTATCACTACTTGGGTCAACATCCGGAAATCTACATGAGCCCGATCAAGGAACCGAACTACTTCGCTTCCGAGATCCGTTTGGGACAATTCAGCGAACATCTGCGGCCGCGGGCGGAACAGGACCTAGCCCCGCTACGCGCCTACCTCAACGGCCCGATGCGCGAGAAACGGTTCGGCAGCCTGATATCCGAATGGCCCGACTATTTGCGACTGTTTCGGAAAGTACAAGGGCAAAAGGCCATCGGCGAAGCCAGCGTCTGCTACCTCTGGTCGGAGACCGCTGCAGCCAACATCCGCCGCAGTGTCCCGAATGCGCGGATCATCCTGGTTTTGCGCAATCCAGTGGGAATCGTCTTCTCCATGTACTTACACACCTTGAGAAGCGGCGCCATTCATGGTTCTTTTCACGAGGCAATTGAGCTGGGCCTCAAGCAGCGCGGCGGCAGAATCGATATTTGGCACCCGTTCCTGGACATGGGGCTTTACTATGAGCAAGTGAAGCGGTACCTGGAAACTTTTCCAAAAGAACAGCTACGCATTTACTGGTACGAGAACTATCAAGCGAAACCGGCGCGGACGCTATCGGATATGTTCCGCTTCCTGGAAGTAGATCCCGCTTTTCGCCCGGATATTTCGAAGCGCTATCTCGAATCCGGCTTGCCGGATGTCGCGTTAGATCCGGCCGATCGAGCCTTCCTGATCGACTTCTACCGGGAAGACATCGGCAAGCTGGCGGACCTGCTGAAGCACGATCTTTCGAGTTGGTGCGGGCTATAATTAGTGATCCATGAAAATCTCGAGGCGCGAATGGGTGCTCGCCGCAGCCTGCTGGGCCGAAGTGTTGCGGGCGCAGAACTCCCAGTCGGATCAACTCGTATGGTTCAATCCAGCGGACGCCGCTGAAATCAAAGCCATCGCCGTCCAAATAATTCCCGATGACGATACACCCGGCGCGGGAACGGCCGGAGTGATCTGGTTCATTGACCGATCGCTCGCGGGCTACGATCAGGACAAACAGGAACTCTACAAGCGCGGCGTGGCTGAAACGCAGGCGAAACGCGCCGAGCTGTTTCCGGGATCCACATCCATAGCCAGCCTCTCGAACGATCAACAAATCGCGCTCCTGAAGGCGATCGAGAAAACTGATTTCTTCCAGCAGGTCCGCCTGCACGCCATTCTCGGATTCTTCGGCCAACCGATTGGGTTGAAGTTGGTGGGCGTCCAACACCAGATGCACTATGAGCCGCCCTTCGGCTATTACGACGCCGAAGTGGCGAGGAGCGGCTCGAAATGAGCATGGCTCAATTTCGCCCAACCGACACGGTGGATTTCATCGTGATCGGCATTGGAGCCGCCGGCGGAGTGATGGCGAAGGAACTGGCCACCTCCGGATTTCGGGTGGTGGCGCTCGAACAGGGGCCGTGGCGCCACGAAAAAGATTTCAAGCATGACGAAGTCGCGGTGATGTTCCGCGCCGGACTCACCAACAATCCTAAGAAGCAGCTCAATACCTTTCGCAAAACTCCGTCCGACCCCGCCCAGCAGCAACAAGCTGTCGAATATGGATGCATGGTGGGCGGCGGATCAGTCCATTTCACCACCAATTATTGGCGTTTCCATCCAGAAGATTTTCGTGAGCGATCCGTCTTCGGTCCGGTGTCCGGCGCGGATCTGCGCGACTGGCCCATTACCTATGACGATCTCGAGCCGTACTACACCAAGGCCGAATGGGACCTCGGAATATCTGGCTTAGGCGGCTCGAATCCATTTGACGGACCACGCTCGAAGCCCTATCCGCTGCCGCCGATGCCGGTAAAATCGTCCGGCGTGTTGTTCGAGCGCGGCGCCAAGAAACTGGGCTTGCATCCGTTTCCGGCCCCACTCGCGATCATCTCCGAGCAGTACCGCGGCCGGCCCGCCTGCGTGCATTGCGGGTATTGTGAAGCCTTCGGATGCGAAGTAGGCGCGAAATCCAGTACGCTAGCCGCGCTGATTCCAGCAGCTGTGAAAACGGGCCGCTGCGAGGTTCGTCCGAACTCATACGTACGCAAAATCGAAACTGGAAAAGACGGACGCGTGACCGGGGCAATCTATTTCGACACCGATGGTCGCGAGGTTTTTCAGCGCGCCAAAGCAGTTGTGGTCTGCGCGAACGGCGCGGAAACACCGCGGCTGCTGCTGATGTCGAAATCGAATGCGTTTCCCGAGGGTCTGGGAAACTCCGATGGGAACGTCGGAAAATACCTGATGTTCGACAGCGGCGGATTCGCATTCGGATTGTTTGAGCATCCGTTGAACGAATACAAGAGCGTGGTAGTGACGCGAGTACTGCACGATTATTACCGGTCGGACCCGAAGCGCGGATTCTACGGCGGCGGAGGAATCGATGGCCGCTTCGATTATTATCCGGCGGGTTTCGCGCTGGCCGGTATGCCGTTGGACGGGCCGCAATGGGGCTCGGAATGGAAGCGCGAAATCGGCCAATACTACACGCATATGTCGGGCACGCTCGCGCACGCCAGTTGTCTCGCGGTGGAACAGAACAGCATTTCGCTCGACGACAAGGTGAAAGATGCCTGGGGCCTGCCGGCCATGCGCGTGACGTTCAAGAATCATCCGGACGATTTGAAAGCTGCGGATTTCCTGATGGAACGCCAGAAAGAAATTCTACTGGCAGCCGGCGCGAAGAAAGTCTGGGCGGACCCGACCACGCTCGGCGAAATCACCTACTCGCGCCACCTGATGGGAAGCTGCCGCATGGGCGACGATCCAAAAACCAGCGTAGTAAACAAATGGAATCGCGTGCATGACGTTCCAAATCTGTATCTAGTGGACGGAAGCAGCCTGGTAACCTGCGCGCGCCAGCAGCCGACCGCGACCATCCAAGCACTGGCGTATCGGTTATCGGACAACATTCGGCGTGGGGCAAGTCTCTGACTTGCCAAACTCGCTACTGGCCACGCACCGTAGGGTACTTGATACCCAACTGCTCCAAATAACTCTTGTACTTCTTCGAATCGTAATAGAAGGCGCGCATCTGCGGACGATACGTAGCCATCCGTTTTTCGTTCAACCAGATCGCCGGCTTATCGTCCGGGCGCAGCAGCGGCGTGTACTTGATGTCCTTGGTTTGGACGTTCTTGAAATAATCCCAGGCCTGCTGCACCAGTTCCTGATGCAGCAGCAGATCCAGCATAGTCATGGCTTGCACTTTCGCGCCCGCTACCGCGCCTTTGTGCGCGATCGGCGTAGCCATCGCGATCGCATCCGCCCAATTGTGCCCCGGCATATTCGGAATATTGGACGGATACCACAGCGTGACCGTAGGAACGTTCCATGAAATGTCGCCGATGTCGTCGGAGCCGCCGCCCATGCGCTCTTCTTCCTTGGGCGGAGGTTTCTGATCGTCGATCTTGGTCGCGAGGCCTTCTTCTTTCACCTTCAATTCTTTCTGGATCGCCTTTGCCAGCGTCTGGTCGTCATCCGACCATTGCGGCAGCCCCACCTGCTTGATATTCGCGTACATGGCTTCGGCGATTGGCTTGTTCATGTGCACCGGCCAGGCCGAGCCGAGCACGCGCTCGGTGAACGAAGTATTGGTCATCAAAGTTGCGCCCTGGGCCATTTTGTCGCCGATCTCCCAGAGTCCTTTGATGTGCGGATAATCCAGCTCGCGGAAATAATACCAGACAGCGGCCGTCGGCGGAACTACGTTGGGTTGATCGCCGCCGTCGGTGATGACGTAATGCGATCGCTGCTGCAAGCGCAAATGCTCGCGGCGAAAATTCCAACCGGCGTCCATCAATTCCACGGCGTCCAGCGCGCTTCGGCCGCGCCAGGGAGCGCCAGCGCTATGCGCGCTTTCGCCTTTGAACATGTACTCGACAGAAATCAGTCCGCTGCCCAGCGTGTCGCCCCACGGAGCATTGAATTTGCTGCTCACGTGCGAGAACAACGTGACATCAACATCTTTGAAATATCCGGCGCGGACGAAATAGGCTTTCGATCCCAGCAATTCTTCGGCGACGCCCGGCCAGATCCTGATAGTTCCTGGAATATGCTCCCGCTCCATGAGGCGTTTCACCGCAAACGCCGCGACGATATTCACGGCTTGCCCGGAGTTGTGACCTTCGCCATGTCCAGGCGCGCCTTCAATCAGCGGGTCGTGATAGGCAACGCCCGGTTTCTGCGAAGCTTGCGGAATGCAATCCAGATCGGAGCCCAGCGCGATCACGGGCTTGCCGGATCCCCATGTTGCCATCCATGCTGTGGGAATCCCAGCGATGCCGCGTTCCACTTTGAAGCCTTCCGCTTCGAGCATCTCGGTCAGGTATTTCGAAGTTTCGACTTCCTGAAAGCCGAGCTCGGCGAAGCTGAAAATGGTGTCGATCATCACCTGCACCTGCCCGCGCATGCTCTCCACCTGGCCGGCGAGATCGGCCTTCATGGCTTTTTCTTTCGCGGAGTCGATGGGGCCAGCGAGGCCCAAGCTGGTGACGGCGAGTGCTACGACGAGCGCGCGTTGCGGCATTCGGGCATTGTAGCATCCGACGGTTAAGATCCCTGCTGCCAAAACTGGCGCACAACGGATCAGCCAGGCTGTGCGCAATTCAGATCTAGCGCCGTTGGAGCACGATTGCTAAGCCAGCCAAGGCGCAGATTATCAGCCCGCCGTGGGATGGCTCCGGCACCGTCGTGGTAGCAGACGTGATCGTAATCGCTCCATCTTGGGTGGTGAACGGAAGGCCACCGCCGTTGTTATCGGACAGGCTGTTGGTGCCGCTAAGATCCTGGAACGTCACGGGGAATGGGCCAGTGGTAGCGCCGTTCGCAATATCAAACATGACGCGTCCCACTCCGACCGTCGCGCCCGCTCCAACGCTGTCACCCGAGGCATCCGAAAAATCGGAGGCCGCCACTTCCTGGCCAGGCAAACTGTTGGTGAAAAGCGGGAAGCTGTTGTCGTTGTCAAACGAATCGCTAGTAAAGAGGTAAGGGGTAACCGATGAAGTGTCCGCATTGGTGAAGGTGATGTCGGTGTCGGCTGTTGTGATGTCCCACGAGAAGCCTCCCACCGTAACCGCCGATGGGCCCGTATTCGTCAGGAGCACATCGAAAGTGTTCCCCGTTGAGCCGGCACTGGCGGTGATTGCGGGCTCCAGGCTAAAGACAAAATCCGCGCGAACGGCCGGCGAAAAGAACACCACAGCCAGCGCCGCCGCCATCAGCATTCCCGGCCGGAAACTTCGTGTTTTACTTTGCATAGGACCTCCGCTCGATTCCTCTCTCTTCATTGCTGCGATGTACCAATCCTGGTGCGGACAATGTTGACATCGGTGGCGTTCACTACTCCATCTCCGTTTATATCCGCAAAAAGGTTGTACGGCTGCGACCGGGCATTATTCACAAGCACACCGTCGCTCGCATTCACGACGCCGTCTCCATTGAAGTCGCCATATAGAACGCTGAAGGCCTCCGAGAAACCGGCGCCTCCGGCCAGGCCGTTACCCGCCGCGTCCTTGATCGCGTTCGCGCCGCTACCCGTCAGGCTGGTGCTCAGCGTAGCGTTGGTGATTGCGCCAAAGGTCCAGGTTAACGTGTTTGTCCCCAACCCAGACAACCCGGTAGCGGTAATGCCGCTCAAACTCGACGTGGTAGCCGTGGCAATGGGCTTGGAGAATACAACAGTGATTCCCGCCACGCTCCAGGGCAGATGTGTGGTGCGTGAGGCGCCAACCAAGTTATAACTCTCGATACCGAAATCAACCGAATAACTCACGACCGTCGGCGCCGTTGTGTCGATCACGATATTCGTGTTTGCACTCAGCGACCCGGCTGCGCCGGGTGTGGGCAGCGTCAGGATCGCGGCTGTACCGCTGCCATCGTTAATGGTTCCCCCGTTCAGCGACAACGCACTGCTCGACGTCGCATCCAGGTGCGTACTGTTCTGTCCCGCCCCCACTGTGTAGAGGAAAGACAAGGTCGCGGTTCCCGTGCCCGAGACGTAACTGGCCGTCCCGCCCGAGTTCAGAGCCAACAGCGGAGTGCCCGTTACGTTGACCGCTTTACTGAATGTCACCGAGACGTTGATCATCGCGCCGACGGTATACGATCCGTTCGCCGTGGTTGAACTGACGTTGGTGATGGTAGCGGCAGTGCCGGTATTAGTAAGGTTGAACGAGTTGCTAACGCTTCCGGCGGTCACTCCTACGCTGTAGGAACCGACTTTTCCGTTAGCGGTGAACGTCCCTGGATCGGCGATGCCGCTGGTGTTCGCGCTTATGGAAGTGGTACCGGTGGAATTGCCGAAGGTCCCGCTCTGGCCGTTTGAGCCGGTGGTCGCTAGGAACACCACCGGGGAATAATTCGGTATCACTACGCCGCCCGCGTCCTTTACAGTGACGGCCAGACTTCCGAAAGCCGTACCAATGGCCGCTGATTGCGTCTGGGTGCCATTGATGGTAATCGTCGCCGGCACTTGCACCACGGTGACCGTGCTGAAGGTAGTGGCACCGTTGCTCAAGTTGGTGTGATGCAGGTCACCGCCACCGAAGGCTACTGCGTTGTTGGTTACGCTGGTTGGTGAGGCCGCCGGTACGCTCACCATCAACTTCAGCAAGTTGAATGAACTGCCGCCGACAACCGCCTGGCTGGATGTGCAAGTTACCGTGACGCCCGTGCCGGAACATCCCCAAAGGGTTCCGCTGAAGCTGGATAACGTATAACCCGTCGGAAGCGTATCCACCACCGTCGTCGTGCCTGAGGTGCTTCCATTCGCCGCGTTGTTGCTCACGGTGACGTCCCATTCGGCCGTCTGGCCCTGGGTGAAGGTTCCAATCGGCGACTTGGATATCGACAGAACCGGCGACGCAGTGATAGTCACTGTGTCCGTGTTGGAACTGGTGGCTGTGATGCCGCCGCCGCTCAGCGATACCGAATTGGTGTCGCTGGTCCCTGCAGTGGCCGAGACATTGACCGGAATCGTCAGCGTGGGATAAGCGCTGCCTTGTGCCACCACACTATCGCTGGTGCAGGTTACTGTCTGGCCGGACGCAGTGCAGTTCCA
Source organism: Bryobacteraceae bacterium (assembly GCA_050011295.1). Classification (GTDB taxonomy): domain Bacteria; phylum Acidobacteriota; class Terriglobia; order Bryobacterales; family Bryobacteraceae; genus Palsa-89. The sequence continues at coordinate 15,734 of JBEKJJ010000136.1, forward strand.
CGGCGTGCCGGTGGGCAGCGTGCCGGGAGTGAAGTCCGAGACCAGCACATCGGTGACAGTCAGCGGATGGGAACCGTCAGGGTCACCCGTCGGTCCCGGCCCGTTGTTGGTGATGATGAGCGAAAACTGCGCGCCTTGCTGTCCCTGCGTGAAATTGCCGCTGTGGCTCTTGACGGGGGAAACGGTGACCGAATTCTCGATGAAATTCATGCACCAGCCGCCATTCAATCCACCGCCTGTAGCGTGCGAGGTTTGATCGAAGTAGAGGCTCCAGGTACCGTTGGGGTTGCTGTTCTGGTAGGCGCTGGAAAAGGTGGAACTCCCAACGGAGGTCGCAAACTGAAGGGAGCTGGGCAGCGTGTAGAAGAGGCTGGCAGTATACGGCGTCCTTGGTCCGGGGCAGCTGGTAGCACCTTGCGTGGCTGCGGGAGCAGTGGAGGAACTGCACGACAGTGGTGGTGCGGAATCTTCGAAAGTGACATTCTCGGGTCCAAACGCTGTGGTGCTGGTGCCGGCAAGCGAGAAGAAGTCCAAGGTCTGCGCCGTAAGGGGCGGGTTGCCGCCATTGGGTCCGACCAGCAGCGATTCGAGAATATCGGCGCCGTCAGGCAAATGGAGTCCCTCGAGCGTAAGGCTGACACTCGCTATGGTGCCGGGCAGATTCGTGACGAAGATATTGGATGGATTCGGCTGCGCGGGACCGATGTCGGTCAATGTGACGGAGCCGGGAGGAATCAGGACCACGCCGGTATTGCAATAGCTCCAGGTACTTCCATTCAATGTGGGCGTGCTAGTGGCCTTGTCCACCCGCATGCTGGTGGTGCCGAAGCTTTCATTGAAGGTGTCGGTTGGGCTGTCGTTGTAAGTAGCCGTGATGGTGTGGTCGCCCTCGGGCAGCGAACTGGTCGAAACGCTCGCGTGGCCGCTCACAACACTCGCTACGCCACTGCCGGTTCCAACCAGCGGCGAGCCGTTTTCGGTAAAGGTCACCGTTCCCGCACCGCCGACGCCGCCGGTTACAGTGGCAGTAAACGTCACGGATTGGCCGAGCGTAGCAAACGTTGTACTCGGGCTGACCGAGGTTGTAGTGGAGGTCCCGCTGGCCGGTGTGATGTTGAGGCACCAGCCGGCGAGCGTCGTGGAAGTACCGGCGCCCGAAGCGTCATAGAGGTACAACGACCACGCGCCGTTCGCGGTTGCACCCGAGAATGTGGTTTCAAAGGAAGAAGTACCGGAAGGCTCCGCGTAGACGAAGCTCCCGGGGAGCTGTGGCGCCGGCGCTGGCGGTCCGGGGGTAAAAAGATCCGGAGGAGGACCATATGCCGTGGGTCCGAATGTTCCGGCTGAGGGCCCGTTGGAAGGTAGCGCGGTCGAGCCGTCGATTATAGAATATGCTCCCGTGCCGATGTTCGTGATATTCGACCAAAAATCGAAAGCCTGTCCGCTGGGAGCGACCAGCAGCATGTGCATGTCGCCGGATCCGGTTGACGAAAGACTACTCAATATCAACGATACAGTTGAAACTGAGTTGCTGATTCCCGTCACATTGACCACGGACGGATAGGGCGTGGTGTTGGAGAATGCGTCGTTAGACTGTCCGTTACTTGAGATAGTGCCGGGATTGCAGAATTTGTTGGTGGCCGGGTTGGTGGAATGAATCTCGATGAAAACATTGGCCGTGCCGGTACTTCCGAAGAAAGAGCTGTCGCCGTTATAATTGGCTGACAGAGCGTGAATTCCCTCGGTGGAGAATGACGTAACGCAGGTTGCCTGACTACCGCTGAGGGTTGCCGGATTCCCCCCGGTGCAGACTAAATTCGTTGCGCCATCCTCGAAAGTGACCGTGCCCGTGGCTCCTGAGGTTACGGTGGCGGTGAGAGTGACCGAATTGGTCGGCGAGGAGGTAAACGCCGTCGACGGGTTCGGGCTTAGACTTGTGGTGCTATCGCTCTTGGCCACGCTGTTGAAAGTAATTGTTATGGACCAGGAAGAGAAGGTGATGTCCGCACCGAATGCGTCTCCGTCGTCCGCCAGGTACACTTTCCAGGTCCCGTTGACAGGCTCACCCTGGAACGTGTTGGTCAGAGTTCCCGATCCGAGCGGGGCTGCCGACACGAAAGCAATTGGGTAGGTCGGACTGGGATTGCCGCTGCGGCCGCTGTAAGCGGTGGGGGCCCAAGTCGAATTGTTGGCCGGGGTCCAATTACCGCGCGGGGGGATGGCGCCGTCGCAGGCGGGAATGGCGGTGCCGCCGTCCGCGATGGTAATATTCACGTTATTTTGGCTGGATCCCCCGCCTCCGTTGCCGGCGCAGCGCATGATCTGGAGGGCTTTGCTGTTCGGGTCGGCTAATAGGATTCCGACGTCGGCGGAGTTGTCGCCGCCAGATAAGGGCTCTGCTGCGGTGTAGCCATTCAATGTCAAGCTAACGGTCGCGACGGTTGCGCCGCCGGGTGCTCCGGAAACGGTGAGTGCGGACGGGAAGGGCGTAGCGTCATTCGTCGCCGAGCCACTGGTAGCGGCGAAGTCGACCGTGGCAGTGGGACCCCCGGTGCATGTGATGGAGTTCCCCACAGGCGCGCTGCAGGTGGCGCTCGCGACGCCGGTCGACACAGCCAAGCCCAATCCAACAACACTCAAGTACGATAAATACGTCTTCCGGTTGACCATCCTCGGACCCTCCTCGTGCTTGCCGGGAGCAGGCGCACTTTGCCTTTAATCCTCCACCAGCCTATCGCTTGAGTAGTCTAGCACAGAAATTTGGGCACTTTGTAAAGATTTGAACCCGAGTAAGTACGATAAGTACTAGGGTTAAATCGACAATTGTATGACCTGTACTGTATCGAGTCGCGCGTTTGTAGCCATTTTCAACGGCTTGTAAAACTAAATCTCTAATGGTGGATGAAAATGCTCTGCCGGACCGTTCCCAGCCCGATGATTGTATGTCGGCTGACACTCGGCCCTGCGATGGAAAAACATATTGCCTGCAAACACAGAAAGTGATACCTTTATCAAGCTACGCTTTCACAACTTGTGGAGCCGCTGATAGCGAATCCAAAGGAGGAAGACTCGGAATGGGCCAACCTTTCATCGGTGAATGTAGGCTTGTAGGTTTCAACTTTGCTCCGAACGGCTGGCTGATGTGCCAGGGCCAACTTATCCCCATCTCGGATAATCCCGCGCTTTTTAATCTGATCGGTACAACCTACGGCGGAGACGGCCAGCAGACTTTTGCGATGCCCGATCTGCAGGGCCGGGTTCCCATCCATCAGGGATCGAACACGGGAGTTCCGTTTGTTATCGGCCAACCGGGCGG
>JBEKJJ010000137.1:0-18884 GCA_050011295.1 Bryobacteraceae bacterium
TGGAGGGGTCAAGGCCGGATCCTGGCTGGCTGGGGCAGGAGCGCCCTGCAACAAGGAATTCCACATGTCGTCAACGCTCGGGGCCGGAACGTTGGGAGCAGGCGCTGTACTCGCGGCAGGCTTCGCATCTTGTCCGGAGACGATCGAAGGCCAGCCCAGGGTCAAAATCATGAGCGCCAGGGAGACCGCCGCTTCCCGAACGCATCGAACTGTGCTACTTCCCGCGAGCCTCGTCAAAAGGATCCTCCGATCCAGAGATTTCGCTGTTTACTTCCCAGGTGTTGCAACTGCCGGTTTTGTTGCGTCCTTCGCTTGCACCGCAGGTGTAACACCCAAAGCCGTCAACCTCGCCTTTGCCAAGGCGATCCGCCAAGGATACGTGTCGCTGTGCCACTGGGTGGCCTGGAGATAAAGATTCAGTTCACTCGCTTCTTGCGTGGAATTACCCAGAGTTTGATAAATGGCCGCCAACGCCCAGTGGACGTGGGCATCGTTCGCTAGATCAGCAGTGAGACTGGTGGTCAAAGCTGTGACAGGCGACAGGGCCAGCTCCGCCTGATATTGGGCGATCGCGTTATTGTAGTCCGCAGTGGCATTTGCTGCTACGGTCTCGGTTGTAGCCATCGCGGCGTATGTCTTGGCCATGGCTTCATGCACGCCGAGCTTCAGCGGATCAATTTTCGCGACCTCTTGATACAAAGCAATGGCCTGTTGCGGATTGCTCTGCTGCAACAAGCCGGCCAGCCGCAACCGCACTGTGAACATACAGGGGGCTGGGTTCATGACTCCGTTGGTTGGAATCGGACCGGTGACAATCTGGCAGGTTCCATTGGTTAGCCCATTCATAGCGATGGACTGCTGATAATCCAGGATGGCGCCGGCGGGATCTTGAAGGTCGTCCTGCTTGTAGATGCCTCGCTGGGCGAAATCCCATGCGTTCGCGGGCGTGGTGATCTTGAGCAGATTCCAATCGATTCTCCCCTCGAAGTAGAACGGATTCGGCAGAGGATAATTGGGGTTGGTTGTTTGGTACGTGACACCTGGGACGTATGGAGACGCGGGATTCTGCCCGAAACTGGTAGCGGCGATCCCGAGCAGCGCCACGCCGACGCAGAAAGTTTTACCTAACGAAGTACGACGCACAGTACGACCTCACCTTTGCTAATCTTTAACAGTCTAAGCAGTGCGCCGAGGGACGTCAAGCTATTTCTCCTTCCAGACGATTCGTGGTGTCTTTACTCCAGCTACTAAGTGTCGCGGACCCGAGGTTTATTCCAGGGGTCACGAAAAATATCTTAAGACTCCAGCGCCGCCGGCCGCTGGCTCTTTGATTGCTTTCGTTGCTTGAGAATGATCTGGTAGGGCAAAGAATCTCGCGCCTATCAATAGCTTCTCTGATACAGTGGCGTAGAACTGTGCGATAAAATAGGCGAACGCTCTTGGCGCCCACGACGTCCGCCCAGGGAAACACTAATCTGCGGATACCCGCTGAAGCATCTCAAGGAAGGAGTCCATGAACGAACAGGAGGTGACCCCGGAAATCGTCGGAGTACTGCGGTCCATGGATCTGTTGAAGGGCAAGGATCCCGATGAGCTGACGGAGTGGCTGGGAAAGGCTCCCTTCGAAGGCGGCGCGGAGTGCGCTCTCCGCGAATTCGCGCCCGGCGAGCGGATCATCACGGAAGGGAGTTTCGGGAACTCCTTTTTCATCTTGATTCGGGGCACTGTCGCCGCTTCCTTGGGACCGGAGGCCCTGCGCCTGGCGACGCTCGAAAAAGGCAGCTTTTTCGGGGAGATGACTCTAATCAGTGGCCTGCCCAGGAACGCCAGCATCACTGCAACAGAAACCTGTTTAGCCATCGAAATTCCCCGGCGCGCGTTCGAACACTGGATGAAGAAGCCCGGTCCGTTCCGCAACACCATGGACGAGACCTACATCGCGCGAGGTCTCGCGAATCACTTGCGGACCATTCCCGGCTTCGCCGATGTCGATGCTGGCGTGGTCCGCGAACTGGTGAAGAAAGTCAGGCTGCGTATCTTCTCGAAGGACGAGATCGTGGTCCGCGAAGGTGACGACGCGGACAGCTTCTACCTGATTCGGGACGGCTACGTGCGGGTGGTGAAGAACCTGGCCGGCGGCGAGCAGCGAACCGTTGCATATCTCAAGGACGGCTCATATTTCGGTGAGACCGCGTTGCTCCGCGCCGAGCGCCGTACTGCTACCGTTATCGCCATGGGAAAGGTGGAGGTGATCCAGATGATGAAGGAGGACTTCTTCGCGCTGGTGAACCGGGATGCGAATTTCGCGGACCGTTTGGTGGAGGAAAATCGCCGCCGGATGGCCGAAAAACCGCCTTCGGCGCAGGCCTCGTCTCCTCTGGGGTTCGTCGGCGAAGCGGTGGAACGTGGCTTGGTGAAGGCCACCTCCGCCCTGGTGATCCACCTCAACGTCTGCACGCGCTGCGGCAACTGCGTGAAGGCTTGCGCGGAGCTGCATGACGGAATCTCGCGGCTGACGCGGCATGGGATGCTGTTCGAGGCGCCGGTACGGCAAACTCTTACCGTCCTCGAACCTCTACTGGTGACCACCTCGTGCATGCATTGCCTCGATCCCGAATGCATGGTCGGGTGCCCCACGGGAGCCATCACGCGTGATGTAAACGGCGAAGTGATTATCCAGGATTCCTGCATCGGGTGCGGAAACTGCGCGCGGCGCTGCCCCTACGGGAACATCTCGATGGCCGATGCGCGCGGCAAAGAGGAGTTGCACAAGCAACGCACCGGCGCGCCCCTGATTGGGGGCTATCTAAAATTCTGGAAGACTCCCGAAGACGAGCCGATGATGCACGAGATTGAAGCCAGCGATCAGAAAGCGGTGGTCCGCCGGATCGCAGTGAAGTGCGACCTTTGCCAGGATTACAATTATAATCACGGGTGCGTGCATAACTGCCCGTACGGCGCAATCGAGCGCATGGATGCGGGCGCATATCTGCATGACGTACGAGGCGCAGAATGAGTGTCGCCAGGAGCCTCGGCTCGGGCGCGCGGATCTCCACCAGCGGGAGCTTGGCGAGACGGGCCGAACGCGTGTGGCAGGTTGTCGCGGTGCTGTCGGTGGCGGCGCTTTCCTGGTGGTACTTCACGGCGCACCGGCAGCCTTCCGCAAATCGCTATCACGGCCTGGTATTGGGCCTGGGCTGGATTGGAACGTCGCTCGCGCTGCTGGCTGCCGCGCTTAGTATCCGCAAGCGCATGGCTTACCAAGGTGTGGGGAAAATGTCCGCTTGGCTCACGGGCCATATTTACCTGGGCATCATCGCGGCGTTCGCCATTTTCTATCACTGCGGATTGCGCGCCGGCGGGCCGCAGTCGGCGTGGCTGTTGGCGTTTTTTTCGCTCACCATCGCGAGCGGACTGATGGGCTGGTGGTTCGCCCGCAACTTGCCGCGTCTGTTGACCGCCATCGAGGAGACCCCGGCTATTCTGGAAGACCTGCTTTCCGTGCGAGCCGAATGCCTGCAAGGCATGCTCGAGTTGGCCAGCGCCGGCTCGCCTGAGTTCCGCACGCTGGTGGAACAGCGCTTGATGAAGCAGACAAGTTCCTGGAGCCGCATGTTCCGCTTCTACCGGCGGCGATCCACCCTCTCCGAAGAGCTTCCTGCCTTCCAGAAAGAACACGCCAGTTCCCTGGCGCACTTACGGCCGCTCGAGCACCGCGCTTTCCAGCGTGCGGCCGAGTACGCTCTGCGTGTAAATAAAATGAACGCGGAATTGCTTTTGCAACGAGTGCTGCGCGGCTGGCTGACCTTGCACGTGGTGAGCACCGGAGGCATGTTCGCTCTTGCGGCCGTGCACATTTTCACCGAGCTTTATTACTGAGGCTTAACGTCAATGCTCGAACTTAACTTTACCGAAGGCGGCCAGCGAGGCAAGGCCATCCGTCTGACCTTTGAAAAAGCCTGGTTCGGGCGCCAGTCCACTTGCGACTTTGTGCTGTTGGGGGACGAAATAAGCCGCCTGCATTTTTGCATCGAGCGGCGCGGCGAGGATTACGTTCTCGTCGACAACAAGTCCACCAATGGGACCTTCGTCAACAGCGTCCGCGCCACGGTGGCGACGCTCCGTCCCGGCGATGACATCTCCGTCGGCTCCAACCGGATGCAGGTGCGGGAGGTGGCCGTGACCGACCGCATCCCGTTCCGCTTTGTCGCCGAACGCAAGGATGTAGAAGGCTCCGTGCAGTTGGTCGAGCAGGAGACTGTTCTGGTGGGCCGGAAAAGCATCTGCCCCATTCAGTTAAACGATCCGGCGGTAGCCGCCGTGCATGCCCAACTGGAGCACCACGCGGATGGCGTCTGGATCACCGACGAATCCAGCGACGCGGGAGTTTACGTCAATGGTCAACGCGTGGTGAACCAGCAGCTTCGTCAGGGCGACGTTGTTACCATCCGTCCGTTCGAGATTTCGATTTGGCTCAGCGACGAGATGTGCGTTCTTTCGATTCAGGACCCCACGCTGGAAGCGCAGCCGCTGCCCGAGAATCTACCAGCGAACTACCGTAGCGCGGTTGCTCCGCCGCCCCGCGCCGACGGAGGAAAGGCTAAACCATCCACGGGCATTTCCGCACTGCCTCACTGGATGCGGGCCAAGGCTCCCATTTGGGTGCCTACCTCCGATATTCTGCCCAACCGGTTCCGGTCGGCAATGCTTGTGATAACGCTTGTGGCGGTTCTGGGCTGGGCCGCGGCGGCGTTCGCGGCGAAATGGAATTCGGAGTATAGTCCAGGGCCCCTGACGGAAGCCCATGCCGCGTTCGGCTGCGAATCGTGTCACTCCGGCTTCGCGCGCGTGCCGGATTCTAGTTGCCAGGCCTGTCATGCGGGGAAGCTAGCCACGGCGATCCACCAGCAGAAAAAAGTTGGTTGTGCGGATTGCCACACCGAGCATCACGGAGCGAAGTTCGATATCGCGCGCGATGTAGGCAGCGGATGTCAGGCGGCGGGTTGCCATGTTACGGTTCACGCGGCGGAGCAGCGTCTGCTGGCCCGGCAAGGCCCGCCGGAGCCCGGTCTGAAGGTCCCGCCCGCGGTCGCGTTAGCGGCGCATTTTGAAGCCGGCGACGCGATGCACGACAAGCATGCCAATCTGAAGGCGGCTTGCGCGGCCTGCCATACCAGCGGGGATCCGAGTCTTTTGGATGTAAACCCCAAGCAGCCCGCCATTCGCACCGAAGAGCTGAAAGTCATCCGGATGCGGTGCCTGGGTTGCCATGGTTTCGGGCCGGAAGCGACACTTCGGGAACGTTGTTATAGCTGTCATTTAGAGCACCCCACCCAAAAGGCGGAAGTCTTAGGCGTGCTCCGCTTCCCGGACTCCGCAGGGACCCACTCGAAGCCGGCGCAAAGCGCTCCGAGCGGTCTACTGGTATTCCTCGGCGCGCTGGCCGTGGTTCCTCTGTTCGTCATTGTCGCCGCGGCGGGCGGTCTTAGTTTCAACCAGAGGCGGCTCCGTAGAGAGGTTCAGCAGAGACTCGGCTCAACACCCATCCCGGCAGCTGCGGCGCCGGTTCTGACGATGGCCCCCGCCGCACCGAGCGCCGCAGCGCCCAGCGCCGCCGAGCCGAAGCCGACCGATAATCAGACACCCGGCGGAAACCTTCGCCCGCGGATCGACCTGGATTTGTGCGTGGGCTGCGGTACCTGCGTGCACGTCTGCCCCTTTAACGTGCTGGAAATCGTCAATGAAAAAGCCATCGCAGCGCGCCTCGGAGATTGCACCGGTTACGCAGCTTGCGCCGCCGAATGCCCGACCGAAGCCATCGTGCTGGTGTCGGGCGGCGCCATGCAAACTGTGGAGCTGCCAATGTATGATGCAAACCTGGAGACCAACGTCCCGGGCTTGTATTTGGCCGGGGAAATCACCGGGAAGGCGTTGATCAAGGTCGCCATCAATCAAGGGAAGCAAGTTGTTGAGTCGATCCTGAAGAACCGGCCCCAGCCCGGAGAGCACTACGACGTGATCGTGGTGGGAGCCGGGCCCGCCGGTACCAGCACAGCCTTGGCCGCCATTAGCGAAGGCCTGAAAGTTCTGGTCCTCGAACAGGGCACTCAGGCCAACACCATTCGGAACTATCCCCGCCAGAAGTTTGTCATGGCCGAACCAGTGATGATCCCGGTTTACGGGCCGCTATGGATGGAAGACAGCTCGAAGGAGTCTCTGCTGGAGCGATGGCAGGAGATCATTGCGTCCACAGGACTCGTGGTCCATGAAGAAGAAAAAGTGATACGCGTAGTTCAGAATTCCGGCCACTTCGTAGTGCATTCGACCAAAGGCGAATATAAAGGGGCGCGTGTGGTGATGGCCATCGGGAAGCGTGGCAGCCCTCGCAAGCTCGGAGCGCCAGGGGAGGACTCCGCGAAAGTTGCCTATAATCTGATGGACGCTGACGCGTATCGCGGCACGGCCATTTGCATCGTGGGCGGAGGCGACAGCGGCATCGAAGCGGCCTGCGGCTTGGCCCGGCCCGACCTCGAAAACCGGGTGTGGCTGGTTCACCGCACGGACGCCTTCGCTCAAGCCAAGCCGCGTAATCAGAAGAAGATCAAAAAGTTCATGGATGAGGGCCGCGTAACAGCATTTTTCGAGTCCTCGCTGGTCGAGGTTCGCGAGCGCTCTGTAGTGGTCAAGACGCCCCTCGGTGATCAAGAAATCGATAACAACTTCTTGTTTGTCATGGTGGGAGGCGAGAGCCCCAAGAAATTTCTTAACGAGTGTGGAATCGAATTCTCCCAGCGCCCGCTGGGATGAGTTCCCTCAAGCTTCGGTCAGTGCGGCGTGTCGGTGATTTTGTGCCAATTCAATGTTTGTGCCAATTCAATGTTTGTGCCAATTCAATGTTTGTGCCAATTCAATGTTGCCGGGCGCCCCTTCACAAAGCTGCCGCTGGCGTTGATCAGGCCGCCGCGAAGTGTCCCAGTGAGATCGATCCTAGCCAGCCGGGATCCGTCGGCTGCGCTGCGCATCTCAATCTCGATACTGAGGTCCCCGGACTTGGCAACCTGTCCATCCAGGAACATATTGACCTTCTTCTCGCGGCCCATAATCCATGTGCTGGCTATCTTGCTGCCGGTAATCGTTCCCTTGGCCTGATAGCACCGCTGGGGTTCCTTCTTGGTTTCGCCGTAACAGATTTGCCCGGAGTACTCGCCATCATACCGGCCTCCGCCGCCGGCGGATGTCACGGCTGCAGCACCGGCGCTGCGTTGTGTGGCCGCGTGTGGCGTGAGCGTCTGTGGCTTGGGTTGCTGGGGAGGCTCCGCGGTCTGGGCCTGCTCGGTCGCCGGACGGGCTGCCTCGGGCGGCGCTGTAGTTCTTAGCGGCGCATCAGTAGCGATGGTGCGGGCACGATCTGCTTTGATCCGCTCCTTCACCGCATACGTCCAATACCCCACGCCTGCCAGTAGCAGCAGCCCGGCAACGATCCATTGCACCGGACTGATCTTGGTGCCACGCGGCTTCACAGAGGGCAGCGCTCCGCGGTCATCGCCTTCCCGGATGGAGAAAGTCCGTACCGGTTGCTGGATGTTTTTGAAATTCATTTCACCGAGCGACTGGAACGAGAGCGATAGTTTGTTGCGGATCTGGTCGTGAACGCTTCCCGAAATACAGATCCCGCCAGGCTCCGCGGCCGTCTGCAACCGCGCGGCCACGTTGATGCCATCCCCCAGCAGGTCCCCGCCATGCACCATGACGTCACCCAGGTTAATGCCGATTCGGAATTTCACCTGACGGGAGGGAGGCAATTGATCGTTGCGCGTTCGCAACGCGGCCTGAATGTCGGCCGCGCACCGCACCGCTTCCACCGCGCTGCCGAACTCCGCCAGGATCGCGTCGCCGGCGGTGTTGAAAACGCGTCCGCGGTGCATCGCCACTAAGGACTCAAATACTTGCTTGTGACCTCGAAATATCCGTAGGGTCCCTTCTTCATCCTCGCCCATCAGACGGCTGAACTCGGCAACATCAGCCGAAAGAATTGTCGCTAGTTTGCGTTCCAGAAACTGTGCATTTGGGTTGTCGCTTCCGTCGGACATCAGAGTGGCTTCACTGCTAGGATTTGCTGTGTATCATAGCACTTCCAATTCGCGAGATAAACTTCCGGACGTCCTCTGGTACAATCGCGGATACGCGGCGGTAACCACCGGAACGCGAGCACCGGAATGCGAGCACCGGAACGCGGCTACGATTTGAAGTATGAGACGGCGTGCATCGGAAGAACAGATAATGGTGTTCTGGCGGGCGGGCAAACGCTTGGCCTGTAGCTTGGGCGTATTTACCAATCTGCCTGCCGTGCCTGCACACAAGTGCGAACGCGGCAAAGCGGAGTGCGCGCACAACAGATCTACGGCCCATGAGTGACGTTCCCGCGGCTTATCTTGAAGTCGAGATCGACGGACAAATCCGCCGATTCCCTGTGGCGGGCGACCGCATCCTGCGAATCGGCCGCAGCTCCAAGAATCATGTCGTGCTCAGCGGGGATCCGGTCTCCCGCAATCACGCCATGTTGCAGTACTCCGACGGGGGCCTGTTCTATATAACCGATTGCGGCAGCAGAAATGGGACTCTCGTCAACGGAGCGCGCCTAGCAACGCCCATGATTCTCCGTCCGGGAGATCAGATCCGGATCGGCAACTACGAATTCACTTTTCATCAAGAGACTGTCGATCAACATTCCTCAGCGGATTCGGTCGAGAGACAACCGTCTACGAATGTCGTTTTTGCGCTGTCACTCATCACGGTGCTGGTAGTCGACATCCGCGATTTCACGGGGCTGGCGCAACGGGTGGAAGCGTCGAAGTTGGCGGAAGTTACTGGGACTCTCTTCCGTGAGGCCGGGCTGGCGCTGCAGGAGCGCGGGGCTTGGGCCCAGAAATATATCGGCGATGCGGTAATGGCTTTGTGGCTGCACAAGGAGTCCGCTCCGGAACCGCACGAGTTGGCCGCGGTTTTTGATGGCCTGTCAAGCCTGGCTCGCATAGCCGGCCGCCTGCAGGGGCAATTCGAACTCGGCGCGCCCATTCGGATCGGCGCCGGCATCAACAGTGGCTGGGCGTCCGTTGGAAACGCCGGCAGCATCGCTTCCTCCGATTACACCGCATTGGGCGATGTGGTGAATATGACGTTTCGCCTGGAGTCGGCAACCAAGGAGATCGCCTGCGATCTCGCGCTCGGTCAAGGCGCTTACGAATTCCTCGCGAGTTGCATGGACGCGAGGCCGCTCTTCCAAAGGCGCGTCGTCAACCTCAAAGGATACAACGATCCGGTTACTGTGTATGGCGCGGGGTGGTCAACGCTTCCCGCGGTGCTCGAGGCGCTGCAGCGTTTCGTGAACCCGTAATGATCGGCGGCCATCCGGCCGAATTTGGACTACGAAGAATTTCGTTGACGCTACGAATAATTTCGTAGTAAGATTCTGCCATGCGGAGATCTTCCAATCGGCCCACGGATGCGGAACTCGAAATCCTGCGGGTCTTGTGGGACCGTGGTCCTTCCACAGTGCGCGAGATCCACGGCATTTTGAACCAAACCAAACCGGCCGGGTACACCACCGTCTTGAAACTCACGCAGATCATGGTCGAAAAAGCGCTGGTTCGCCGCAATGAGGTCGAGTTTCAGCGTGCGCATGTGTACCAGGCCAGCGTTCCGAAAGAGGAGACGCAACGGCAGCTGGTGGGAGACTTGGTGGGCCGCGCATTCGACGGTTCGGCCAGTGAGCTGGTCATGAGGGCCCTTTCGAACAAAAGAACGACACCGCAGGAGCTGGAAGATATACGCAAACTTCTAGACGACTACGAGCGAGGCACAAAATGAATCTCACAAATACTGTTGGATGGACGCTATTGCATTTTGTGTGGCAGGGAGCAGGCATCGCGGCGTTGCTGGCTGCCGCGCGTCACGCTCTTCGCAAAAGCAGCGCGCAGGCGCGATACGTGGCGGCGATGGCCGCCATGCTGCTGATGCTGGCTTCGGCCGGCGCTACATTCGTGTACCTGGGCTCAGGCGGCGTGCCAACGCCGCCGCACCCGCCAGTTTCCCAGAGTTCCATCGCCCCGGCGGCCGGCAAGGTCGCTCAGCGAGCGGCTGAGACATCATCCTGGCGCGACCGCATGCCGGACTATTTCCCGTTCCTGGTTTACATCTGGATCGCGGGAGTTACGGCGCTCTCAATCCGTTCGCTCGGCGGATTCTTGGTAACACAAACTTGGAAGCGCAGCCATGTCCGGCTTGCGGAGGCGTTCTGGCAGGAGAGCATGGCTCGGCTCGTAAAGCGCCTGGCTATCTCGCGGAAGGTCCGCCTCTGGGAATCCGCCATTGCGGATACTCCCGCGGTTATCGGCTGGATTCGCCCTGTGGTATTGTTGCCCGCGAGTGTTATCTCCGGTCTCGCGCCCAGCCAGATTGAAGCGCTGCTGGCCCATGAGCTGGCCCACATCCGCCGTCACGATTATCTGGTCAACCTGCTTCAAACCGCAATAGAAACTCTGTTGTTCTACCATCCGGCGGTATGGTGGGTTGGCCGCCAAATGCGGGCGGAGCGGGAGAATTGCTGTGACGATCTGGCTGTTGCGGTTTCGGGCGACGCCTTGGATTACGCGCGCGCACTTACGGAGCTGGAGAAGATCCGTATCGCGACTCCGCGCCTGGCGATGGCCGCCAACTCCGGATCGTTGCTCCAGCGCGTTCGCCGCCTCCTCGATCCTCGCGGCGATTCCACATCTTCACGCGCCGCGATCCATCCCGATTGGGTCACCGGAGTCGCCATCGTTTTGTGCGTTGTTTCTATTTGGGCTACATCGCGCGTGCCTGTGCGGTTGCATCCGGGCCATGCCGCGCAAAGCGTGCATCTGGTCAATGCCTTGTATCAGCAGCGTTCCGAGCTGCCGGTGATTCAGACCCCCAAGGCCCAGCTGGTCGCGATGGCTCATCCCGCCGCGCAGGCCGCGCAAACCCCTGAGTCGTCCTCGGACAAAAGTTTTGCCGGCGGCATCGCAGCTCTCGGCTACAAAGATCTGTCCGTCGACCAACTCATCTCCCTTAAAATTCATGGCGTCACCACAGACTATGTCCGCGAGCTGTTGGCCGCGGGACTGAAGTTAAAGGTAGATGAGATCGTCAGCTTTGCGATTCACGGAGCCCAGCCTGCCGAAATTGTGGAAATGCAGAAGCTGGGATACAAACTGACGCCCGACGAGATCGTAAGCATGTACATCCACGATTTAACGCCCGAGTTCACACGCCAAATGAAATCCGCGGGCTTCGGTACGCCGGCTTTCGAGCAGCTCATCTCCTTCAAGATCCATGATCTAACTCCCGAAATCGCGGAGCAATTCAAACAAGCCGGCGTTCGCGAATTGAGTTTCGAAAAGCTGGTGTCGCTCCAGATCCATGGCGCCACGCCTGACAATGTGAAGCAAATTGGCGCGCTGGGCTATCCGAACCTCACCGCCGACAATGTGATCGAGATGTGCATCCACGGCGTAGACGCAGACTTCGTGCGCAAAGCCCAGAAGCACGGCTTCAAGGATCTAAGCCTGGACAAATTGATCAAGCTGAAACAGTACGGAATTCTAGACTAATTCAAAGGACGAAATTATGACTCGCATCACTCTGCTCGCTCTCAGTGCGCTCACGCTTGCCTACGCTGTTCCCTCGGACGAGACCATCACCGGCCAGTGGATCATCGATCAATCCCAGACAGATCAAGCACCGGCCGGCGGTAAGGTCCAACTCACGCTGCATCGCTCTTCCGACCACTCTCAGATGACCAGTAGCTCGGCGCTTCCGCTAGACCAACTTCGCGGCCTCTCCGGGCAGCAGATGGAATCGCCGTCCGGCGGGACCGTGCACTTTGAGATCGCGCGCGAAGCGGGAACCCTCGGCTGCGAAGGCTATTTCCGTTCGGGTAACGGCGCCGGGGCCTTCACCTTTTCGCCGAATGCGAAGTTCGTATCCGAGATGCGCTCGCTCGGCTATAACGGCCTGTCGGGGGAAACCGTGTTCTCGATGGCCGTGCATGACATGAAGACCGCATACGTGCGCGATCTCCGCTCGCTCGGCGCTGCACCCGGCTCATCCGACGAGTTGATCTCGATGAGTATCCACAACGTGACCATCGACTATATCCGCGAGCTCAAGAATCTCGGTCTGCGCGAGTTGACGGCCGATCACCTGGTTTCGATGCGCATCCACGACGTGAGCGTCGAATTCGTTCGCGACCTCAAGGGCTTGGGCTATAATCCAAGCGCTGACGACCTGGTTTCGCTGCGCATTCACGGCGCAACCTCCGAATATGTCAAGCAGATGAAGAGCCTAGGCTTCAACCCCACGTTGGATCAATTTGTTTCCATGCGCATCCACGACGTGGGCCCGGAATTCGTTCGCGACCTGAAGGGCATGGGCTATAACCCGAGCGCTGACGATCTGGTTTCGCTACGCATTCACGGCGCAACCTCCGAGTATGTCAAACAGGTGAGAAGTCTAGGCTTCAACCCGACGCTGGATCAACTTGTCTCCATGCGTATCCACGGAGTCACGCCAGATTATATCCGGAAGGTGCAATCCCGTGGAATTAAGAATCTCACCGTGGATCAGTTGGTAAATCTGCGTATCCACGGCATCATGGATTAAGAGCACTCCGAATCCTCCCATCTCGCTGCCATCGCGAGTTTTCAGATCGCCCTCGCGCCCTCACTTGACGCGCAAGCGCGTAAGATGTATTTACATCTAATATGACAACGGAAAACTTCGGAACAGTGACTCCAGCACTCTTTGACCTACCCTGCGCTTGTCAGAACCTGCGGCGCGTCACTCGGATCGTCACGCGGATTTATGACGAGGAGCTCAAAAAGGGAGGAATCGAGATCACCCAATTCGGCCTGCTCACCGCGCTGGCCATTACGGGAGGGGCCAACCAAAAACGGCTGAGCGCAGGTTTCGCCATGGACAGTACAACGCTCACCCGAACGTTGGCGCTACTGCGGAAGCGAGGCTGGGTCCAGGTCAAGACTGGAAAGGACAGGCGCCAGCGCCTGTTTAGTCTCACCAAGGCGGGCGAAAGACAAATGCGGGAAGCTCAACCATATTGGGAGCTCGCCGAGAAGAGACTGCGAAAAGCGTTGGGAGATGTGGCCTGGAAGAAGATGAAAGAAACAGTATCCCGAATGACGGAAGCGGCCGCCGAGGCGTAAATCCTCGCATCCATGATAGATGTATATGCATCTATCTACCGTGATCAGTAAACTGAACCTCCCGGAAAGGAATCCTCGTATGCGAATCGTTCTCTTTTCGTCTGCTGTGCTGCTCGTGCTCGCTATTCTGCTAGCCAAACTGGGAGGAACCCCCACGGGCGCCGTCGCCGGGAGTAATGTGGTGGCCAGATCTCATCGCCCGGAGCTGGAATATTTGGAAGCAGTAAACAAAGTTGCGCCACCGCGAGATCCACAACTGTTGTTTCTGCTCATGGGGCAGTACTCGAACGCGAACCTTCAGGGCGAAGGTGCGGAGTTCTTCTCGGCGCGGTTGAAAGAGTTCGGGCCTCGCTTGACGGAAACTCAAAAGGCTCTATATCTGAGCGCTATCGGGTTATTACGAGCCCAGAACGCAGCGTCAGTCCCGTTGCTCGGCCGGTTCGGTTACGTGAAAGACACGCTTGCGATCCTGGAACAGGCGAAACGAGCATCGGGAGGGAATATTTTCGTTGTGAACTGGATCGCGGGAGTCGTACATGCGGAGCTTCCCGGCATTTTCGGCCAGAGGAGCGCAGCCGAAGCTGAGCTCAAGTGGTGTGTAGAGAACCGGGACAAAGCGCCTCACGCGGGCTGGCTTCGCGAAGTGTACTACCACTTGGGAAAGCTGGCTCTCGCCGGCGGAGATCGACGCAAGGCGCAAGACTACCTGGGGCGAAGCGGCTACAAGGACTTTGACAGGCCCATCACATTGATCACTCCCTTCTCGGAGGATGTTGCGATGGGACACGCTTTCTCTCCGCGGCGCATCACTGAGATCGTGCCCGGGCGCGTGTACGCGCTTTCGGGTTTCGAGTTCACCGAATACTATTTCGTGGTCTCGAACGACGGGCGAGAGCTGTTCGGAATAGACGCCGGCACGCGGCCGGACTCTGCCAAAATCGCGTACGAAGCGTTGCGTGCCTTTGCCCCGGGTTTGCCTAAACTCACCACCATCTTCATCACCCATGCTCACTGGGACCACGTGGGCGGCCACTCCTATTTTCAGGCCTTGAATCCGCACCCGCGTTTCTATGCCCGGAGCAATTATCAGCAGGAGATTGCTGGTGAAGTGAATGCGCCGGGGATTTTCGATAAACAATTCTTTGGCGAGAGCTTCAGCCTGGACAACCTGCGCAGCTTCAAGCCGGACGTCACAATCGACCGCCGCACTGAGCTGAAGATCGGGGGAACTCGAATCCAGCTCATTCCGGTGCAAGGGGGAGAAACTCACGATGCCATGTTCATCCACTTGCCGGATCAGGGCGTTCTGTTTGTGGGCGATTTCATCATGCCGTATCTCGGGGCGCCTTTTGTACAGGAGGGGGATTTTCAGGGCCTGCTGGATTCGATCGATGTAGTCGTTGAAAAACATCCCCGGTACCTGTTACACGGCCACGAGCCGCTCACTCGGAATTTCGCTTCTTCCTCCATGCTCGCCGAGCTCAAGACCGATTTGGTTTGGCTGCGCGAGCAGGTCTTGATCGCGACGCGCCGCGGTGATGAGCGCGGAGCGATTCACGATGCAAATCTGATTCCCCCGGGCCTGCTCAACGACCCAACGGACGTTTATATGCCATATCTGATCCTGCGCGAGCACGTGATCGACCGGCTTTACAGCCAGAACGTTGGCTATTGGCAAGCTGACTTCGAGGGGCTGGATCATCTCACCAGCGCCGACCGCGCAGAACTTTTGATCGACTACCTCGGTGTGTCGGAAAGGCAACTGGTTAGGACCGTGGAGAGCTTAGCCCGCGACGGCAAATACGAGCTCGCAGCTTCGCTGCTTCAATCGTCCGGAAACAGATTTCAAGGTAGCGCCTCCGTAGCTCAAGCCAAACGGCTGGTCTACCTCAAGCTCATGGAGAAGAACCAGAATACCGACCCATTCAAATTCATCATCTATTCCGGCAAAATTGGAGAGCAAACGCCACAGTTGATTGAGGGCAAAGCTGACCCACGACCCATTGGTCAGCCGTGATACATTCTCTTTTGGCGCGGGACTTCCCGCGAGCCTGTGGAGGATCATGGATAACGAGGAATCTGTAGCATCCCCGAAGAAAGAGTCAGACGGGGCAACCCGCCGCGAGCTCTTCCAAATTGGAAATGCGCTGCTATGGCCCGTGCTGTTGGGCGCCTCGGCGGCCAAGGGCGCCACCAGCGGCCCGCTCACACCGGGACCCGAGATTTACCAATCCATCGGTGTGGAGCCGGTTATCAATTGCCGCGGGACGTTCACCATCATCGGCGCATCTGTCGAAACCCCTGAGACCCGCGCGGCGATGGAATACGCGGCGCGGTATTTCGTGCAGTACGACGAACTCGCCGAAGGCGTCGGACGGCGCCTGGCCGAGTTGACCGGCGCCGAGTGGGGGATGGTCTCGGCCGGATGCGCCGCCGGGCTGAAACACGTCACCGCTGCCTGTGTCGCGGGAGGAAATCCTGAGAAGCTGATCCGTATTCCCGATCTCACCGGCTTCGACAAAACCGAAGTAGTCATTCCGCGTAGTTCGCGCAGTGTCTACGATCACGCGGTGCGCAATATCGGCGTCAAAATCATCGTTGTGGACACGGCGGAAGAACTCGCCGATGCGCTCAGCCCTCGCACCGCAATGGTCTACCTGACTGCCGGCGGCCCCTCAGTTTCGGGTCCCCTTTCGCTCGAGAACGTGGCCAAGCTGGCCAAGCCGAGAGACATTCCCGTTCTTGTGGACGCGGCTGCCGAGAATCTAACCATTCCCAACGTGCACCTCCAGCGCGGCGCAACCATTGTGGCTTATAGCGGAGGTAAGGCCATCCGCGGTCCGCAGTGCTCGGGACTGCTGCTGGGGCGCAAAGATATTCTGATGTCGGCCTGGCAGGCCAGCTCACCCCATCATGGGCCGGGCCGCGATAACAAGGTCGGGCGCGAGGAAATGCTGGGTCTTCTCGCGGCCGTGGAAGCGTGGGTAAAGCGCGATCACGATGCCGAGTGGAAGAAGTGGCTGTCCTATCTGGACACCATCTCGAAGCGCGTATCAACCATCGACGGCATTGAGACATCGGTTCGCGAGCCAACGGGGCTTTCGAATCACAGCCCGACGCTGGTAGTGAGTTGGGATTCGGCTAAGCTGCATGTTATCGGCGAGGAAGTAGCCGAAGAGCTGGCCCGTACCAAGCCCAGGATCGCGCTCGCGGGAGGAAGCTTCAGCCAGAACAGGGGCGAGCCTGACAACGGGAAGACCTCGCTTTCCGTAACCGCCTGGATGATGCAGCCGGGCGACGATAAGGTGGTGGCTGACCGCATCTACGAGGTGCTATCGAGAAAGCGCAGTCCGCGTCCTGAGCCGGCTGCACCGGCAATGAATCTCAGCGGACGCTGGGACGTCGACGTCGAATTCTTCAGCAGCAAGAGTCGGCACGTCTTGTTCTTGCAGCAGGACGGCGCCCATATTAGCGGCTCGCACAAGAGCGACTTCTCCCTGCGCGACGTGCAAGGCACCATCGAAGCCGCCCAGATAAAATTTCGCAGCAACGGCGCCGAGCGCGGCAGCGGAGATTCGGTACCGTTCATCTTCGCAGGTACAGGTTCCCTCGACGCCTTCTCCGGTACGCTCTACATGGGCGAGTACCTCACCGCGAAATTCACGGCCACGCGGCGGCCCTATCCGGCGGGATCGACCACCATCGTTCTGCCCGGCGGACCCCCACTCGCGAACTGACCCGCGAACTGAGCACCCCTAGGGCAGGAAACTCCGCGCCGAGAAAGAAGCCGAGACTCGCAAGAAGGATTGACACGGCCCGCGGATCACGCACCTTCAACCCCATATCTTCCCCATCCCATCAACAACCTGCGCGCGCGCACCGTCAATTCACACCCAACCCCGTGCTATCCCAAGTCCAGGTGACACACATATGGCCTCAACCGCAACCGCTCCATCCCCCTGCGACCCCGTCAACCGCGCCGCAATCAATCGCGCGAATGCTCAACACTCCACCGGCCCCCGAACCGAAGCCGGCAAACAGCGTTCGGCGCTCAACGCTCTCACTCACGGCTTGACCTGCCGCACCGCCGTCCTCCCCTCCGAAGATCCAGCCGCGTACCAGCAACACCACCGCCAGTTTCTCGATGAATACCGCCCCGCCACGCCAACCGAAACCCAGCTAGTCCACGAACTCGCGGACACCGCCTGGCGCCTGAATCGTGTTCCCCTCCTCGAGGCCGATCTCCTCTCGCGCGCCCAATCCCCAGCCCCCAGTCCCCAATCCCCAGCCCCGGCCGTCGCGGCGCTTGCGACGCTAGGCCTCCACGGCCAGCGTCTCTCCCGCCAGTTCCACAAAACCCTCGAACACCTCCACGCGATCCAGCTCGAACGCCGCGAGCGCGAAAACCGCGACCTCAGGGACGCTTCCACCATCTTCAAACTCCATGAACGCAAAGGAATTCCTTACGATCCCGCCCAGGATGGCTTCGTTTTTTCAAAAGCCGAACTTGAAGCATTCAACCAGCGCGAGGTGCGCATCCACCACGCCCGCGGTGTCGAACGTTTCCTCCTGGTAGAGCAGGCCGCACCCCTCCGAAAGCCCGACACGACCCAATAACTGAATAACGGAAGAACCGAAGAA
The DNA here is from genome assembly GCA_050011295.1 of Bryobacteraceae bacterium. Taxonomy (GTDB): domain Bacteria; phylum Acidobacteriota; class Terriglobia; order Bryobacterales; family Bryobacteraceae; genus Palsa-89. The sequence goes on from JBEKJJ010000137.1 coordinate 17,886, forward strand.
CCGAAGAACCGAAGAACCGTTCTATGATAGACCAATGCGAAGCTTGAAGCTCCCCGTCGCGCTATTCGCCCTTCCCTGCCTGCTCCCAGCCGCCGCACCCGAAGGTAGCGCCATCTACAAAACCCATTGCGCCAGTTGTCACGACGCGGGACTCCCACGCATCCCCACTCGCGATGCCCTCAAGGCATTCTCCGCCGAAACCGTGAATCGAGCGCTGGTGAGCGGCGCCATGCGCTTTCAAGGGTCCGACCTCAGCCTCGCGGAACGCCACGCGGTGGCCGAGTTTGTTACCGCCAAGAAATTCGAGACAGCCGCCTCAACCCAGGGAATGTGCGCCGCGAATGCGCCCGCGAAACCCATCAGCGGCGAGTGGAATGGCTGGAGTTCCGATCCGGAAAACAGCCGCTTCCAATCGGCGGATGCGGCCGGCTTAGCCTCGAGCCAAGTCGGCAAGCTCAAGCTCAAATGGGCCTTCGGCTTTCCCGGCGATTTCGTGGCGTTCTCGCAGCCCTCCATCGTTCAGGGAAAACTCTACGTGGGCAGCGCCGGCGGCAAAGTGTATTCTCTGGATGCGTCAACGGGTTGCACGTACTGGTCGTTCGATGCCGGAGCCGGCGTGCGGACGGCCATCTCCATCGGTCCTGGGCCAATCGCTTATTTCGGCGATTTGCAGGCCAACGTATATGCCCTGGATGCATCGAGCGGCACACAACTCTGGAAGACCCATGTGGACGATTATGCCGGCGCCCGTATAACAGGGAGTCCCAAACTATACGACGGAAAGCTGTACGTCCCCGTAGCCTCGCATGATGAATGGACCGCAGCCGACCCCGTTATCGAATGCTGCAAGGGCCGCGGAAGCGTGGTGGCGTTGGATGCGAAGACCGGCCGCCAAATCTGGAAGACCTATACCATCGCCGACGAGCCGCGTCTGAACGGCCAAAAGAACAAACTTGGGAAACCGCTCTGGGGACCCTCCGGCGGCGGCGTCTGGTCGTC
>JBEKJJ010000138.1:0-19577 GCA_050011295.1 Bryobacteraceae bacterium
TGCTCGCTCGCGATACGACCGGCCTGCTAATCAAGCGCATGGGCGAGGCGCTGGACGGCGAGTATCAAAGCTTCAAAGCCAAGGACGGCGCCTTCGTCCGAAAAGAATTCTTCGGCAAGTATCCCGAGCTGTTAAAGCTGGTGGAACACATGACCGACGAAGAAGTCTTCGCCCTGCGCCGCGGCGGTCACGATCCGCAAAAAGTTTACAACGCCTACAAGCGCGCCGTTGAGCACACCGGATCACCCACGGTGATCCTAGCCAAAACCATCAAGGGTTATGGACTCGGCGAAGCCGGCGAAGGCCGCAACGTTACCCATCAGCAAAAGAAGCTCAACGAAGACGAGATGGCGTACTTCCGCAAGCGCTTCGACATTCCTATTCCGGAAGAAACAGTCCACACCACTTCGTTTTACCGGCCGCCGGAGGACAGCGCCGAACTGCGCTACGCTCGCGAGCGCCGCGACGCCATGGGCGGAAGTTTGCCGGCGCGTGTGGTTCCGAAAATCGAGATTCAGGTGCCACCCGTGGACCTGTTCGCCGAATCTCTGGCCGGTTCGCAGGGCAGGGAAGTCTCCACCACCATGGCCTTCGTTCGCGTGCTCACGCTGCTGTTGAAGGATCAGGCCATCGGAAAGTTGATAGTTCCGATCATTCCCGATGAAGCGCGCACCTTCGGCATGGAGTCCCTGTTCCGGCAGTACGGAATCTACGCCAGCCGGGGCCAGCTCTACAAGCCGGTGGACAGTGACATTTTCCTGTTCTACAAAGAAGCCAAAAACGGCCAGATTCTGGAAGAAGGAATCACGGAAGCCGGCTCCATGGCGTCGTTTACCGCCGCCGGGACATCCTACGCAACATACGGCGTGCCGATGATTCCGTTTTTCATTTACTATTCGATGTTCGGATTCCAGCGCATCGGCGATCTGATCTGGGCCTTCGCCGACTCCCGCGGCAAAGGCTTCCTCATGGGTGGAACCGCTGGCCGCACCACTCTCTCCGGTGAAGGACTGCAGCATCAGGATGGACACAGTCTGGTGCTTTCGAGCACGGTCCCCACCTGCCACAGTTACGATCCTGCCTACGCGTATGAGATCGCGGTGATCGTGCAGGACGGCATCCGCCGCATGTACCAGCAGATGGAAGATCGCTTCTATTATCTGACCATTTACAACGAAAACTACGCCCAGCCTCCGATGCCCGCGGGATCCAACGAAGGAATCTTGCGTGGCATCTATCGCTACAAACCGGCGGAAGGCGGCAAACCCCAGATTCATCTATTCGGCAGCGGACCGATTCTCAACGAAGCCTTGAAGGCGCAAAAGATGCTGTCTGAAAAATACCAAGTCCAAGCCGATGTCTGGAGCGTCACCAGCTATAACGAGCTGCGCCGGGACGCCCTGGAAGTAGAGCGCTGGAATCGCCTGCACCCCACCGAGCCCGAGCGCACGCCCTATATCCAGCAAGCCCTCGCCGGAGCCGAAGGCCCCATCGTTGCGTCCACGGATTACATGAAAGTAGTGGCCGATCAGATTGCCCCGTGGCTCCCTGGCCGCCTGGTATCGCTAGGAACCGACGGCTTCGGCCGCAGCGAAAACCGCGAGCACCTACGCAAGCATTTCGAAAACGGCGCCGAAGCAATCGCGGCAACGGCGTTGTCGCGCCTGGCAAGGGACGGCAAATTCGACAAAGAGCGGGCGAAGGCCGCCATCAGCGAATTGGGGCTGAATCCAGAGAGCCCCGATCCGGTCAAAGCCTAATCAGGCCGCGAATGAACGCAAATAAACGCGAATAAGAAGCGTGCAGTATTTGCGTTCATTCGCGGCTAATAATCTTATGTTCTACTTCACGGAATCCGACATTCAAGAACTCCTCCCCATCTCGGAAGCCATCCGCCTGATGCGCATGGCCTTCGAGGCTTTGAAAATTGGCCGCGCTCAAAACCAACCGCGCCGCCGCCTGATCCTTGAATCCGGCTCCGTGCTGCATAGCATGGCTGGCGCTGTGGGCAACTACTTCGGGACCAAGTTCTACTCCACCAACCCGCGCTACGGCGCCCACTTCTACTTTTTTTTGTACGACTCGAAAACCGCCCAGCCGCTCGCCATGATGGAAGCCAACTACCTCGGCCAAATCCGCACCGGCGCTGCGAGTGGTTACGCGACTGATCTGTTGGCCAATCCGAAAGCCGAAACGCTAGCAATCATCGGCTCCGGATTCCAGGCTCGCACCCAGTTGGATGCCATTCGCGCCGTTCGTCCCATCCAGACCGTTCGCGTTTGGAGCCGCAGCGAAGAAAAGCGCTTGAAATTCGCCGAGGAGCGTTCCGTCACGGCCGCGAGTTCCGCTGAAGATGCAGTCCGCGGCGCCGATATCGTCGTAACCGCGACCAATGCCAAAGATCCGGTGCTCGAAAGCAGTTGGATCTCGGACGGAACGTTGGTCAACGCAATGGGATCGAACGTCGCAAACCGGCGCGAACTCCCCGCCGACCTCGTGAAGCGGGCAGCTCTAGTAGCGGTCGATTCTCTCGAACAAGCGAAAATCGAAGCAGGCGACCTCATCCTGGCCGATAGCTGGGCCAATGTGGTGGAGCTTCAGAACATCCAACCACACTACGACCCGAAGCACGTCACCATTTTCAAATCGATTGGATTGGGAGTTGAGGATGTCGCTGCTGGAGCTTTTATCTACGAGCGGGCGCTCGCTACTCCTGAGCGATTTGCTGATCGGAATCGCGCCACGCGCTGATCTTCAAACGGCGGCACACCCAACACAGCGCTTCCGCGGAGTTCGGTGCGCAAACAGCGCCGCAGACCGTGCATTTGTCCACGCGAGAAATCTGGTCCGAAGCGATTGCACGCTTCGCTTGATCGAGCAGCGCCTGGTCAATCACGGGTTCCGAACTAGCCGACGGTTTCCGTTTCATTCCGTACAACTACATTAGCACGTCACGACAGCACGTCACGCCGCCGGTCACGCTGCCCTGTCAAGCCGCATGATGTAGCCGGGATCCAGGGACGCCGAACAGCGGGAGCATTTCTGCCCCGGTTTCACTTTGGCCGTCTTGCCATTGCTGACAACTGTCCCTTCTACTGTGTGCGTGCAAATTGGGCAGTACACAAAACCCTTCGTTTCGAACTGCGTCGGTTGAGGATGAGCTGAGTAGGCCATGCTTCCTCCTTTCGTCACTAGGTAAGACGCAGAGGAACCAGGAAAGGATTGTAAAAAATATGCAAACCGCTACACTGGTTTCTGGCACAACGATGAAGACAGCATTTCTGTTCCCCGGCCAGGGTTCTCAATATGCCGGCATGGGCAAAACTCTAGCCGATCGATTCCCGGTCGCGTTGAAGACATTCCAGGAAGCTGACGACGCGCTTGGCTTTCCACTATCCACGCTGTGCTTCGAAGGCCCTGCCGAAGCACTCCAACTCACCGAGAATACTCAACCCGCTCTGCTCACCGTCTCCATCGCGGCATTTCGCGTGCTGGAACAGCAAGGCCTCAAACCCGACTATGTCGCAGGTCACAGCCTCGGCGAATATTCGGCGCTGGTGGCTGCCGGATCGCTCGAATTCGCCGACGCGGTGCGATTAGTTCGCAAGCGCGGCCAATATATGCAAGCGGCCGTGCCGGCCGGAATCGGCGCCATGGCAGCGCTGCTCAAGCTGCCCGAAGGCAAGCTGGATTCGATACTCGCCGAAGCGGCACAAGGTGAAGTGGTCAGCGCAGCGAACTTGAATTCGCCGGATCAGATTGTCATCGCCGGACATTCCGCAGCCGTTCAAAGAGCGGTGGAACTGGCCAAGGCCGCGGGCGCGCGGCGGGCCGTGCTGCTTCCCGTCAGCGCTCCTTTTCACTGCTCCCTGATGCGGCCGGCGCAAGAAAAGTTATCCGTGGATTTGAACGCGACGGAATTTCGCGACCTCGCCGTCCCATTGGTGAACAATTGGCAGGCTAATCTGATCCACACGGGCGCGGAAGCGCGCGAAGGTCTGTATCAGCAAGTCCCCAATCCGGTCCGCTGGACGGAAAGCATCCGCAAGCTCGCGTCCGAAGGCGTCACGCGATTTATCGAGGTTGGCGCCGGAGGCGTCCTCACCGGATTGCTGCGAAACATCAACCCGGATCTCGCCGGCTCGAAATTCGGGGAAGCAGACGATCTGGAGAAACTATGAAAGAGTTCCCATGGGCCTGCGGCTCACCAAAGGTGATGAAGACGGTCCGTGGCGCACGCACTTTTGCGTGCTGCGCCGAGACTCATCTCGGCGTCGGGCAGACACCGACACGAGTGTCGATGCAGCACGCAAGAGTGCGTGCGCCACAGGCTGCAGGAATTGCCGTGGTCAGCGCCTGCCTATTCCTACTCAGCTGCAAAATGCCCGGCGAGCAACAGGACTTCTCCAAGGTCACCGAAGATTTCGTCTACGGATCGCTAGCCCTGTCACCGATATCCGCGACATCCGCCGGCTATCACCAGCACAACGGCGTTCGTCTCGACGAACGCCTCGATGACTTCAGCCAAGGCGGATTGCAGGAGCAGCGCCAATTCTTTTTCGGTTTTCGCGACCGCCTGGCGCTGATCAAGCCCGAAACGCTATCGCCCGAGGAACGCGCCGATTACCAGATCATTCAGAACCAGATCGACCTCGCGATCCTCGAGTTCCGCCGCATCCAAAGCTTTCGCCACAACCCCACCATGTATGTGGAGCTGATTGGCAACGCGCTATACAATCCCTACGTTCTCGAGTACGCACCGCTCGAGACCCGCTACCGGCACATTATCCAGCGCCTGTTCCGGATTCCGGCTTTCGTCGAAAACGCTCGGAGCATGTTGGTCGATTCGCCCGAACTCTGGACCACCGTCGCGCAAAAAGAAAACGAAGGCAATATCGAGCTGATCGACAAGACCCTCCGAGCCAAAGTGCCCGCGGCTCTCGAAGCCGAGTTCGACCGCGCGGCGAAATCGGCGCTTGACTCGTTGGGAGCCTTCAACAAGTTTCTGAACACCGAACTTTCCCGCAAACCCTCCGAATGGCGCCTGGGAAAAGACAAGTACGAGGAGAAATTCCGCTACACCTTCGTATCCGGAAAAACGCCGGATCAGGTGCTGGCGGAAGCTGAAACCGCATTGAAGGATGTCCGTGGCCAAATGGCCAAACTGGCCGCGCCCCGACCCGTTAAGGAAGCTCTGGACAAGATCGCCCGCGAGCACCCAACGCCCGAAACATATTTCGACGAGGCGCGCAAGGATCTGGAAAAGGCCACTAACTTCGTGCGCGCGAAACATCTGGTCACGCTGCCGGGACGCGCCAATCTACAGGTAATCCCTACGCCTGAGTTCATGCGTGGCGGCTATCCGGTGGGAGGTTTCAACCAGGCTCCGGCTCTCGAACCCCAACTCGGTGCCTTCTACTGGATCACACCCATCCCCGCGGACTGGCCGAAAGACCAAATCGAATCCAAGCTCCGCGAATATAACAACTATGGTCTTCAAGAACTGACCATCCATGAAGCCATGCCCGGTCACTACGTGCAGTTGGAAATCGCCAACAACGTCGAGCCCAAATCCCGCCGCCTGCTCAGAAACATCTACGGCAACGGCGCGTATGTGGAAGGCTGGGCTGTTTATGCGCAGCAGTTGATGTCGGATGAGGGCTATTTGAATAACAGTGTCGAGCTGAGGATGACGCTGCTCAAACAACTGCTGCGGGTGATATCCAATACCATTCTCGATATCCGGCTCCAGACCATGAATATGACCGAGCAGGAGGCACTGGATCTTATGATCAACGACACCTTCCAAGAAAAGGAAGAAGCCACTGAAAAAGTGCAGCGCGCCGAGCTATCATCCTGCCAGTTGCCCACCTATTTCGTCGGATGGCGCGGCTGGCTGGGCCTGCGCGAAGAATACAAAAAGCGCAAAGGCGCAGCTTTCAATCTCACGGCCTTCCACGACGCCGCGCTCAAAGAAAGCGCCGTGCCAGTTCCAGTGCTGGGCCAGTTGTTGCAGTAAACCGTGGCGCGGGCACTCTTGCCTGCAGCGTCGGCACTCATGCCGACGTTTCTGTCCTAAGGTATTCGCCGTATTGTCCACATAAGCCAAAGACGTTAGGCTGGGAATTGTGAAGTGCTTCATTCTAGGCAGTGTTGTATGTATTCTGTCGCTCTCCGCGCAGGACTCCAGCGTTCGAACCACCACTTCGGTCGACATTAACGGGAACAGGGTGGATGGACCACAGATCGATCAGACGCGTTCCAAAAACTTCGTCGACACCACGGAACGAATGCAATCCATTAATGGACGCATGGTTCCCGTCGAGCGCGTTGAGGAACGCGTGCTTCGCGACGATGCGACCGGGCGCGTGGTGGAAAGGCTGATCCATCAATATGACCCGATGGGCAACCCAACCCGGCCGATGAAGGAAACCGTCGAGGAACAGAAACGGCCCGATGGCAGCTCCACCACCCAGACCACGCGTTACCAGGCCGACGTCAATGGCGACATGCAGCTGGTCCAAAAATCAACTATCGACACGCGGAAGAACGGCTCCACGGAAACCACCAATACCGTGGTGCAACGCCCGTTGAATGGCTCCATCGAAACAGTTGAGAAGAAAGATACGGTGCGCGTGAACGAAGGGAACGGTTACAGCGAGGAAACCACCACCTATCGGCGCGACACGAACGGCGCATTTGGCGTCGCGGTGCGCCAGACCAAGCAACACACTGAGCAAGGCGGGCAATCCACGGACAACACTGCGGAATATGAAATCGGCCCGGAAGGCCAGTTGCAGCTCCACGGGCAGACCGTCGCCAAGACCGTTACGAATCCCGATGGATCGAAGGATTCCGTGGTGAACCTGTACGGCCGCAATGCTCCCGGTACCGTGGATTCGGACGGCAAGATGAAGCTCTTCGAGCAACAGATTATCGAGCAGACGCCGCGGCCCGGCAACAAAGTAGTGGAAACCGTCAGCGTGCGGCGCCCCACCGTATCCGATTCGAACACGTTGGGTCCCACGCAACAGATTTCCGAAACCACTTGCAAAGGCAAGTGCGTTAATTCGGCGCAATGAACGCTATTAGCTTCACAATCGCGAGTCTTCTAACAACTTCTAACATCGCTTCCCCCTCGGGCTCCGACTCGCTGTGATGTAACAGCGGCGCTCTAATTGCATCTACTTGACGTAGTGCGAAGCCGGGTGATTCAAATCTGCTTCAATACGCGTCCTACAGATTCAGCGGCTCGCGCGTTGAAGTACCGAGACGACTCAGGTCCCGTGGCGCATCGACTCCGGCTGTTGCTTTTTGGGGAGCAGGAGCGTGCTGTTTAGAGCATTGAGAGGAGAAATAATGATGAAGCTTTGGAAACGAATGGAACCAACCTTGACGGCAGCTACGCTGCTCTTCGCGTTCGTAGGTGTTATTCCCCTTGCGGCGCAAACTTCGCCCACCACCCCTACCACTCCCAGCACGTGCACTACGGCGCCGGCGGGTCTGACCACTCTGGACTTCGAACGCGCCGTAACGTTGGCCGATATTTTGACTACCCTAACGCCGAATCTGCCGGCCAACGAGCTCGCTAGCATTGCGAGCGGCGCGCAAGAAATTCGCGAAATATTCATTTACAACTCACAACTGGGAACCGTGACATCCACGGTATTCCTGGTGGCCGCCGGAGCGCCGCTGCCAACGCCCAATTTTAATTTCCAAACCGGAGTCATCCAAACCAACACGGTGAAAGTCAGCCAGATTCTCACCAGTTGCGCTCCCACTCCGTCCCTTTTGATCGTGGGTACCGTCTCCACGAGTTCAGCCAGTGGAGCGTATGGCAACCTCACCGGAGCACCTGCGGCAATCTCGATCGGTTACACTACTGCCACTCCGCCGGCGATCAATAATGTCGCCGAAGTAATCGCGGGCTCAGTGGCCGCCTATTCAGCCGCTGGAACCGGGAGCGTGACCTTCCCGGCTGTCACGGTGGTACCGCCCGGGTCGACCGGCGGTGTCACGATCACCGTTACCAGCCCGCAGCTTGGAACATTAGTTGGTGGAACCAAGGTAGTCCAGGTGGCTCAGAACCCATTGTTGCTGGATGCCAGCACCAGCACGGGCAGCGGACCGTTGACCTTCACGTGGACCACCCTAGGGGCGCCCGTGAATTTCGTGGGAACCGGCACGCCGGGTCAGATATTGGTGACTTTCCCCAGTAAAGGAGACTTTGTGATTCAGCTCACCGTCACGGACTCGAACACGGGAACGACGGCGATGTACAGCGTGATTCTCGAACTCATCTAAACCGCTTCTTGGCCGCAGATGAACGCGAGTTTTCTATTCGCGTTCATTCGCGGCCAAAAAACGGGTTTCCTCAGCCGTGCCCGAAATGCATCAGCCAACCTAACCCGATCAGCGCGGCCAGGAAGTAAACGAAACAGCGGACACCGTAGCGCAGTCGCTCCGCATCTGTGCGCTTGGTGATTACTCCCAGCACCACCGATGCAAACAGCGCGAACAGCACGGCCGCCTCAAAGTGGGAAAGATTCATTTTCGGCATCAGTCCTTCTTCCCGATTGCGATTTCATAAGCGTCCACCATGGCCAGGACGTTCATGAGCCCGGCAGCCACCAGAAACTTGGTTCCGTAGTCGTGTACGTGGCCGGCCACATCTGCCTGCGCATACCCCAGCCAGGTGGCCAGCAAATAGAGCAGGCCCGAAGCCAGGTCGCCTAGAAAGCCGCCGCAATAGATGATGGTCGTGAGAATGTCGCCGGTCTGCGGCTGGAACATGGCTCCCCGCATCATCAAGCCCAACAGAAACATCGAAAGCACGGTCACCAGCAGGAGCGTGCCGCGCCCGGTCCGTTTCAGCAAGAAGTGTCCGCCGCCTGGTATTAGCCAGCCGAGCAGCACAGCCGGCGCCCACTTGCTGACCGGAGGCGTCGATTCGGCCGCCGCCTTGGTTGGTGTTGTTGGCATCGCTTCCAGTTTAGCAATTGCCGGGCAGCATGGTATTCCTAATTAGGTATGTCCCACGGCAGCGAAATGTTGCACCTCGATTACTACCTGCCGCAAGTCTTCAACCTGGCGCGCATCGCGCTCATCCTCATCTTTGCGTTTATCGCGACGCGGGCCATGGCACACCTGTCGCGCGGATTGCGCAACTACATCGTCAAGATGATGTTGAAGGCTGGGAGTGGAAACCAGTATGAAATCGAGAAGAGGGTCCAGACCGTCTCCGGTGTCACGCGGAGGGCCGCATTCCTTTTGGTGTGGACCATTGCATTGATCATGATCCTGAAGGAATTGAATTTCGACATCCGCCCACTTCTGGCGGGCGCGGGAGTCATCGGGGTCGCAGTAGGATTCGGAGCGCAGAGCGTGATCAAGGATATCCTAGGCGGCCTGTTCCTGCTGATGGAAAATCAGATCCGCGTCAACGACGTGGCTGTGATCAACGGCAAAGGCGGACTGGTGGAGGAGATCAATCTACGCACCACGGTGCTCCGTTCTGAAGACGGCGCGGTGCATATCTTCGCCAACGGAGCCATCCAGAGCCTTTCCAACCTGACGCGCGAATACTCCTACTATGTTTTCAACCTCTCTGTGGATTACAAAGAGAGTACCGATCATGCTATCGACGTGTTGAAGTCGATTGCGGATCAACTTCAGACCGAAGTGCCGTATCATTCCGCCATCCTCGCGCCGCTAGAGGTAATGGGCGTCGATCAATTGGGCGACTTCGCGGTCCTCATCAAGGCGCGTTTCAAAACTCTCCCTGGCCAACAATGGCTGATCGGACGCGAAATGAATCGCAGAATCAAGCTGCGTTTCGAAGAGGCGCAAATCGAGATGCCATTTCCCACCCGAACCGTCCATATCGTTCAGGACGCGTAGCGCACGCACGCATGCGTGCCGCGTTCACACTCTTGTGAACGCACATGCTATTTTAGTCTTTCAAAAGCATGTCCAACGTATCCCGTATCACGGTCGCACACGGCGACGGAATCGGTCCTGAAATCATGAATGCCTGCCTGCACATCATTCAGTCGGCGGGCGCGCGCATCGAAACCGCCGGCATTGAGGCCAGCGCTTGGGAATCCCTGCTCGGCCGCGTGTCGGATCAGTGCGTCGAGATCGTCAAAACCGAAACGCTTCGCAACTTCGACGGCCAAGCCGGGTACACGCTCGCGCGAGGACAGTAGTCCGCCATGCAGCAGCCATTGGTCGCCGTCATCATGGGCAGTAAGTCCGATTGGGACACCATGCGGCATGCCGTGGAAATGCTGGATCGTTTTGGCGTCGCGCATGAAGCCAAGATCGTCTCGGCGCATCGCACTCCTCAGTGGATGGTGGAATATGCGTCCAGCGCCGTCGAGCGTGGCCTGCAAATAATCATTGCGGGCGCAGGCGGCGCGGCCCACCTACCCGGTATGACGGCCGCCAACACGCTGCTGCCCGTACTCGGAGTGCCGGTGGAAAGTAAAGCCCTCAGTGGCATGGATTCGCTGCTCTCCATCGTCCAGATGCCCGGCGGCATTCCCGTCGGAACGCTGGCCATCGGAAAATCGGGTGCGCAGAACGCAGCGCTGTTGGCCGTCGCGATGCTCGCGAATCACGATCCTGAGCTGCGCGAGAAACTGCGCGTGTTTCGCGAGGAGCAGGCCAAAAAAGTCCGTTCGGAAGATCTGACGTGATCGCTCCCATACTTCCGGGCGCGGCTATCGGTGTCTTGGGAAGCGGGCAACTGGGACGAATGTTCGCCATCGCGGCAAGGAACATGGGCTATCGCGTCCATACATTTTCCCCGGATCAAGACACGCCCACCGGTCAGATAGCCGACGTCGAGGTGGTTGCGCCATACGATGACCTGGATGCCGTCGCGAGCTTCGCGCGCTCGGTGGCCGTTGTAACATTCGAGTTCGAAAATGTTCCAGCCCCCACGGCCCAGGCCGCCAATCGTTGCGCGCCCGTCCGGCCCGATGGAGCCATCCTTCACACTACCCAGCAGCGCATCCGCGAGAAGCGGTTTCTGACCAAAGCCGGCCTGCCCATCACTCCGTATCGCGAAGTCCACTCGCTGGACGATCTGCATCAGGCGTTGAATGAGCTAGGCTACCCGGCAGTTCTAAAGACAGCCGCCTTCGGCTACGACGGGAAAGGTCAATTCAAAATCGACTCACCGGTGCAAGTCGCCGAAGCGTGGGCGGCCGTTCGCGAGCAGGAATCGGTTCTCGAAGCCTTTATCGACCTAGAATGCGAAATCTCGGTAGTAGCCGCCCGTGGCGACGACGGCCAGTTCGTGCATTTCGGCGCCATCGAAAACCAGCACTCGCGACACATCCTGGATCTTTCCATCGCACCCGCGCGCGTTCCGCCCGAAATTTCGAGCCGCGCCATTGAAATGACCCGCACCGTTCTCGATCAGCTCGGCGTCGTCGGCGTGTTGTGCGTGGAATTCTTCGTCACCCGCGATGGCCGGCTCCTGATCAACGAGCTCGCACCTCGTCCGCACAACTCCGGACACCTCACCCTGGATGCCTGCGTGACTAGCCAATTCGAGCAGCAGTTGCGCGCCGTCTGCGGCCTGCCGCTCGGCTCCAGCGCTATGCATCGCCCGGCCGCGATGGCGAACTTGCTGGGCGATATCTGGTCCGCCGGCGAGCCCAACTGGCCGGCCGCCTGCGCCTTCCCCGACGTCAAGCTGCATCTCTACGGAAAGCTGGAGCCGCGCCCCGGCCGCAAAATGGGCCATCTGACCGCGCTAAACCACGCTGCCGCCGAGGCTTACAGCACAGTAATCAAGGCGAGGAAGGCTCTAACTTAAAAAAATCAATAATTGCTGTTGACAAATTTAATTAAATTGATGTATAAATTGATTAGTGACATCGAACCCCAAAGTCTCGGACTGGCAGGAACTGACCAAACTAACCCAAGGCCAGCCCATCCTGATTGAACGCGTCCGTCTCGCCGACAAGGACATCGTCATCGAAGGCCAATTTGAGCTGCCCCAATTGGCCCGGCTGAGCCAGGAGGATCAGGTTTTCATCACCGCCTTCGTTCGCAGTCACGGCTCCATCAAAGAGATGGAGCAGATCTTCGGTGTAAGCTACCCCACGATCAAATCCCGGCTCAATCGGATCGCCGCCAGCCTGGAATTTGTAGAAACGAACCCAGCGCCGTCTCGAGCCGAAGTCCTGGACCGGCTGAAGCGCGGCGAGATCAGCGCCCAGGACGCTATCCAAGAACTCGAAGCTTTGAAGTGAAATGAGGCATTGAAATGATTCCATACTCAGCCGCGATTCGAATCCGAAACGAGCGCAGCCGCTCCACCCAACGCTGGATCATTCCATTTTGGCTAGCCGGTCTGCTGCTGCTTCCGGTGGCGCTCTTGTTGCTGCCGCTGGCAATGGTAGTTTGCGCGATCGCCCGCATCAATCCGTTTCCGCTGCTGGGCGCTTTCTGGAAAATCTTTGTTGCCTTGAAAGGCACCGTCGTCGACGTTGACGATGCGCACTATTCCGTTTCAGTCCAGATTTCGTAGGAGGATTTATGAATGAGAACCGCCGCCAGATTTTAGAAATGCTAGCCACTGGAAAAATCACGGCTGACGAGGCCGAGCGTCTGATCTCGGCCGTAGAGAAAGAGCCGGCATCGGGTCCCGATGCCAACGGTTCCGCGCCCGGTCCCAAAATCAAGCCGAAGTACATCCGCGTAGTGGTGGACGACAACGGGAAAGGAACTGCCACCAAAGTCAATATCCGTGTGCCCATGCAGTTGCTACGGTCGGGAGTGAAACTAGCCGGTCTAATCCCGGTTCAAGCCCGCGATCAAGTAAACTCCGCGCTGCATGAGCACGGCGTGGCGTTCGATTTGAGCCAAATCAAGCCCGAGAATCTCGAAGAGCTGGTCGACCAACTCGATGAACTGACCGTGGATGTTGACGACAAGGACGTCAAGGTCCGGGTGTTCTGCGAGTAAGCGTGTCGTGTGGAGCAGCGCCATGCGCCGCCAGAGGGGGTTGCTTCAATACCCACTCCAGCACCGGATCCCGCCCTGACCGGTAGTCGTCCCAAGTAGGAATAATCTCCTGATCCGGCCGGATGAGGTTCTCGCCGGTCTCCACGAACTTATAAAATTTCACCGAGTAGCGGACGGTCCAGTGCGAATTGGGCAGTTTCATCTCGCGCGCCTCCTGGTAGCTATTGGGCTTCTCGCCGATCTGCTGTCCCACCAGCACGGCGTTCGTCTGGTAACGGAAATGCGCGGCGTTAGACATGGCTGCGGAGAATGTTTCAGGGCCGACCAAAACGAACAGGTGGCCTTTTCTGTTGATATCAGCGATGTCGCGGATGGGATGCACCAGGTACTTAAGCCCTTCGAAGTAATCGCCGCCTCCGTTGAGCCGCATATCGATGACCAGTTTATCGGGGTGCTGCTGTTGGATCAGTTCGAAAAGCCCTTTTGAATTCTTGCTCAAACCTTTGTATCCGCGAAAGCTGCAGTAAACGGTGTGGGAGTCGGGCAGATAGGTGTACCAAAAATTCTCTTCCGGTCTTTGCCGAAATAACGGGCGCTCCTTGAAAGCGAACTCCCAGTCCAATTTTGCGCTGCCGCCGGCCGGAACCGCGTGCACATCCATCGTGAATTCCCGGCCGTTGTCGTCTCGAAACGTGTAACGCGCCGCATTCCGGTCGGGAATGATTCCCACTCCGTGCAGAAATATCCCGGTCGTGAGAAAACCGAGTACGCGCAAGTCGCGCAGGGCCTGGGTTTCATCAGCTGGCGTCAGAGCATAGAGGAGCTCATAGGCACGGGTGATGGACATGTCTTGGATCTTGATCACGCGCGCTCCGAGGGCCTTCTCATTTCCAGACGCCGTCCCCGCCACGCGATACTCGTCTCCAAAACGCTCGAGGTCGATGGGAAAGTTGGCATTTTCTTCAGGGGTTCTTATGTAGGTATGACCATCCCCGATCAAATTGGCGACGCGGTCCATACCGGCATAGATCTCATCGCGGTTCAGATTGTCCAGTTTGCCATTGAGATCGGCCACTTCGGCGTCGAAGCGTTCGCGAGAAATGAAGTGGAAGGCATTGGCGTGGCGCTTGGGAAGTTCACGCGCCAGAAATTCAAGGTCCTGGCGCCACTGTTCTTTCGACAGTCTAAGCCCCTCTGGGCTAACCGGGCTCTTGTCGTCGCCGGTGCGGTGCAGCTCCACGGGGCCGCTGTCGTCGGCGGTGGCAAACTTGCCACGCAGGACCGCCGCATCGATGTCCGCCTCGACGGTTACCGAGGCCGCGCCGGATTCCAGATTCAAACGCAAATGTCCGGCTTCGAAATAACCGTCCTTGACGGTATAGGTACCAGCCGGAGTGACCAGCTCGCCCGCATATCGCCCCTTATCGCAACGGAGGTTCAGCGACACATCCAGCTTGCCTGCCTGCTGGCTGGCCGCAGTGCCTTCAAAATAACCGGTAAGGTCATTCGGCTTGCACCCGTTCTGGGCGTGCCCCGAAAACGACAACCCCGTGAGAACCACCACCACGGACGCGAAGCGAGATGCGTTCATTCTTTCGTTTCTCCCAGACTGCTAACTATCATGGACGGACGTGACTGGATTGTGTCACCCTCTTACCATACGGTACCGTATGGTAAAGGACCTGGACAGAAACGACTGGTTGAGAGCGGCGCGGATGGCGTTGCTAAAGAGTGGCGTGGACGCAGTGCGGGTTGAGAGGCTGGCGCGGACCCTGCAGGTGACCAAGGGCAGTTTCTATTGGCACTTCAAAAACCGGGAACAACTGCTCGAAGCTTTGCTGCGTGAATGGGAAGAGGAGCGAAGCATGGTGTCCGATCTTCTCGGCCAGCGGGATATGCGAGCCGCCTTGGCGAAACTTTTTGCGGAGCTGGGGCACCGCGTTAGGGCAAGCGAACGAGGGGAACTGCCATCCGACGCGGCAATCTTTGCTTGGGCCGCTGTTTCCCCGAAGGTCGCCATGCGCGTGAACAATGAAGAAAAAGCGCGCATCCGGCTTCTGAAAAAGGTGTTCCGCCAGAATGAAGCCGCCGAGTACGTGTACATGGCTTACCTGGGCTTTCTCCTGCGCCGGCGGCGAGTGCCGGAGGCTGCTAAGAACTTCCCAATTCTTGCCAAACTCTCCACGGCGCTTCTGTTGAATTCAGCCGCGAATCCACTAACGCCAAGGTGAAAGTTCTCAACGGGCTCACCCTCTTGTTCGTCCATAAAGTCATGATCTGGCTGATCCATGACTTGCGTTATTCCTGCCGCCTGCTGAGCCGCTCACCCGGATTCGCCGCGGTAGCGATACTTTCCATCGCTCTCGGGATCGGCGCGAACACAGCCATCTTCAGCCTGATGAATGCTTTCGTTTTAAGGCTCCTGCCCGTTCCCCATCCGGAGCAACTCATTTTCGTCGAACGAACCAGCGCGCAGGGCGGCGTTGAGAGGGACTTTCCGTCTGAAGCCTTCGAGCAGCTTCGCGACCACAATCGGGCGCTCAATTCCAGCGTCGCCTTCGACGATACGAATATCAGTCTCAGCATCGACGGCCAGCCTGAAATGGCTTCGGCCGAATTTGATAACGCGCAGATCTTTCCGATGCTCGCCGCTCACCCACTGCTCGGCCGCGTTTTCACAGTGGCAGACGATCGCACCGGTGGTTCTCAGGTAGTCGTGATCAGCTACGCGTATTGGAACCGCAGATTCGCCCGCGATCGAGCCGTGCTCGGTAAGAAAGTTACGCTCAAGCGGATGCCGTTCACCATCATCGGCGTCATGCCGCCCGAATTTCTGGGCCGCCGGACCGCCGGTGACGCACCCAGCCTTTGGATCCCCATGGCCTGGCAACCCCAACTACGGCTCAAAGATCACGATACTTTCGAAATCATGGCGCGGCTCAGTCCGGGCGTTTCCGCCGAACAGGCTCGCCAGGATCTGAACATCATCTATCAACAATTCCTGAAGACTGCTCCCGGCCCGCGCCCGGACGCACAGACCATCCATCTGGAATCAGCGGCCCACGGCGAGCGGCATAGTGCGTTGGCCAGCGAGCTGCGCCTCTTGATGGTCGCCGTTGGACTGCTTCTATTGATTGCCTGTTCGAACGTCGCCAACTTAATGCTGGCGCGCGCCACCAGTCGCCAGCGTGAGATCGCCCTGCGCATTTCGCTCGGAGCCACTCGCTGGCGTCTCATCCGCCGATTACTCATCGAGAGCCTCCTCATTGCTTTGGCCGGCGGAGTCTGCGGCCTGCTTCTCGCTTGGTGGGGCGGCAATTTCCTGGGTTCGGCGATGAGCTTGGGTCCGGTCGAATTCCAACCGGATCGTGCCTTGCTGGGCTTCACGGCCCTGATAACTATCGCGACCGGTTTTCTATCCGGCCTCATTCCGGCCCTTCGTTCTTCTTCCGCGCTCGCGATGCGATCATTCACGCGTCGGCGTAGGTTCGACAGCGCGCTGGTCGTAGTGCAAATCGCGCTGTCTCTAGTGCTGGTGGCAGGCGCAGGTCTGCTCACCCGCAGTCTCCTGAAACTTCTCGGCACCGATGTTGGCTTCGAACGCGATCAGGTTCTTGTGGCCGCCGCCATCCCGACTTTCCTGGGCTACGAGAGTGAAAAGGAGTTGCGGCTGTACGAAACATTGCTCGATCGAATGAACGCTGTTCCTGGCGTGGAATCGGCTACACTCTCGCGCTTCAGGCTCTTTCAGGGCCGCTGGGTGCGGCCTTTCAGCACGTCGGCGAAGCCGGCTAGCAGCAGTTCGCCTGAAGCATTCTGGCATCCGATTGGTCCGCGATTCTTCGAAACCATGCGAATCCCCAAGCTCCTCGGCCGCGAATTCCTGCCAAGCGATCGGGAACACGCCCCGCGTGTCGCCATCGTCAACGAACAGCTCGCTCGTAGTCAATTCCCTGGCGCAAACCCGCTGGGCCGCATTATCCGCACAGAGGAAGGCGATCCCTACACGATTGTTGGAGTGGTGCAAAACGTGAAGCAGGTTAGCATGCGGGAAGATCCTCCTCGCATGGCCGTTTATATTCCTTACACGCAGACGCCGCCAGAGATGCTGGGGCAGATCAACTTCGAGATTCGGACCGCGGGCTCGCCACTCAGCGTAGCCGGCGGATTGCGCCGAGCAGTGCGTGCAGTGGATCCCGATCTCCCGTTGATTGGCCTGGAAACTCAGGCGGAAGCAATCGCCGCCCAGATGGATGATGAACGGGCACTCGCCAAGTTAGTGAGCCTTTTTGGCGCCGTGGCCGTGCTGCTTGCGGCTGTCGGTTTATACGGGACCATGTCCTATTCACTCGCGCGGCGAACAAGCGAAATCGGCATTCGCATGGCGGTGGGTGCCGCGCGCAGCGACGTCGTCCGAATGGTTTTGCGCGAGACATTTCAATTGGTGCTGGCTGGTTTCGCGATCGGAGTGCCGCTGGCGCTAGCCGGATCGCGATTGATCGCCAACCGATTGTTCGGCGTTACGCCTGCCGATCCCGCTACATTTGCCGCAGTGGCTGCCCTATTATCCGCCGTAGCAGTAATCGCGGCATGCATCCCAGCAAATCGCGCCGCCCGTGTCGACCCTTTGGTAGCCTTGCGCTGGGAATAACACACGCCCGAAAATCAACCACGGGCCAGAAAGCCTGTGCCACACTGTAGTTAATGCACGCCGTTCGCCAGTGGCTGGAACAAGCCCGCTCTGTCGCCGTACTCACCGGTGCTGGAGTCTCGGCCGAGAGTGGTGTGCCGACTTTTCGCGATGCCAACGGACTCTGGAAGCAATACCGCGTCCAGGATCTGGCCACTCCCTCCGCTTTCGCGCGCGATCCCAAGCTGGTTTGGGAATGGTACAACTGGCGGCGCAGCGTGCTTGCCGAAGTGAAACCCAATCCCGGCCACTATGCGCTCGCCGAACTCGAAAAACGAGTCGCGAACTTCACCTTGATCACGCAGAATGTGGACGGACTCCACGAATTGGCTGGTAGCCAGAACATTCTGCGGCTACACGGCAGCGTCTGGTCCGTCCGATGCCTGGCCTGCGGGCGCGAGTCGCCCGATAAGCGCATTCCAATGCCTGAAATTCCGCCCCATTGCAACTGTGGCGGACTCCTTCGGCCCGCTGTGGTCTGGTTTGGCGAGCCGCTGCCGCCCGAGATCTGGAAAGCTGCCGAAGCCGCAGCCCGATCTTCGGATCTCTTCCTGGTGATCGGAACATCGGCCGTAGTTTATCCCGCCGCCGGGCTGGCGCAACTGGCCAAGTCATCAGGGGCCCGCGTAGTAGAGATCAATGTCGCGGAAACGCCCATCACCAGCGAGATCGACCAGTTTCTTCAAGGACCGTCGGGCGAACTTCTGCCTCAGCTAATCGCATGAAAATCTGCTACCTGGACGCCTTCTCCGGCATCAGTGGAGATATGACAGTTGGCGCGTTAATCGACGCCGGCGCCGATAGCGGCGCACTGGTGCATATCCTTGAGAGCTTGGATACCGGAGCGAAGTTCCAGGTGGAAAAGGTCAGCCGCCGCGGGGTGGCCGCGTCCAAATTTAACGTCATTGCTGGAGAAGCCAAGGGTCATCGCCATCTCAAAGACATCCTGGATCTGATCGCCAAATCCACCGCACCCGAACCGGTCAAACAAAATGCCGGCGCAGTGTTTCAGCATCCCGCTCGCCAAAGTCCATTTCCACGAAGTGGGCGCGGTGGATTCCATCTGCGACATCGTGGGCGCGTGCGCCGGCTTCCATTTGCTGGGCGTGGCCGCAATTTATAGCTCTGCTCTCAATGTCGGCAGCGGAACTGTGAATACGGAGCATGGCGTGCTGCCAGTGCCGGCGCCGGCCACCGCAGAATTACTGACCGGCAAGCCCATCTACGCGCGCGGTCCCGCGGTGGAGCTCACCACCCCGACCGGTGCAGCTATCGCGGCAACCCTTGCGAAAGATTTTGGACCCCTGCCGCCCATCCGAATCTCAGCCACGGGTTACGGCGCGGGCGACAAGGATTTTCCGGAACACGCCAATGTCTTGCGCGTACTGGTTGGCGAAACGAGCGATGCCCGCGAATCCACCACCGTGTCAGTCCTCGAAGCCAACATCGACGATTCCAGCCCGCAGGTTCTGGGCTACGCTATGGAACGGTTGCTCGAAGCGGGCGCATTAGATGTCACGCTGGAGTACGCGCTCATGAAAAAGAACCGGCCGGGTACGCTGGTCCGCGTCATCGCGAAGCCCGAAGATCGAGAAGCGCTGGCGCAAATGATGTTTGCCGAAACATCCACGCTGGGTCTTCGGATCTACTCGGCCGAGCGACGCGTCCAGGCCCGGCGTGTGTCGGAAGTGGAAACTCCATACGGCGCGGTACGAATGAAAATCTCGGCCGATGGCTCCTTTGCGCCTGAATATGATGACTGCCGGAAGCTCGCGCTCGCTTCAGGCATCCCACTCAAACAAGTCCTGGCGGAGGCCAATCTGGCTTATCTCAAGAACATTCGATGAAGAAGACTCGATGACGAAATACTATCTCACGACACCCATCTATTACGTCAACGCGG
>JBEKJJ010000139.1:0-18600 GCA_050011295.1 Bryobacteraceae bacterium
CCTGGCTTTTCCCAACGCTCCGCCGCGTCAACGAGCTAGTCCCGAGTCCCTAGCCCCCAACCCCTCGGGGGGTTCACTCTTCCCGCAGTGCCTGAATCGGATCGATCGCCGCTGCCCGCCGTGCCGGAACCAGTGCTGCAGTCACGGCAACCAATGCCAGCGTCGCAACCACGGAAACCAGTGTCACGCCGTCAGTTAAGCGAACGCCGAACAGCAACGATTGGAGCGCCTTGGTATTTAATGCCAGCACGGCAAGCACGGCGCCAACGCCCAGCCCCACCAATACCGGACGCGCCGCCACGAAGATCACGCCAGCCACAATTCGGCTTGGCTGCGCACCCAGCGCCACGCGCAGGCCGATCTCTTTGGTCTGCGCCGTCACCGCCAGCATTACCAAGCTGTATAACCCGACTGCAGCTAACGTCAACGCCGTCGCAGCGAAGAGCGCCAATACCTGCGCGCTCAGCCGCGGCGTGTCCAACGAGCTAGCTACCACTTCTTCCACTGTCTGCACTCCGAAAACTGAGCGATTCGGCGCGACGCTTCGCACCACTTGCCGGATGGCTGAAAGAATCTGCCGCGGATCTTGAGACGTGCGCACCACGTAATCCGGATCCGGCCACGACCCTCCCGCAAGACACATGTAGACGTATGGATAAGGCGGTACGTCCAGTCCGTCCTCCTTCGCGTTCGCCACCACGCCAACAATCCGAGGCGCATTCAGCAAGGAGCCGCCGAAGCTAATGTGGCGCCCAATCACGGGACTGCCGTTGCCGTATTTCTCAACAAAGCTTTGATTCACAATCGCGTTGATGGGTGACTTGAAGTCGGTTTTTAGCGCTCCGCATGCTTCGCCTTGAAGCAGTGGCATGCGCAACGCCTGTAGATAACCACCGCCCACGGTTCGTTCTCCCACTAACGTCTTGCCGCTCTCCGCATCGCCGCTGGACCCTTCCATCACGGCTTCGAATCGTAGCGTGGCTCCGGTAGCCGGCAGGAAATTCGTGGTGCCCACTGCCTGCACACCCGGCAAACGCCCCAGTTCATCCAGCAACTGCGCCTGCATTCTTCCCAACGCCGGCCGATCCTCGGACCATTCCGCGCCCACGTGGAATGTAATCACATTTTTTGTATCGAACCCGGGTTCTACTTGGTTGAGTTTCGAATAACTGCGAACCAACAGCCCCGTGCCCAAGAGCAGAACCAATGTCACGGCGAATTGCGATGCTACCAACGCCTGTTGCAAGCGTCGGCGTCCGCGAGCTTGCGTGCGCGTGGCCTGGTACAATCGTCCGCTCAGCTCGGTCCGCAAGGTTTCAAAAGCCGGAGCCAGTCCAAACACCGTCGCTGCCAACACGCTAGCGCTTACGGTGAACAGCAAAGCGCGCCAATCCAAACGAACCTGATCCACGCGAGGGATGGTAAGGAATGCAGCGCGGATAGCGCTCACGCCCCACACCGACAAAGCGAATCCCAGCGCGGCGCCCGCCGTCACCAGTAACAAAACCTCTCGCAGAATCACGCCAACAATTTGGCTGCGCGTCGCACCCAGTGAACTTCGAATTGCCAGTTCCCGCTCGCGCCGGTGCAACTGCCCCAGCATCAGGCCGCCGGCGTTGGCGCAAGCGATTAGAAGTAGCAGCACCACCGCCCAGAACATCAACGACAATGATGCGCTGTGTTCTCCCACTCGCTCGTCCTTCAAGTCGTGTACCAGCGCCGACCAGCCTTTGTCGGTGGCCGGAAACTGGCGCCCCAATTCCGCTTGGACGCGCGAAAGCTCAGCCTGCGCCTGCGCGGGATTTATGCCGGCCCGCATGCGCCCCACGCCCGAATAAAATCGTGCCTCCCGTGCTTGCATCAGCCCGGGATTTAATTGCGCGGGCATCCACAGATCAATAGCCGCGGGCGCAAAACCATCTGGCGTCACTCCTACGATTGTGTAGCCTTTGCCACTCATCACCAGCCGCTTGCCGATTACTCCCGGATCGCCGTGATAGCGCCGCTGCCAAAGCCGGTAACTGATCACCGCCGCGAGCGGACCGCCGAACTTGTCTTCCTCAGGCTTGAACACGCGCCCGATCACCGCCGGCGCTTCAAAAACTTGGAAATAGCGCGGCGCTACGCGGCGTCCGGCCAGCCGCTCCGGCTCACTGCCGCTCGAGTCCGTGACGTTCTCCGAATAAGCGCCTGAGATGACCTCGAAACTCTGGCTGAGCCGGTTCCAATCCTCCACTCGAGCCGGCGCAATCAAACTGGTGTTCTGATTCTTGGCCGGATTCGCCTCCATTATCGAGACCAGCCGCTCGGGATTCGGATAGGGCAGCGGCTTCCACAAAACCGCGTCGATCAACGAAAACAGCGTGGTAGTGGCGCCGATCCCCAACGCCAATATCAAGATAGTTGCGGCGGCGAAAGCCGGCCGGCGGAGGAGCGACCTGCAGGCGGATTTCCAGTTGGTCATGCGAATTGGACGAAGTTTCCACCGCCACGGTTAGGCGTGTCAATTGAACCCCAGCACCATCTGCCGCTACGAACGAGTAACCGGCCAGGCCAACCTAGGTTCGGAATCCACCAGGAATCTTGAATTGATCACAGCGCATGTGGCACGCCACGTTGGTCCCGTGGCCCAGGTGATTCACGAAACCGCATCGCAGTT
This sequence comes from Bryobacteraceae bacterium, assembly GCA_050011295.1. Lineage (GTDB taxonomy): Bacteria > Acidobacteriota > Terriglobia > Bryobacterales > Bryobacteraceae > Palsa-89. The sequence continues at coordinate 2,660 of JBEKJJ010000139.1, forward strand.
CGTGCATGTCGATATCCTGCACGTTTTGCCGTCCGCGAAGAGCGACTTCCATGTACTGGTCACCAGCGGTATGAGTGACCGGGCAATGAATGTTCCTGAGGGTTGCGACGACTGCCGCTTCGCTGAGTTATATCTCTGCCGCCGGCATCCTGGCCGCTTGCCACACAGAATTTCGATAATGAACGCAATTACTGGCCCGTCCGTCTGCTGCAGATGCTAGCCAGATTCCCGCATGTTTTTTCGGCCTGGCTCTGGATTTACCACACCGTCCCCAACTTCGATCCGCCGCAACCGTATGCGGATAGCACCAGCCTGTGCGGAGCGATGTTGGGCCTGCCCATCTCCGTACCCATGGATTTCGCCAGCCTCAAAGTCCCTGGCTCGCCGGCCATTTACTTTTTCAGCGTCCTGCCGCTCCATCAGGAAGAAATGGATTTCAAGATCAAGAACGGAGGCGAGCCGCTGATGGCGAATCTTTTCAAGCAGGGCGTGATCGCCGATATCGTGGATCCGGCCAGAAAAAGTATGATTCAGAAAAAGCGCTCCGGGCTGTTTTAATCTCGCCGCACCATGCGCACGAAGTAAGCTGAGAGAAGTGAGCCATTCTGAATTCGGGGACGCGAAGCGGCCCCTCCTGTCTCCTGGATTCTCGGGCGCGGAAGTGCCCGGCGGAGCTGCAAGCTCCGCTATGACCGGCTCCATCATCCAAATCAACATCTCCGCCGGTGGCATCCCCAAGCGCCCCATTTTCGAAGCTGTCGTTACACCCCAAGGCATCCACGGCGATGGATGGTCGCATCCCGATATTCACGGTGGGCCCAACCAGACCCTGCTGGTGATCACGTCCGAGGGAATCGATGAGCTGATCGCGCAAGGTTTCCCGCTATTTCCTGGCGCGTTGGGCGAGAACCTGACCACTCTCGGGCTCGACCGCTGTCAATTCCGCGCCGGCCAACGTTACCGCGCCGGCGAAGTCCTCATCGAGCTGACCAAGCCGCGCGCTCCATGCGCCACGCTCAACGTCTATGGCCCGGCAATCCAACACGCCATTTTCGACACTCAAGTCCAATCCCGCGATCCATCCAGTCCACGCTGGGGTCTCAGCGGATTCTATGCGCGGGTTCTTAGAGGCGGCTCGATCCGGCCGCGGGATCCGATCGCGTTGATCGAGCAGTTGGTTTAGCAGCTATAATTGATGTAGTAGACCACGTCGTCTAACGCATGTCTAGCTTGCTCGAAACTATCGCGTTCCGCCAGCCCCGGCGCGCTCAAGGTGAGATCGCGACTTTAGCCGGCGACCTTCCTTCCAGCACCCAGGCTCAGATTGAGGCACTGCTGGCATCTGCAGCCGATCCCGACGCCGCGCTCCACTACCTGGCCAGCCTGAAACACCAACATCCCGATGCCTTCAAGCGGCTGGTGCAATCCCAAACGCACCTGCAGGAATTGATCGCTGTCTTCTCCTACAGCCGCTTTCTTTCCGACGAAATTCTCCAGAACCCCCAATGGATTGAGCAACTGGCCGACCTGGACCGCGTCCTGCTGGAGAGCGAGTACAAGCAGCGCCTCATCATATTTCTGAGACACCAGCCCGCAGGAACGCCTGAGGTTTTGTCGCTCGCGCTATTTCGCCGTCAGCAGATTCTGCGGATTTTGCTGCGTGATATTTTGGGCCTGTGCGCGCTCTCGGAAACCACAGAAGAGCTCTCCAACCTGGCGGACGCCATCCTGGACGTAAGCTATGAACGAATCCGCGCGGAGTTGGTCTCTAAGCACGGCGTTCCTCGATACCTGGATGAATCCGGGAAGCCGCGCGAGTGCGGCATGTCGGTGATCGCGCTTGGCAAGCTCGGCGGCCGCGAGCTCAATTACAGCTCCGACATCGATCTGATGTTCGTCTACACCGCCAGCGGCGAGACGGACGGCGCGAATCCTATCTCGAACAAAGAGTTTTACAAGAAAGTCGCGAATCAATATACAGAGCTGCTGTCTACTTACACTGCCGAGGGCCTGTGTTACCGCGTGGACCTGCGCCTGCGGCCCGACGGCAGCCTGGGCGAAGTGTGCATTTCACTCGACGGCGCGAAAAAATACTATCAGACGCGCGCGCGCGATTGGGAATTGCAGATGCTGATCAAAGCGCGCGTGGCCGCTGGAGATCCTGACACTGGCCGCGAGCTGCTGGATTCAGTAGAGCCGCTGATCTATTCCACCACGCTCGATTTCTCGGCCGTGGAAGCTGTCTCCGCCACGCGCGAACGCATCAGCGAAAAACTGAACCGTCGGCGCCTTGGAAAATCCGCATTCGATGTCAAGTTGGCGCCCGGAGGCATCCGCGATATTGAATTTTTGGTGCAATGCTTGCAGCGGCTGCATGGCGGGCGTGCGCCCTGGGTGCGGCATGGCGGTACAATGCTGGCCCTGGCGCGCCTCAACGACAAAGATCTTCTTTCAGCCGCCGAATATGGTCGGCTGGTATCCGCCTACCGTTTCCTCCGCAACCTGGAACACCGTCTGCAGTTCGCCGACGACCGCCAGACGCACACGCTGCCTTCGAGCGAGCGCGACCTGGATCTGCTGGCCCAAAGAATGCCCACCGCGCAACTCGGCAGCGCACCCTCGCGCGAAAAACTGCTGCAGGAGCTAAATGCGCATCTGGAAGCCGTGCAGGAAATCTACCATCGCGTGATCCACGCGCAGCGTCCCAGCTACTACAACAGTTACTACAACCTGGCCCCACCCGCTCCCGCCGAGGTGGAGCGGCCGGAAACAGTTGAAGCCGTGACCACCAACCTGGTCCGATTCCTCGCCGAATGCGCGCCAGAGCTTGCGGATCGAGTTGCGTGCGCGGGATTGCGGCGCGGCGCGGGCGCGTTCGAACATTTTCTGGAAAAAGTTGTCCCGAATCCGGAGTGGTTGTCGCTGCTCAATTCCAATGACACCGTGGCGCGCTACACGCTGGATGTTTTCGAGCACAGCCCCTATTTTGCCGAAGAATTGATTAGGAGCCCCGAGTTGATGGAGGAGCTGACGCACCTAGGGCCCGCGAATGCAATCTCGTTCGCCGAGGTGGGTGGACTGTTCGAAGATGTCTCCGATTTGCGCCGCTTCTTCCGCCGCGAAATGTTTCGGATTCAGGGCGCCAGTCTGTGTCTGCGGTTGCCGGTCTTCGAGACGCTGGAAACTACTTCGGACCTGGCGGACGCCGCTATTGCTGCCACTTACCGTATGGCGCTGGAACAGGTTGCGGCATCGCATCCTCCAGCCGCGCCGGCATACCAATTGCGCAACCAACTGATGGTGATCGCGCTGGGACGCCTGGGCATGCGTGAATTCGATCTGGCTTCCGATGCCGATCTGGTTTTCGTTCTACCCGACGAAGATCATGACGAACATCTGTTCTGGACCCGCGTAGCCGGCCGCATGATCGACCTCATCACCGCCTACACCGGAACCGGATTGATGTTCTCCGTCGATACTCGCTTGCGCCCCAACGGAAGCGCCGGCGCACTGGTGCAGTCGGAAGCTTCTTACAAGGACTACTTCTCGAAGAACGCCGAAGCCTGGGAAGGCATCGCCTACATGAAGGCCCGCGCCGTGACGGGCGACACCGAGCGCGCCACCAAGTTCTTGAATGACCTGCAACAAGTGGACTGGCGCAGATATGGCCAAAGCGGCCGCTCGAAAAAAGACCTGCGCCAGATGCGTTTGCGCCTGGAAAAAGAACAAGGCGCGGGTCATCCGCTAAAGGCGGGCTTGGGTGGTTTCTACGATATTGACTTTTCGCTGCTGTACCTGCGCCTCAAGGCCGCCGGCATCTTCTATAAAGTATTGAACACACCCGCGCGCATCAACATCATCGAAGCCATGGGCCACCTGGAGCGAGCCGACGCCGAGTTTCTACGCGACGCCGCAACTTTTTATCGCTCGATGGATCACGGATTACGGGTCTACTCAGGACATGCCGAAGGCAGTCTGCCAAACTCCGAATCGCAGCTGGAAGTCCTGACCGACCTGGTACACCGCTGGACCCCCGACCATCTAAATCATCAGCCGCTGAAGAGCGAGCTGTCCAAAATCCAAAACCGGACGAGAGAAATCTTCGACCGCCTATTTTCTTAGAGAACGCCGCAAGCAACCGAACCGAATAACCGAATAACTGAACAACCGATGAACCGCGAGCGCCAGCTACGCCCGTTCTTGCGCTATCTGTTCGCGAGCGATCCGAATCGCTTCGATAAACTGCCTGGCGCGATCCTCGAACACCTCATGCCGCCCGGCGCGAATATTGGGGACATCAATCAACTCCGCACCCACCGCTACCGCGCACGCGCCGGCTCGCAGAAAATCTCCGATGGTCTCCAGATTCACTCCACCAGTGGGAATCATTTCGATCTGTGGAAATGGCGCTCGCAGCGCCTTGATGTACTTCGCGCCGCCCACCGCGCTGCACGGGAAAACTTTGACTGCATCGGCGCCCGCCTGCCACGCATTCACCACCTCGGTGGGCGTCAACGCTCCAGGCGTTATCACCTTCGAGTAGCGTTTGCATATCTCGATGGTCGCCGGGTTGAGGTTCGGAGTCACAATGAATTGCGCACCCGCCAGCATGCAGGCGCGCGCCGTCTCCGGATCCAGCACCGTCCCCGCGCCCAGCACAATCTGATCGCCGAATTTGTCGGCCACCTTTTCCAGCGCCCGTATCGCACCCGGCACTGTCATGGTGATTTCGGCTACCCGGATTCCTCCGCGATAGACCGCGTCGATGGCTTTGATAGCGCCGTCCGCGCTTTCGGTTCGGACTACTGGGACAATGCCAATCTCGAGGATGGCAGATAGAATCTGATCTCTAGTCATGTCTTAAGTGATGTAACCGTGTGCGCGGAACCAAGCCACTTCATCCCGCACCGTTTCCTCAAACGGCCGGAACGTGGCACCCAATTCGCGCACAGCTTTTGCGGAATTCACCGCCACCTTGGCGTGCATAATGCGAAGGCCCGCAACCGTCAGCAGCGTCGGAGTGCCCGTCACACGCGCCCAGGCTTGCGATGCGGCGCCCACCGCCAGCGATAGTCCGTACGGAATCTTGCGCGTCGGAGCAGGCACGCCCGTGACGCGCTCAAGCGTCGCGAGGACTTGCCCCAAATCCGAATACTGTCCACCCACGATGTAGCGCTCGCCGGACTTCCCGCGATCCATGGCGTTAATCGTTGCCTGGGCGACATCGCGCGCGTCCACGATGGAACAGCCGCCATCCAACACGCCCGGTATCTTCCGGTTCAGAAAATCCAGCACCAGCTTTCCCGCCGCGGTGGGAGCCGAATCGCTTGGTCCCCACATCCACGAAGGCAGGATCATCACTACAGGAAGCGTCCTCTCTTTGAGAAATCGCTTGATAGCGAGCTCGGTGTCGATCTTGCTCGCGAAGTAGAGGTTGGACGCGGCGTGATCATCCGGTAGCGTGTTTTCGTCGCTAAGCGTGCCGTCCGGCTTCTTGCCGATCACGCCCGCCGAGCTGATGTGGATGGCCTTCTGGACACGCTGCTTTTCCGCCGCAATCAACAGGTCTACTGTGCCTTGCACGTTGATCTTTTCGAGCGAGGCCTTGTGATCGCCCGGCTGATAATATTCCCGGAAATACGCCGCCGTGTGCAACAGAACATCGCAGCCGGCCAGACTCGCGGCGAATCCAGCCACGTTGCCCATGTCACCGGTGACGAAATCGATTTTGGCGTTGGGAAATACTCGCTGAGCTTTTTCCTTTGATCGGACCAGCCCTCGCACCTCGTGGCCTTGATCGAGCAGGGCCTGAACCAAATTGCTGCCAAGCAGCCCGGTAGCTCCAGTAACGAACGCGCGCATACGCTAACGAGATATTACAACATTCCGCGTGGCGCAAACTCTCAGTTTGCCGCGTTCACACTCGTGTGAACGCAAGTTTGCACTCGAACGATTGGGTGCGCCGCGTTATGGCATCATGGTGCTGGACTAAACCATGAGTCGCCTATCCATCTGTCTCTCTCTCTCGCTGTCGCTGACCGCGCTCGCCGCAGACAAAAACGTCTGCACTGGCGACCCCGATCAATGGAAACAAATCTTCGACGGCAAAGACCTCACCGGCTGGCAACATGTTGGCCCCGGTAATATGACCGTGGAGGACGGATTGATCCACACCCACGGCGGCATGGGCCTGCTCTATTGGACCGCCGGCCCAATCGAGAATTGCACCCTCCACGTGGTCTTCCGCATGCGAGATGAAAACGACAACTCCGGCGTATTCGTCCGCATTCCGGTCGAGCCGCGCGAAGAATGGATGCCGGTCCACTACGGCTACGAAGTCCAGATCGACAATCACCCCGAGCGTGGTGAGGATAAGGAAGACGACACGCATTCCACCGGAATGCTCTACTCGCTCACCAAGCCGCTCGCCAAGGCCTGGAAACCCGGACCGGAATGGAACACCATGGACATCACGCTCGACGGCCCGCGGACCATCGTCACATTGAACGGCGTAAAGGTTACCGATTACAAGGAAGGCGATACGGTGCCGCCGCGCAAATTCGATTACGAGCCGCAACGCGGACGGCGCCCCATTCTCGGCTACATCGGATTACAGAATCACAGTGACAACGACATTGTGTTCTTCAAAGAAGTGGCCATCAAGCCGCTCAAGAAATAGTTGAGGAGGTCAATCCTATGAACTCAAATTCCTCTCGACGTCAGTTTTTGCGAGCCGGCTCCGCGGCGGCCGGTGGATTAATGGCTGCCAAGACCGTTCTGCTGGACCCGCGACCCCTAGGCGCGGCGCAAGAAGCTGCTTCATCCGGAAAGAAGCTTCGTTTCGCCATTGTTGGTATTGGCATGGAAGGGTCGGGTGTTCTTGCCACTGCGATCACGTTGCCGAATGTAGAATGCGTGGGCGCTGCAGATTTATACGATGGCCGTCACACCTTGGCGCGAGAGATCACCGGCAACCAGAGTTTGCCTGTCACGCGCCGTTATCAGGAACTGCTGGATCGCAAGGATATCGATTGCATCCTTGCCGCTGTGCCCGATTTTTGGCATAAGCGCGTTGTTGTGGATGCGTGCAACGCCGGCAAAGACATCTATTGCGAGAAGCCGATGTCTCACACTGCTGCCGAAGGCTTTGAGATGGTCGACGCGGCGAAAAAGAATAATCGCATCGTGCAGATCGGTGCACAGCGGGTCAGCTCCGTGCTGTGCGCGAAAGCTCGCGAGCTGTACCATGAAGGCGCCATCGGCGAAGTGGAGAATGTCGAGCTCACCTTGGGACGCAATGATCCCACTGGTGCTTGGGAGTATCCGCCGCCGCCCGATCTTTCTCCACAAAACCTCGATTGGGATACGTGGTTGAATGATGCCCCGAAGATTCCCTTCAATCCCGAGCGGTTCGCGCGCTGGCGCTGTTGGAAGGAGTATGGCACCGGAGTTGGCGGCGACTTGATGGTCCACTTAATAAGTGGGATGCAGGTGACTCTCGGCTGGAATGAGCCGCCCCGTTCGGCTTCCGCCTTGGGAGGGGTTCTCCGTTGGAAGGACGGCCGGAACATGCCCGATATTCACACCGTGCTGTTTGATTACCACGGGATTCCCGTTTACGTCCGGCTTGGATTAGGCACCGAATCGCCGGAATCGGCGCGCTACTTCGGGCCCAAAGGCATTCTCGACACCGGCGAGTTCGAAATCCACCACAGCCGCCAGAAAGGCGTGGACGTCTCGCCCAGCTATTACACATCCAGCTACCCGCAGAAGATGCGCGACGAATACGTCAAGCAATGGCACGAGGAGCATGACGTGCCGCCCGGCCAGGAACCGATCTCGAGCGATACATCTTATCGCGGGGACGATTGGGACGATCTTCGTCCGCATCTGTCCAACTTCTTTCAATCCGTACGCACGCGAAAGCCGCCGGTGGAAGACGCGGTCTTCGGCAATCATGCCGCCATCGCCTGCCACATGGCCAACGAATCGTATTTCAGGAAAAAGACAGTCTACTGGGATCAAGCCACGCGCAGCATCGCAACGTAACGTGGGGCAGGCGCTTCCGCCTGCCAATTGCTTTGTTGGTCGTGGTAGGGACGGGCAGATTCGAACTGCCGACCTGTCGCTTAGGAGGCGACCGCTCTATCCATCTGAGCTACGTCCCCGGGTGGGTGTCATACTTGATTCTAAACCACTTCAGCGTTCATCGACTTCTTCATTCCGTTATCTCTGCCACAAAACTGACCGAATAGTATCGGTTTTTGGCCTTAAGGGAAAGCTCATGACGCGATCTCCAATCTAGACTCGTCTCATGCCGAGTGTCTCGAACGTGTCGTTCCGAAATTGGGGATTGAGCCTTCTTGATGCAACATCAACCTACGGAGGCCGCGATAAAAGTGTCGGAAGATAAGAACCCAACTCGCCGCATTTTCTTGGGCGCCGGCGCCGCAACACCCGTTCTGATTAGCGCGATTCTGCCTGCGGCTCAGGCATTGGCACAGGGCGTACAAAACACCTTGCGAACCGTGATGGATCTTATGATTCCGGCGTCCGACGGAATGCCCTCTGCCAGTGAAGCCGGCGGGCTGCGTTATCTGCAGAGCCTGATGGAGCATGACAAAGACGCTGCGGCCGATATCGGAAAAGGCCTGACTGTGGCCGACGCTTTCAGCGCGCGTTCATTTGAAAAAACCTTCAGCCAGCTCCAAAAGAACGATCAGATTGCCGTTCTAAAGGATATGGAGAATAGAGCTCCGGCTGTTTTTGATGCGCTGAGAGCTTATATCTACGAGTCGTATTACACGCAACCGGCCATCTGGAAACGGATCGGATACGAACTCTATCCGACCGATCATGTGGGACCTCATCTGAAGCCGTTCGACGACTCTCTATTGGAAAAGGTCCGCAACATGCCCAAACTCTACAGGGACGCATAGCCAGTGCCGAACAACGAAATCGACGTCCTCGTAATTGGCTCCGGTGCTGCCGGCGCGGTGATTACAAAACGGTTGACCGACTTAGGCGCCAAGGTGATGTGCCTGGAACAGGGCGGCTGGATCAAACCCACGGATTATCCCTCCAACCGTCCTGATTGGGAAACTCAACTCCGGCGTGGAAGTTTTCATTTCAGCCCCAACATTCGCAGGCGCTGGGAGGATTATCCGGTCACCGAGACCGGCGCAAACCCGCCGGCCGTGTTGATGTTTAATGCAGTGGGCGGAAGCACACACCACTGGGCCGGACATTTCCCGCGCATGCACCCTTCCGACTTCAGAACACGCACGCTGGACGGTGTCGGCGACGATTGGCCAATCTCTTACGAGGAATTGAAGCCCTACTATGACAAGAGCGACTTGGATTGGGGCGTCTCGGGCCTCAATGGAGACCCTGCCAATCCGCCGCGATCACCACGGCCGACTCCCGTTATTCCAATTGGTGTCCTTGGCGAAACCATTGGCAAGGGCTTTAACAAGCTGGGATGGCATTGGTGGCCATCGGACAACGCCATCATCTCGAGTGACTACAACGGAAGGCCGGCGTGCGGTTTGCATGGAAAGTGTATGTTCGGCTGTCCCATCGGATCGAAGGCATCGACCGATGTCACTCATATGCGCACTGCGATCCGCAAAGGCGCACTCTTAAAGCCATGGTCGCGCGTACGTGAGATCACCGTTGATCAGGCAGGACGTGCGAAGTCTGCGATTTACTACGATCGCGAGGGCAAATTGCATGAGCAACCGGCGAAGGTGATTATCGTATGTTGCAACGGGATCGGCACCCCGCGTCTCCTCCTCAATTCCAAGTCAAACTTGTTCCCGAATGGATTAGCGAATTCATCGGGGCTGGTGGGCAAGAACTTCATGACCCATCCATTTCGAACCCTGGAGGGAGTCTTCGAAGCGCCTATGGACGGCCATTTAGGGCCGTTTGGCATTCCTGCCATGAGCCAGCAGTTCTATGAAACGGATCTGAGCCGGGGCTTTGTTCGAGGGTACACGCTGCTTTTAGAACGCTCATTTGGTTCTCTTCATCAAGCGTGGGGCAGTTTCTCGGGCCATCCGATTGCTTGGGGTGAAGATCATCACAAGGCGATGCGACAGCGTTTCCCTCACCTAATCCGTGTGACCGTGATGGGCGAAGACCTGCCGGAAGAACACAATCGCGTCGAGATAGATCCTAATCTGAAGGATACCAGCGGTATTCCGGCGCCGCGTGTCGTGTACGGCTACAGCGAGAACAGTCTCAAAATGTTGGAACACGGTGGAAATATGTCGCGTCAAGCCCTGCAGGCAGCGGGTGCGACAGACATTCTGGACAGCGGCCTGGTCACTCCGGCGTACCATCTGATGGGAACGGCGCGCATGGGTACGGATCCGCGCAAGTCGGTTGTAAACGCATCCCATCGGGCCCACGACGTCCCCAACCTCTACGTGGTGGATGGGAGTTCGTTCACAACCTCTGCCGCTGTAAATCCGACATCGACGATCGGAGCGCTTGCGTTGCGGGCAGCCGACAAGATCTGGGAACAACGCAAGGCGTAGCCGAAAAACAGTTATTCGAAGACACTCACGGGCATCGTTCCGACAGCCGAAAGGCGAGGCCGAAATTCCATGTGCGGCAGCACGTCGCGTTCAATCTCGATGCCCGGCGCAACTTCTATCAGATCGAGTCCGTCTGACGCCAGGCGGAACACTGCTCGCTCGGTGATATACAGTACTTCTTGTCCAAGGTTTCTAGCGAAATCTCCGGAAAACGTGATGCGCTCCACGTCGTTCACGAATTTGTGAATCTTGCCGGGCTGGACGACGCTTAGCCGTCCATGCGACCACTCCACCTTGGAGCCTTGCGCGTCGAACGTTCCACAGAAAACCACCTTCTTCGCATTCTGAGCAATTTCCATGAAGCCCCCAGGACCGATCAGATTTCCCGCAAGATGCGACACATTGACGTTTCCAAACCGATCGGTTTCTCCCATCCCGAGAAACGTGATATCGATTCCGCCGCCACTGTAGTAATCGAACTGTTCAATCGAGGGAAGAATTACTTCGGGATTGGCGGCCGCCCCGAAAAGCGCGTCATCCAGCATTCGTCCGTTATGGACTCCCTGCTCCACACTCATCCAAAGGCTGTCAGAATTGCTCTGTTCGGCAATCACTCCGAAGATACCCCCCGGAATGCCAAATCCGAAATTCAGAGACGCACCATTTCGAATCTCGAGCGCTGCACGCCGGGCAATAATACGCCGCTCCAATTTGTCTGGGAGGGCGGCGCTGGCCTTCGGCAGGTGAGCTCGGCGCGCGCCGCAGATGCTGGGATCGTAGCCGAGTCCATAGAACTGTTGTTGAGCGGAATCCTGCACGATAGCGTCGACAAGAATACCGGGAACTCGCACGAAGCGCGGATGCAGAGTTCCGGCTTCCACAATTTGCCGAACCTGCGCAAGAACCCGGCCGCCGCTGTTGTGCGCTGCCAAAGCAACGGTGTGAATGTCCATGTCGATTGGCTCTTCTTCGGGACTGATGTTGCCGCGCGCGTCCGCGTAAGTTCCTCGGATAATGGCAACATCCACTTTGAATGGCTTGTACCGAAGAATCTCGCGTCCGTCGATCTGCATTACCTCCACCAGTTCTTCACGGCTGCGAGCATTGCATCGTCCACCGTCGTGACGAGGGTCGACAAAAGTTCCCAATCCGGAATGGGTAAACAATCCGGGCCTTCCAGCGCCGATCTCACGCAACAGCTGCTGAATCACACCGCCAGGGAAGCAATAGGCTTCAATCTTCTCGTCGCGAATGAGTTGCTGAATCTTTAGAGACCAGGTGAAATGCGCCGCGATCACCTTGCGCAGCATGCCCTCATGAGCAAAGCGATTTGTTCCAAGCTTATCGCGATCACCCAAGCCGAGCGAGTGGACCAGCGTCAGATCGCACGGATGTCCGGTCTCGAGGAAGCGCTGCTCCAGTGCGGCAAGAATCGCTTCCGCCGAAATCATTCCAGCGCCGTTGCCGCTGATCGCGACCGTGTCGCCGTCATGCACCAGACCCGCGGCGCTTCGGGCGTCCAAAAACTCCAGCCTGCTCATGATGTTTTCACCGGTTCCGAAAAACGGGCTTGCGTTTTTCTCGAAATGCTCGCAATCCTTCCGTGCAATCCTCAGTAGAGAGAGCCTGAGCGGCAGCGCTGGCATGGTGTTGACGAAGGTCTCGGTGCATGCTGGAGAGCAGGCCCTTCGTCAGAGCCAACGCTACCGGCCCGTTCGCGCTTAGCATCTCTAGCCAGCCGCCCAACTGTCGCTCCAGATCGTCAGCATCTTCAGCCAAGGCCGTGATCAATCCCCAATCGAGCGCTTGTGTAGCCAGGATTGGCGCGCCTAATAGCGTCAGGTGACGGGCGCGTGCCACGCCGATAGTTTCGGCCAGACGGCGAATTCCCATCCATCCACAAATCATCCCGAGGGTAACTTCCGGCGAGCCGAACTTGGCTGACTGAACTGCGATACGAAGATCGGCTGCCAAAGCCAGCTCCAACCCGCCACCAAGAGCGTGGCCTGAAACGGCTGCGATCACCGGCTGGGGCAGCGCGGACAGCCGTGCGAATACTTGGATGCCGTACAGTATCCAATCACGGCCCATGTCATTCGGGGAAAGAGAACCCCAGGCGTCGATGTCACCACCTGTACAGAAGAACCGCCCCCGGGCGCGGATCACAACGACTCTCAACTCGCGATCGGATTCGATTTGCGAAATGATAGAGTCCAGCTGTTCCAGCATCTGCCGATTCAGCGCATTTCCCTTTTCAGGACGATTTAGAATAATATCGCCGTAAACGGCAGCTCCATGTTCTTTGCGTAAGAAGATGACTTCTGATTCCATGCTGCCCCCTAAAAGCGCTGGTCTCGCCTAAAACCTATGCCTAAAACCTCGGAATGGTAAGACCGCCGTCGACGGTCACTGCCTGACCGACGGTAAAAGTCAAACGCCCTTCGGCCATGGCGCGAACCGTCGTCGCAACGTCCGCGGGAAAGCCCCATCGTTGAGCAGGCACAATGTCCGCGATCAGCGTATCGTACGTCTCCCTCACCGGGCGAGTCATATCCGTGTCTATAATTCCTGGCCGCACTTCATAAACCCCAATCCCTTCGCCCGCCAACCTCACTCCAAATAACCGTGTAGTCATGCTCGATGCACACTTCGAAACGCAGTACTCAGCACGGCTGATCGAGACAGCAACGGCATTGCTCGAAGTAATATTGATGATGCTGCGATGTTGTCCTTTGATTTCGCCTTGTTGCAACATTTGCCGCGCCACCGCCTGACTCAGAAAGAACACCGCCTTCGTATTCACCTGGAAGCAGCGATCGAAGCTTTCGCTGCTGACCTCCAGAAGATCGCCTCGTTTAGCAACACCGACGCCGGCATTATTCACCAGGCAATCGATCCGGCCCCAGCGGGCGGTTGCTGCCTCAATTAGTTCTGTATGCTGGCCGAGATTGGCTACATCGCAATCGAAAAGAACACTCTCGGCGTCTGACTCGCCGATCTCCGCGACGAGCTGCTCCGTGAGTGCTGCCTGATCATCCAAGGCTATGTCGTTTAAGAGAACGTTGAAGCCCGATTTCGATAATGCCACCGCGCAAGCCCTTCCAATACCGCGAAGTGCGCCGGTTACAATGGCAGTCGGTCTTCGAACAAATGAGATAGCCATGCCTCACATCGTATCCATTGATCTTATGATCTTATGCAGTGCGAAGAGCGTGAACTACGCCGGATAAGTCAAGAAATGATATTATCCGGACAATACGATGGATGGTTGTGTCCGATAGGTAGTGAAGGCGGACGATGAGACCTCAATTCGAACACGTCACAATCCCCAAAGGCTGCTCAATTCGCGTGCTCAATCGCCGGATTCCGGAGATTCCATTTGAGTGGCATCACCATCCGGAATGCGAGTTGACGCTGACGCTGAACAGCCGTGGATTGCGCTTCGTTGCAGATCATATCGGCGCCTACGATTCTCACGACTTGGTGCTGGTTCCGCCCGGGATGCCGCACACCTGGGCATCCACCACGGCCATTGATGCGTCAAGTCCGCACGTAGCGATTGTGCTATGGTTTACCGAACCATGGGCGCTGCAAATTGCGGATGCGTGCCCGGAGTTTGCTTCTCTTCGAAAGTTGCTAAAGCGGGCAACTTGCGGTCTGAGTTTTCCGACATCGGCCGGACAGATGATGGAGTCGTTCTTGCCGGGGCTGCTTTCGAATTCGTCGCGCGACCGGCTTCGAGCCGCGCTGGATGTGCTGACAGACCTGGCTGAGATGGAGGCAGTTGCGCTGGCAACGCCGCAGAAGTCAGCGCGGATAACAGTCGATGAGTCGACTCAGCTGAAACGAGTCTTGGATCTGTTGCATGAGCGGTTCGCGGAGCCGATTCGAATGCGGGATCTGTGTGCCGCGGGGAACATGTCCGAACGATCTCTTCACCGGTTGTTCGTGCGTCACCTGGGTGAGAACATGACCGACTACCTGGGCCGGTTGCGGATCGGACGGGCTTGCATGTGGCTGGTGGAAACGGACCGGCCAGTCAGCATGATTGCAACGGACGCCGGATTCTCCAACTTATCGAACTTCAATAGGCGATTCCGAGCCGTGCGGCAGATGACGCCAAAGGAATTTCGGCGCTACTACCTGAAGCACGGGCACATGCCCGAGTTAGATTACCAGGACCTAACCAAGCGTTCGCCATCTTTGGAAGCGGCGAAACGGCCCAGCCATAGACCGAAACAGATCCGAAATTGATTTGCCAAGAGTGAACGTTGCGTGAATGTTTACTCGATCCTAATCTCGGGTGCTTCTCACGCACGCGGCGGCGACGCTTCGCGCAGCACCGAAAGCAGTTCAACATCCGTTAGGATCTGGATACCATGCTCGCTACAACTCTTGAGGACCGTCCGGTGATGAAAGTGCCGGTCTAGCGTGCATAGGACATCCGCTCGCCCAGACAACGCCGTCTCCAACACTGGATCGTCTTCCTGGTCGTTGGGAACTAGCCTTGCGCCAATTTGCGGATTGACCAACTCCGCGAAATCCTGGAGAGCCTGCGTGTATTGCTCGATGTCGAGCGGCGTGAGCGGCCAGATGGCTTGCAGCCGCGGATAATTCAAAACCCGCTCAGTTTCACGCAACAGAAACGGCGACAAAACTAGCACATGATCTGCCGATTCCAAGATCGTAAGCAGCAGGGTCCGCGCCACGCCTTTCGAGTGTGGATTAGCTCGCGCTAGAATGTTCGTGTCGAGAACGATCCTCATGTCCGCCGGGGGCGGATATGAGTCATCGCTTCATCGACCGCGTCATCGACCTCTCCTTCAGCGACGTCCTGCGCCTTAAGAGCGAGTTGGTCGAGGGCGCCCCTCAAACGTTCAGCACTTGCCCGGCGGGCCTCACCTGAAGGAGCCGGATGGGGATCGAGAGCCATAATGCTGACTTCTTCGTCATCACGCAAACTACGCCCGAGCAAGTTTTCTACAGCGCTCCTGGCCGAAGCCGGGAGATCTCGCGCAAAGTTGATCGAGACGTTTTCCATCGCGGACTCTTATTAACCATTCTAACTGCACCGATCACCCAGTCGCCATCGGGACTCTTCACTGTATCAAAACTGTATCAAAACCCCACCTCATCTGGCCTCTTGAAGATGCTGAATTGGCGAAAGCAGATTCCCCAAGTTGTTAATAAGACAAAGAATCGAAATGAAGAAATGTAACCCTTGGAACGCCGGAGTGCGCTTAGGAGGCGACCGCTCTATCCATCTGAGCTACGTCCCCGAGAGTGGCGCTTACTTGATTCTAAAACACTTCAGCGTTCCTCCAAAGGCCCCCAACTCTTGACAAAATATCACATTAGATATAGTCTAAAAACTTGATGGACGCCGAGGCAATTAAA
>JBEKJJ010000140.1:0-18584 GCA_050011295.1 Bryobacteraceae bacterium
CTAGCGGCCGGCATCCACTCGCCCAATCATTAACCTCCGTTGTCAACGGCGGCCACTGGTCAGATGCATATAGCGCGGAGGGCCCAGGCAAAGAGCCCAGCCACCTGGCGGCTTCAGAAATCAATACCAGGCCAAAACGGCCCGCTGGCCCAGCCAGACCGGCACAGTTCCATCTGGGCCAAGAAGGTTTCCCGAACCGTCGTCCCGCGACCAGGAAGCGGAACCGTGAGTTGCAATTGAACACGGCCCACTGGCTGCATACGAGGCTTTATTGCTCCTGTGGAGCCCTCACAGGAGCAATGTATTGGACCTTGGAGGATTTCCTCCTCGATCGGGGCCTCACGGGAACTTCCTCGGCGTGGCTGATCATCTGATTCAGAAGGCGCTGAAAGAGAAGGGCTTGAATAATCCAGAGATCGTTGCTGAAGTTGGCCGCCGTTTGGAAGCTGGGAAGACAGTCACCGTTGAGGCGCTGGCTGAGGAGATGACGGAGGAGTCTGGGAAATTGAGCGCTTGTGGTTCTCCAGAATGGCAAGCAGCCACGGGTGTTGGTGCCGTGAGTGTTGACACGGCTTTAGCCGAGACTCGCAAACAGCTGGAAGCTGCCGCCGTTGTTATCGACGCCGAGTCGCCCGCGGTTGGAACACGACCAACCTAGCGAATGTCGCAAAATTTGCGATCCACTGACGATTCATCCTTTGCAAGAGGCCGGAGGTTTACAAAATACACAGCAATCACTCCCGATAACGCCACCAGGGCGCCCCCGTAAAGGCCCCACGACCATCCGATACGTGATGCAATCAACGGGGTAAGAATTGGAGCAAAGAAGCCACCCACCTGAGCTCCCGTGTTTAGAATGCTGGAGGCGCCGCCCACCCGCTCGCCAGCTATTTCGGTAACTGTGGCCCAGAACGGCCCCTCACAACTCGCAGCGAAGCCGAATGCAAGCGAAAAACACGCCACCGCGGTTACTCCCGCGCTCACAGTGCCGAAATAGAGGAGCGCCGCTCCCAGGCTCAGTCCCGCGATCGGAACCATGCGCCGCCCCACATGCGGCCCGTAGCGCCGCGTCAGACGATCCGAAACCAATCCTCCAAGCGGCATAATGGACCCTTCCGTCAGGAATAGAATCGTCGTGTAACGGGCGCTTCGATCCTCACCCAAGTGCAGCACCTGGCCGAAATAATAGTACATCCAGTAAAAGAAAATGTATTGAAAATAGCCCAACGCGCTGTACGCATAAGTAATCAGCAACAGGTTGCGGTCGCGAAACAGGGCGCCCCACGGTTGCGCCGGCCTCGCCCGGCCCGGAACCTCGAAGTGGTCCGCGCCGGATGGATAATCCCGTGCATACAAGTACCAAAACGCGGCAAGCGCGGCGGTTGCAAGTGCGGCCACCAAAAAAGGAGCACGCCCTCCGAATCGTGCCGCGATCCAGGCGAAGAGCAGCGGAGAAATGGCCGCGCCGAATGAAGAACCCGCTATGATGAGCCCCTGCACTTGTCCGTGACGCACCACGGGAATCCAGTGTGCTCCAATTCGAGCGGCCGCCGGATAGAGCGGCGCTGTCACCACCCCCAGCCCAAAACGAATTGCGAACAGCGCCGGCACCACTCCGATGAGCACCCCGAGGCCAGGCCTGCCGCCGACGATAGTCAGACCTGTGAAGATCGCCGAACCCATCCCCATGAGCGTCAGCGCTCGCCGCGGCCCCAGCCGGTCGGTCAAAAGACCGCCCGGAATCATGGTGAGCGCGTAGCCCAGAATGAAGGCCGAGTAAACGCTGCCCATAGCCGTCGGAGAGACTCCGAAATCAAGCATGAGCTGAGGCCCGGCGATCGCCATGATGGTGCGATCGAAATAGCTCGCCATGCTGAAGCCGAACAGCAAGGCGACGATCAGCAACTGTGCGTTACGGAGATCGGCGGCGCCCGGCGCATGTGAATGCATATTAAAAGAACGCCTCCCCCGCGTCGCTTTGCGAAGATGATAGCGTATCCACAGATGAAAATTACGAATTTGGAGTTGATCCCCGTCAGTGTTCCATATACGCATCGCGAAGTGAGTTCGCTCGTGAATCGCGACGGAGTGACCGACATCATCGTGAAGGCTACCACCGATGACGGCCTGATCGGATGGGGCGAAAGTTCAAGCGGCGCCGACGTGAAGTCGGTCCAAGCCGCGCTGGAGGCGATGAAGCCGTTCGTGATCGGATCCGATCCCTGGGAGAGTGAACGCATTCGCCAGGAACTCTGGCATCGAGGCTTATGGTCATGGCGGCAGCACACCGCCTGTTTCGCCTACCCCGGCATCGACATGGCGCTGTGGGATCTTTGCGGGAAAGCTTGCGGCCAGCCGCTCTACAAACTGTTCGGAGGCAAAGTCCGCGAGCGAGCCAGCTATTTCTACTACTGCTCGCAAGGGTCGAACGGACACATTGCCGAGCAGGCGCGCGTCGGCGTGAGCATGGGCTTTCAGGTTTTCTACCTGAAAGTGGGTTTGAATATCGAGGCTGAGTTAGAGATGGTTCGGACTCTGCGGGAAACCATCGGACCAGGAGCAAAGATCCGGCTGGATGCGAATGGGGCGTGGAAGGTGAACGAGGCTTTGCGGAATCTGGCACGCTTGGACGATTACAACATCGACTTCATCGAGCAGCCTGTGGTCGAAGATCCGTTGTCGAACATGCAGGAGGTCCGGACCCGGTGTAATATGGCTGTTTCCGCCAACGAGGGTACCTGGACACCCGAAGACGCGCTCCGGCAGATGCAGGCGAGGACAGCAGACGTCTATTGCTTCAGTCCTTATTTCACGGGATCGCTGGCCCAGTTCCAGCGTTTGTGCTGGCAAGCCCATTATCTGGGTCTTCAGATCTGCCGCCACACGCACGGGGAACTCGGCATCACGGCCGCGGCTTGCCATCACATTCTTCTCACGCTTCCGAACGTAGTGGATGGCAATCAGCAGACCGCACACATGATGACGGACGACATCGTCACCGAAACTATTCCCATCACGAACGGACCAGACTGGGGCGTGCCTGCCGGAGCCGGAATCGGCGTCGACATCGATCTGGATAAACTGCGCAAGTACCACGATCTTTTCCGTGAGCGCGGTCAATTTCATCCTTATGACCTAAAGCTGCTCGGGACGGAGCTTTATCGCTAAATCCGGAGGCTGTGGCCGAAGCGCGGCGCCGGCTCGAAGCTGGGGAGATTTGCCAGCGTTTTGAATTCTCACTGACAAGCACTATTCCTGACGCATCGCGTTCGTCGCGGTAATCCAAGCAGCTCGGAATCCGGGCACGGATCCTGCCACGAGTGCGACCGCGAGCAGGAGCGCGGCAGCAAAGAAGAAGGTTGTGACATCGTGCGGATCGACGCGGAACAAGAACTGCGAGTAAACGAGATTCAGTCTTTGGCTGCTCAGTCCTCGGCGGAAGAAGTGGCGTTCGATCAGAAGCGGGTGCTGAATGGGTTGGATGTATTGAGCAGGAAGGCTGAAGAACTTGGTCAGATTTCGGCGGGCTCGCTGCGAAGAGCTAATTGGTGAGCACCGCGGCATGTTCGTCGGTTGCGCTGCGTTGCTTTCGCACCTGGATCCAGACAAATTTCCACCGTAACTACTGGATAAGATTGCCAACCGGATGATCGAGCAGGTGCTTGGGAGTACGGCTGCCATCGCCGAAGTGGACCGCCGGCCGGCCGCTGGCGAACCGGTGACAATCGAAGCCGTCTGCCAGGTCGTGAATGGAGAACCAGCCAGGACGACGCTAAGAACCCCCGGAAAGGCAAACGTCATGATGGGTGCTCGCAGCTTGGCTGATCACACCGCAAGAAAGACCGCGGACCATCGCCTGCGATGCGGTAAGCTCCAACTCGCCGAGAATCCCATCGAAATCGTCAGGTGAAAGCCAGTGCACCGATTGGTCGCATCCAGCGAGCCATGCCGACAAACTCTCGGCAACTTAGACTGAGACTGAGAAATGCAGAGACATGGCCGCTGGAGCCATCCTCCAGTCCCTATCTTTTCCACTCCGGCAAACGTCCTGGCGTCGGCGGAGCCCCCGCCGCATCGAGCTGTTTCTCAAGCGCCGGAATACCCGTTTCCGTTAGCTTCCTCAAAATCGGAATTTGAGTCGCCAAACCATCCGAGGCGATCTGGTACTGTTCGAGCGCGGTCTTTGGAGGCCGTCCCGTGTTGCCGCGCAATGGACCCACGGCGCCTTGCACGTGTTCCCCAATCGAAGCCGGAGATCCTTCATTGTGCGCGCGGACGACGCTGTCGCCGTTGAGCGCCGTCTGTATCGCGTCTAGTTGCCGCTCCAAACTCAATACTTGTTCACGCACCTTGAATGGCAGCGACGGTGTCGCATCGAGCGCGCGGCGAATCGCCTGCAGCTTAGCGCGAGCTTCGACTACCGCCGCCTCGGCCGCAACCAGAGCCTGGTGCAGTTTCGCGAGCTTCTCTTCGAATTCCACCCGCTCCAGACGGTCAGCGTTTGTCGTCGGTCCCTCGGCTACCACTTCGAACCTCTGCGAACCATCGAGGGCTGTTACCACTCCCTCCACGCGCTTGGCAGTAGTTAGCGTGTAGTGACCGGGCGCCACCAGCGCACCCGAATCGCGCGGCCTGAGTGACTCCTCGTCATCGTCGCCTTCACCGCGCGCCGCGTTCGGGGCGGGTAGCGTGTCGGCCGGCCCCCGCAGGTCCCACGCGACGCGATGGATTCCCGGCCCTGCTGGACCCTCCAAGCGTCGCACCACTTTCCCTGAGCTATCGGCGATTTCGAGCACCACCGCAGGCGCCTCCTCCGCCGCCTCCGCCCGCAGCTCCTCCTCCGGCGGGTAGGCTGGCACATCGCCTTTCTTGATGGCGTCCTGCTCGCGTTTTTCCCGCTCCTCGCGCCGCGTGCGGTATCCGTCCTTCAGGTAGTAAGTGATCACTGCTCCGAAAGGCGGGTTGGGCGCTGCGAAAAACGCATCGCCCTGCGCGCCCCTTCCTCCGCCGAATATCGAGGTCGGAATGTATGAATATGCCGTCTTCACGGGAAACAGAATCGCCTCTTTTTCGAGCGCCTCGGGTATGGCTTCGCGCAGCGGGCCATAATCGTCCAGAACATAAATCCCGCGCCCAAACGTCCCCACTATCAAATCGTCCATCTGCCGCTGAATCGAAAGATCACGCACCATGATTGTCGGCAGCCCTGCCGCCAGCTTGATCCACTTACCGCCGCCGCTCTGGCTGAAATAGAGACCGAACTCGGTTCCGGCAAACAGCAGTTTCGCGTTCTTGTGATCTTCGGCAATCGCGTATACGCCACCGCGCTCCGGAAGGTCGCCCGCGATGTTCGTCCAAGTGTTTCCTTTGTCGGAGCTTTTCAAGAGGTATGGTTTGAAGTCGCCGTTCTGGTGATTCTCGTACGCCACGTACACTCCACCCGCTTCGTGTTGCGACGCCACAATCCGCTGCACGTAGGCGTCCGCCGGCACGCCTGCCGGTCTCTCCTCCTTCTGCCAAGTCTTGCCCCCGTCTTGGGTAATCTGTAGCAGTCCATCGTCGGTGCCTACGTAAATCAGCCCCTCTTGGAGCGGCGATTCCGCCAACGCCGAGATGTTGTCGTAAAGCGCCGTCGATACGTTCTTTCCCACTGCCCCCACGGGCCAGATTTTTCCCATTACCGGCAGCTTATTACGGTCCAGGTTACGCGTCAGGTCGCCGCTCACGGCGCGCCAGCTGTCTCCTCGGTCGTCGCTGCGGTATAACCGTTGCGCCCCGAAGTAAAGCCGGGTATTGGAATGAGGGCTGATGATCAGCGGTGCATCCCAATTCCAGCGCATCGCCGGCTCGCCTGCTCCCGGTTGCGGCTGTATGTATACCCGTTCGCCCGTGCGCCGGTCAAAGCGCACCATGCCGCCGTGCTGCATGTTGGCGTAGACAGTATTCGGATCTTTCGGATCCACCCGAGAATAGAAACCATCGCCGCCCATGGTGACGAAGCAGTCCGTATTGATGATCCCCACCGAACTCTTGGTGCGCGCTGGGCAGCCAAAACTGTTGTTGTCCTGCGTTCCGCCGTACACGTAGTAGAAAGGCGCATCCGGCCCCGCCTCCACGTCGTACATCTGCGCCGTCGGAAGGTTGGCCTTGAAGTTCCAACTGCGCGCCCGGTCGAAACTTTCGTAGATGCCCCCGTCGCAACCCACCAGATAGTGATTGTCGTCCTGTGGATCCACCCAGATGTCGTGGTTGTCCACATGCTTGAACCGCGTCGGAAGCGTGGAAAGGGTGTGGCCGCCGTCGTCCGATACCTGGATGTTCATGTTCATCACGTACACCCGTTCCGGGTTGGCCGGGTCCACCACCACTTTCGCGTAGTATTGTCCCTGCTCGTCGAAGCTGTTGCGCTTCTCCCAGGCGACGCCGTTGTCGGTGGACCGATACAGACCGCCCGGCCCAGCCGGTTTGCTCTGCGGTCCTTCGACCTGCGCATAAATCACGCTTGGGTTCGAAGGCGCGTAATTCAGACCGATGCGCCCTAGTTCGCCGGCGGGAAATCCGCCGGTCACCTTCACCCAGCTTTTCCCGCCATCAATCGACCGCCAGAGCGCTGAATCCGGCCCTCCATGCACCATGCCGAAGTAGCGCCGTTGGCGCTGATGCATAGCCGCGAGCAGAATATCCGGATTGCGTGGATCCAGGATGGCATCCGCGCAGCCCGTGTAATCGTCCGTCTTGATGAGACTCGTCCATGTCTTGCCGCCATCGACAGTCTTGTAAAGCCCGCGCTCCCCGCCGCCGGACCATAGCGGACCCGGCACTGCTACATAGACCACGTTTGAATCGCGTGGATCAATAAGGATACGCGCAATGTGTTCGGACTTCTTGAGCCCCACGTTGTGCCAGGTGTGCCCGCCGTCTTCGCTCTTGTAGATTCCATCTCCATAAGAGACACTTCGCTGGTCGTTGTTCTCACCTGTGCCCGCCCAGACAATCGAAGGGTGCGCGGGGTCGATTGCGATGGTGCCAATCGAGTACGAACTCTGCGAATCGAAAACCGGACTCCAGGTAGTTCCGTCGTTGCGTGTTTCCCAAATCCCGCCAGACGCTTCGGCCGCCAGAAAGTGATTCGGAGCGTTGGGGAACACGGCGATTTCCACAACGCGCCCCGACACTATCGCCGGCCCGATGCTCCGCACCCGCATACCGTCCCATGGGCCTTCTTTAGCGGCTTTTTGTTCCTGCCCGCTCGCCGCAACTACACATACCAAAAGCGCAATTAGCCTCATTGGTAGATTATGGCGCGGTACCGACCCTTAACGTTGGTCCGGTTTTGATGAAAAGGGGCCACCTGAACCCGTTCGTCGCACTTCCGTTCGACTGCGTCGGTTTCTTCCGTACACGATCAGGTAGGCCGCCGGCTCGCGCGAAAAACACGTGTAACGCCTAACCACTCAGAAAGCGTCTACACCACGTCGGGAGACTAATGTGACTACCCCGTGCGTGGCTCGAATGTGCCTTTCTCTTCTTTGGCTGCCTCTCTTGGAAGGTCAAAACGTTGAGGCGCCTGCTGCAACCAAAGCAAATTCGGACGTGGGGAGCCGGATCAGGCTCAACGTAGTCGTGAATGATAAGTCCGGAAAACCGGTTTCGGACCTGCAGCAGCAGGACTTCCAAATCTTAGACAACAAGAGTCCGCAACAGATTCTCTCGTTCGAGGCCGTTGCAGGCACGCATGCGACGAGAGACCCGCTCGAAGTGATTCTGATCATTGACGCCGTGAACCTTCCGTACACGCGAGTCGCCTATGCACGCGATCAGCTCAAGAGATTTCTGCGGCAGGATAACGGGGTATTGGCTTGGCCGTTAATAATTGGCTTCCTTTCCGATTCCGGGTTGGAGTTGCAGGGCGTGCCTTCTCGCGATGGAAACGCTCTTGCCGCCTATTTGGATCAAAATCAATCGGGCCTGCGAACCGTCAATCGAAGCCAGGGCTTTTGGGGTAGGGACGAACAGATGCAATTGTCAGTGAATGCGTTCGAACAACTCAGTCAATACGCCGGGAGAATGCCCGGCAGAAAGATCGTGATCTGCTTGAGTCCCGGTTGGCCGATGCTCTCCGGGCCCAACATGGATCTGACGAAGAAAGTGGAAGAGACGATCCTGAACAACATTGTTGCGCTGTCCACAGGATTGCGAGAGTCCGGGATCACGCTTTACGACGTGGATCCGCTGGGGACCACGGACTCCGGCTCGTTTCGGACGTTCTATTGGGAATCGTTCTTAAAAGGCGTGCGCTCAGCGAAGGACGCAAAGATCGGGAACCTCGCGTTACAGGTTCTTGCATTCCAAAGTGGCGGCCGCGTTCTGAACTCAAACAACGACGTGACCGCGGAGATTGAAACTTGCGTTCGCGATGCGAATACGTATTACATTCTCTCCTTTGCTCCTGAGCCTGCCGATGGTCCGAACGACTATCACACTATTCAAGTCAAGATCGATCGGCCAAAGCTGAAAGCTCAAACACTAGCCGGATATTACGCACAGCCGCCGCTCAAGGCTCAATGAGTAGAGGTGAAGCCCACGACCTGCACGCCTCGATGAGCCACGTAGTCTCCTTTGACCTCGTGGAAGTTCCTTGCCGATCGGGATCCTCGATAGCTATGTTTGTTTGTTCGCGATCGATGCTTTCGCCAGTACGTCGGCATCGCATTCATGTCGGCCAGGATGGCTAGGAACTTATTTTCGATTAATTGCACGTCGCGCCGGTCAAACCATCAGCGGGGCATGCGTCGGTTCGCACGCCTCCCTCACTGGGGGCACCGTTCTGCCACAGCGGTCCAAAGCGCATTAATGACAAAATGGGCTTTTCCATTCGGGGTCCCCGGAATCGGCGTGGTAGCTCCACGAGTTAACAGGACGCGCGACCGCAAAAGCCATGGAATGTTCGAGCTAAAAGAGGAGTAATTCATCAAAACGCATCAAGTTGCCGCTAATGAAACTACAATCCGGTTCTCTACGGGAAACGGGCCGCAAAACGTGCGGGGAACGCCATACACCCTGTGTCGCGCCGGGAACAGGCTGTAGGTGCTATAGTGCTAAAGTCAAACCGGCAACAAAGCGTCGTATGGAAGGGCAAAGAATGTTTATCACGAAGAAACATATTTCGCGCCGCTCGGTTCTTCGTGGGATGGGCGTAACTCTGGCCCTGCCCCTTTTGGATTCGATGGTACCTGCACAAACGCCGTTGCGCAGGACGGCGGCATTTCCGCGCAGTCGCCTGGCGTGCCTTGAAATGGTGCATGGCTCAGCCGGCAGCTCGGAGGCGGGTAAGCACTACTGGAGTCCTGCCCAGGATGGATCTAATTTCGACTTTTCGTATATCCTTGAGCCCCTAGCTCCGTTTCGAGAATTTATCACTATTGTTAGTGGTACGGATTCCCGCCAGGCGGAGGCTTTCGCGCCCAAAGAGGTGGGTGCCGACCATTTCCGTTCGAGCGCGGTGTTCCTTACCGCCGCGCATCCGAAACAGACCGCAGGCTCCGACGTTTTTAACGGCGTCTCGATCGATCAGTTATATGCGCAACAGTTCGGACAGGATACACCCTTGCCTTCGATCGAGCTTTGTATCGAAAACGTGGACCCTGGGAACACTTGCGGTTGGGCCTATGGCTGTGTTTACACAAACACGATCAGTTGGGCTTCACCAACCACGCCTCTACCAATGACGATTAACCCTCGCGTCGCGTTTGAGAATCTGTTTGGTGGCGAAGGACCGGCCGCTCGTACCTCCCGTGAGCGTGAGCGGCGTGCCAACCGGAGCATTCTGGACGGGCTTACACCTGATGCAACCCGCCTTCAAGGCCAGCTTGGCCCGAGTGACCGCAGTCGACTCAACCAATATCTGGGGGACATTCGCGAAATTGAGGAGCGAATCGAGGCCATAGAGAGGCACAACTCCAGCGGGGAGAAAAGAGAGCTATCTGCCGCTCCTATTGGCGTACCAGACTCCTGGGAACAACATGTAAAGCTGATGTTCGACTTGCAGGTACTGGCCTTCGCCGCGGAGATCACCCGCGTGTCCACCTTCAAGATGAGCCAGGACGTGAGCGACCGAGTTTTCCCGGAAAGTGGCGTGAAACGTCCGTTCCACTCGTTGTCGCATCATTTCGAGAAGCCGGCCGAAATCGCGGAGTTTGCCAAACTCAATCGCTATCACGTTGGCTTGATTCCGTACTTCCTTGAGAAATTGAAAAGTACTCCCGACGGCGATGGCAGCCTTCTGGATCATTCGCTGATCCTGTACGGCAGCCCAATGGGTGACTCGCATACACACAGCCATCGGCGCGTTCCGTTGTTCTTGGCGGGCCATGCGAGCGGTGGGCTTAAGGGCAATTTGCACAGCGCGTGTAAGGCCGACACTCCGCAGGCCAATGCGCTGTTGACCGTCATGCATAGACTTGGCGTGGGGATCGACCGTGTCGGCGACAGCACGGGAGAGATAACAATCTAAGTGCCGTAGCGTTTCGACCAATAGATCTAAGTTAGAATGCGACGAAATGCGCCTGCAGGATGTCGTGAACACGTCGTAGCACCATCTTCTCCGTCAGAGGCTTCCTCAAGACAGCCTGAGCTCCGAGGATGTCGGCGGCTCTGAGAACGTTGGGCGTGGACTCTCCCGACATGGCCATGATTTTGAGCTGAGGATTTTCGTTTTGTATTGTGCCGATCATTTTCGCGGCCGCTTCCTTGGGCATCGCGAGATCGGTAATCACCAAGTCGATAGGGCCTTCGTTGACCCGCGCCCCGGCTTGGACGCTTTCGAGAGCTGTTAAGACCTCATAGCCGGCGCCCTGGAGGATCTTCTTGAGGCGGCGAAGGATCGAGGCATCATGGTCGACGACGAGTATTCGAAGAGCAGAGGTCCGGACAGCCATGGTTACCCCATTCGAGCTTCGGGAGTTGCCCACCATCAACACCACTGGTACCGCTCCACCTATCGGGGCATTCTTAGGAACCCGAATATTAATCTGCAGAACTCCGGCGTCACCAGCATAAAGGACTTTGGCGGGCACTCCACCCACGATTACCTTTACATCCGCGGGCACCGGCACTGGAACGGCCGAAGGTGTCTCAGCAGCAAACTTCGTAACTTCAGGCGTGAGTGAAAGGCCCTCGCCGGTTGCAAACAGGTATGCGATTGCACCACGCATCGCAGGGTTGCGGGCTGAGTTACAGCAGCCCGTGACATTCAACATCGCGGCTTGTCCTTTACCTGATGCATCTCGGGTAAAGAGCGCCGGGGCACTGCTGATGACTGGCAGTGTGACCGGGGGCGAGCGCTCGCCCTGGTACTCGATCACTACCTCGGTCGCCGCTTTCTTAGAGACCTCATGCGGGACGATAGCGGAGACCTGCCCCGCTACCGTGTAAACTATCGGTGCCGCCATGTTGTCGAAAAAGACGCGCGTAGAGCCTGTCGAGCCCGTCGGCCATTCCGCAATTTCAGGTGGCCCGGCGTTGGACGGAAACATAACTACGATCTCGCCGGGCACCACCCCACCACCGCTATAGTCGGCTGCGTTGACGACATCGCGCGCGAACAACTCCGGTCCCGTCGCAAAAAGGTCGTGCGCAGGCCAATTCAGAATGGAGTTGATTGTGCGTATTACTCCTTCCGATAAATCTTTGTCGAAAGCGCCGCTTTCTCGAGGTCGGGAATTGAATAGAAGAACTGCATCGACTCCCGTTGCAGCTTGCCGAAATACGTACGCGCTGACACCGTCAGATGCCCCGTAATTCCACCAATCCGCGTCTTCGCTCCTCGGCGGGATGACCCATGCCAAACCCTTGTAAGAGGCCGCGCCAACCGAAGCCGGTGCCCCCGAGTGCGGCATCAACGCTGGAAGACTTGCCTGCTTCAGAAACGTCGGAGGGCGCCGCCCATCGAGCGCGTTGACCAGGCGGAGAAGATCGGACACCGATGCGATCCATCCCCCAGCCGCGTCTATGGCCTCGATAGATACTGCTCCGTATGGCCGTGGAATCTCGCCAGCATTCGGGGTGGTCGACCGGACTAGGGGCGCGCCAGGAAAATCGTAATAGTGCACTTCGCCCGGCGCGCGTCCGGCGACGGTTGTGTGCCCGATCTGCATACGAGTGATGCCTAAAGGTAATAACACAGCCGATTTAACGTAGTCTTCGTAGTGTTGGCCACTGGCCTCTTCTATAATCCGGCCGAGGATGCAATATTCGTAATTTGAGGCGTACTGCGGATCGGGCGACCTATCAAGCGGCAGTTTCAGCATGTAGCGGATCGTATCGATGCAACTCACCGGTGTCGTCCGCCCAAGTGCGTTTGAGACGATTCCACTCTCCAAAGACGGATCAAATGTCTTGTCACCGCCCCACTTGTTTGTCATCCCTAGCAGATCGCGAACGGTAGCATTGTTAATGCGCAAATCCGCTGGCACGCCGAACCCGGTCAGGACAGAAAAGGCTTTCGCGTCCAAAGAGAGCCTCCCGTCTTCAACGAGCCGCAGGATGGCCGATGCAGTTAATGTCTTCGAGATTCCGGCGATCCTGAAGAGCGAGTCAGGTTGGACTAACTCCTCAGCTTCCCGGCTAGCCGAGCGCCCCAGCGGACTTCTAGACGGTGCTTCAGCCAAGCCGTACCCGCGCGCCAGCATCAGGCGGCCATGGCGAGAAACCCCAAGAGTAGCGCCAGGGATCTGCCACTTCTCAAGTAAGCCGTTCATGAAGTCGTCAAATGCGGAGAGTTGGGGCACGAAGGCACCAGTATTTCCATTCAAAGCCACACCCAAGCACAGCGGTATCGCAACAAGTCTTGTTGCGGTCCAGAACCCCGTTCGAAAAGGCATCCTGATTTCCTACCCTCCTATGAACGCTGCGACGCCACCACACCGCGAGATGGCTTGCCATCTCAACATTGTTTTACCATTCCTCTGTAATAGTGGCGCAGAACATTGGGGTAAAACAGAAAACCGAAGCCGAGAAGCACACCTGAAAAAATACCAAGTGTGATGTCATCGAACCTCCAATTAAGTCTGAGCCTTTCCTACCCCGCGCAAAACACAACCCCCCCCGTCATTATCAGGGAAGGGCGAGTGAATCACGCCGCCGTGACATGCCGATATTCTACTCCTTCGTCTGAAGGGCTCTGATGCACCTGATTCAGAAGGCGCTAGCGGGCAAAGCCGCCCGAGATGGTCGAGGAAGCGCGCGGTGACGCAAACCCCGTGGCCGCTTGCCACCACCAGCGGGCTCATTGCCCCTGCTCCTGCTCCACCGCACGCATGCAATCCTCGAACGTCACCGGGCCGCCGGCCTCCAGCCGTCCGTCCCGAACATCCGGATGTCTGTTATTCGCGAGCTGGCTACTGACGTCGCTTGTGGCGAGTGAGAACTCCTCTACAAACACAAATAAAGTGCCGTTTCGTGATACTGGCCGCCCCCCAGTCGGACCCAAGAGGTCACACTGAGTCGCGCGGAAAGACGGTACGGTAGCGTAGCCGAATGGAATGCAGCCATGTTGCCAGAGATTGATGAAAGCTCCACCAGCAACTTCACAAGTGATCAGCTTCCCGACCACATCGGCACTCCGAAGACGAGCGGCAAGGCGGACAATCCTAACCCGTCCAAAACGCCGACCAAACCTCGCTGAGGGCACACATGCGGCGGGGAGATGCCCGCTAATGATATTTTATCTTTGAGCCGAAGCGCTATTCGCGCTCCGGATTACTGTGTGCTGAGGCGGGGACAAGGGCTGGCTGTCCCCCGCTACGCTCCGTTCGAACTTCTTTCCCGGAATTAAGCGTTCGGTTTGGCCGGGATCTTCAACTTTGGAACGTAATGATAATCCCATGCAGTCGATCGAAATCCACCTCGGGCTGAATCGCCTTGTACTCGCCGAAGCCGCCAAATTGTATCCCGAGTTCGCTGACCAGGCCTCGCACGTCATTGCACGACCGCTCGCGCAAGGATTCGCGTGGTAACTCGTGTGGAAGGGCGCGCCGCCAGGAGGGCAAGGAGCGTGGGAGTTTCGAGTGAGCGGTGCTTCATTTCAAGATTCTAGAAAAGGCCGCTGGCGCCCGCAAGCCTGCGCACCAGATAGTCGAATGGATTATTCCCGGTCAAACACCAGGATGTTTTTGAGTTCGCTTTCGCCCGCCGGGCGTACGCTCATCGTCAAGGTTGTTAGATCTGTAGAAACCTCGTACCGAATGGTTTGAGCTTTGTTTGTGAGCTCCACACTGTGCTGGTTCACGCGGCGGCCCGAAAATGTAGAGGCAGGCGGTGCATCCGGACCGGCGCTTGCAGCATCGTTTCCATCCAACTTGACCTTCAGAGCCAACCCCAGACCGGGACTGCTAAATGAAAGGCCGTCGCTCCCGTATGTCTGGATCTCGAGCCCGATCTCCGAGTCCACCTTTCCGCTCCTGCTCACCCAATCGCCCGCAAACCCCGAGCCGCCGGTACCCCTGCGCTCGTACACGTACACGAGGTGAGACGCCTTCCCATCGTCCGCGAAATAAGTGAAATCATCGTGCAGCGTATTTCCGTCCTTCGAGAGCGTCCAGATTGCCCTGATCTGCACTTTGCCGTCTTTCTTGCGCACGCCTCTCCACTCGTTCGGACTTACGATCGTCGTGGACATAGTCGTCCCGGAATTCCCCGGCTGGTCGGTTCCATCCGCGACAATCGTTTCGGGTGAGCCGCCGCCGAAGTCGAACGAATACTTGTTCCCTCCCAGGCTCGTGACCTTCATCTCATCCATCAGCACGCTCTTGGCCGGGTTCACCTTCCATTTGCCTAGGAATGGATCGTCAACTGCCCATAAGGTGCCCGTCGCCAGACAAACAATCACGAGCGACGGAGAATTGCGCGGTAGTATTCGCATGCCTGAATCCTAACCGCAGCCGCCGGCCCTGTCCTCGGAAATGTTGTGGAACGGACAAGCGTGTTGCCAAGCGGCCTTCTTGTGCGTCGGCTCGACAACGAAAGGCGCATCGAGCACTGCTCTAGCTAAGGGAGCAGTATCGCGAGTTGTCGGGGGGGGGCGGCTTACGTCCCGGCTGTCGCCTCCCGCCATTTGGTTGTATAGCGCGCAGACCGCCGATGTGCCTGTCGCCCACGGAACATTCTTCGCCCCGTTAATCATAGCGTTTCTTGTTACTGATGTTCCGGTAAGCAGTTTTCTGCCCTACAGCCCGGGCAGCCGGTGCAGAGAGACAAAGGGTGAGACTCTAGAGGCCTCACCCTTTGCTTTGAACTAAAGTTGCGCTCTACTCGTGGGTCTTCGCATTGGGGTCAGGGGCCGGGGTTGGGATGCGTGGGAGCATCTCTGCGCGGGTGGCTGCGTTGTAGACAAACCACGCTTCGATCATGGAACTCTGCGTCACATCGTCCTTCTGCACGCGGTCATAGGTGTCCGCGTTGGAGTGGTGGGTACGGGTACCGTACTCCAACCCATCCTGCTGGAAACCTATGCCGTTCAGGCCGATCCACGAAAAGGCGCTCGAGTCCGTGCCACCGGGGTTCGCAGTGGGTCTGAACTGGTCCCCGCCGAAAACAGCAACCATATGCTGGTCCTTGATGGGCTCAATCCAGGACTTGAAGATGGCCGCCATCTGCGGACTACCCCCCGCCGAGACTCCGCGGAAGCGGCCGGAGCCGCCGTCGTCGTTAAAGTACACATCCAGCTTGTCGTACTCGGGTGTCTTCACCATGGTGGTGCGTTGAGCGAAGTGCTGCTGCACATAAGCGGTTGAGCCGTAGACGCCCTCCTCTTCGCCGCCCCACAGGGCAACGCGAACCGTACGCGCCATGGGCTTGTGCAACGTAGCCAAAATGCGCACCGCCTCCATGGCCACTGAGGATCCCGTGCCGTTATCGGTGGCGCCTGTGCCGCCCTGCCAGCTGTCAAAGTGGCCGCCGAGCATAACAACTTCGTCCGGTTTGGTGGCGCCGGGAATCTCGCCGATGACATTGAATGCGTTTTGGTCTTCCGTCTGATAATCGACAGCGATATCGAAGTTCAGCTTCGGCGTGATACCGTGCTGCACCAGGCGGACGAGGCGGTTATACTGCTCTGCCCCAATGGCGACGATCGGAGGCGGAATTGGATCCTTGGGGTTCTCCGACCCACCATACGTTGAAAAGATTGTACCGCCGTCTCCGTTGTAGCCCGGCGTGATGGAAATGGCCACGCCCTCTTCCTTCAGGAAGGCATTGACCTCGTTGCGCAGGACACCATTCTTGGCATTGGCCAGGGCAAGCGACGTCGGCGTGTACTCCCACTCGCCTTCACCGGGGCGCCCCCGCCCGCTCGGGTCGCGATTGGCTGCAGCGCCGGCTGCTGGTCCGCGCTCGCCGCCACCGGCGCCGCGGGCGCCTCCGCGTGCCAGAATTTCCTCATCCGTTGGGGAAGGCTGCGCGTCCGCCCGCGTGTGGAGTGTGAGTGGAGCCGGATCAAACATCAACAGCGCCTTGCCCTTCAGCTTGCCATGGTATTTCGCGAAATCTGCTTTCGAGTGGATGGGCGCCCACACCGGCTCGACCGTGATCGGGCCGTTCGTCCCAGGCGTCCATGCCAGCGGGAACCCGGTGAACGCAGCATAGACCGGAGTCTCCATCGCGGCGTAGAAATGCTTGATCTGCCACCCATAGCCGAAGGGCCACTTTTCCAGGTGGACGTTCTTAAGTCCCCACTCCTGCATCTGCTTCATAGCCCACTCGGCGGCGAGCATGTGATTGCGGCTGTTGGTGACGCGCGGTCCATACACCTCAGACATCCAGAAAAGGTTTTCCATCACTTGCGAGTGCTGGAAGGCCTCGGTTTTGATCTGGGCCAGGGCGTCCAGATCGACTTTGTCGCCTCCTGTTGCCTGCGCGAAGGAAGCTGGGGTGAGTGAGAGGATGAGGAAGAGGGCCGTGACGATCACGGCAGCCTGCCTGAAGCGGAGTAGATTCATGGAGATTCTCGCTTTCTCCGGTACTTGACGTCCCGTATACGCCGTTCGAGGGAGCGTGCCCGGATTGGGAACAAGAAGTCATTTTCGCACGCTAATCGCCGGTTAAGTCCGCTTGGGGGAGTTCACCCGCTCATAACGGCGTAGCGTTTACCGTCGTCACTGGGTGGATTATCGGCAATCCGTACGGAGGTCGAGCAGAGGGGCGCCGTGAGCGCTCTCTCAGGGTTGCGCGTGATCCAGGAGCAATCCAGACAGAGCACTTCTCCGAGACAGCGACTCTACGCTTTTGTTGGCTGTTGTCGGATACCCCGTAAGTCCGCACGGTGGCTGCATAATCAATACCCGGACTTCGCAGACTCGGAAGAATGCCATATGCAGCTCGGTTCGTTTCGAGATTAAGCCGCAAGGGACGGTTCCGCCCCCACATAATGCCATCACAGACGCGTATTCTTCAGTCATCTCAATCCGCGTGGCGCGGGTTTTTACGCTCCAGCGTGTCTTTTGCGCTACAGCGTGCCTAGGACAGTCTGGCCGTGGTGGCGCAGTGTTCCTTTTGTGGTCTGTCTATCGCGATTGGGCTATATCGGAGTCTGGCGACTTGCAGGTGACGCATGCGCGATCATCGTGCGGGGGCTCTCTCCCAAGCACTGTGTGCCGGTCGATAGGCGCCATTAGCATGGAGGTTGTAACGAAGTGCCAGATCATGTATTCGAGCAATGGCGTGCCTGTACCCTCGTTGAGCGTCGAGAGAACTGAGGCTATTCAAGACCGCCGACTTGGCCTGATCCAGGTCACCATCATCGCGGGCCCCTTGACCGCTGAACGATGATGATGCCCCTCAAAGAACGAGTGGCCCGTGATCCACTCGGAGCCGGTAAACGCTAGGCGACTCTGCGCGAGTATTCCGCGCTCAGCATGCCTTCGCCCGCACTTGTCCGAGATGACGGATCGGATCAATAAGAGATTGGAAGACGTGAAACAATCAGTTAGGGCAGGCGAACTCCCCAGGAACTCGGACAACCTACAGTGTTTTCACTCCGCGTTCATTGGGAGCCTCTAATTCTTTCACGGCTTCCTCGGTGCGAAGATCCAGTCTCGAGGAGACGGAGATCATTTACAGGAAATCTGCGCGTGGTCGGCAAGCTCTCTTGGGGCGTTGCGCCAATTTCATTTGTGGATCGTGCTTGAGCAATTTCATGGCAGAATCGAGGCGACAACGCATGAACAGGCATGGCACTATGCACATCCTGAGAGGTCGGTGGCACCACTGGATTCGCGCTGGAAGGACTGAGATATGCGAAAAGGGTTTACAAGAAAACCGCAAGCGGACGACCCCGCGACGCCAAGCAAGAACTACATAACGCCAGACGGCCTGCAGCGCCTCAAAGATGAGCACCGGTTTCTGCTCACCAGGGAGCGCCGGGCCGTGACGGAGGTGGTGGCGTGGGCTGCGAGCAACGGTGATCGCAGTGAAAACGCCGACTATCAGTACGGCAAGCGGCGGCTGCGCCAGATCGATGGACGGATTCGCTTTCTCACGAAGCGAATCGAGTCCGCGGAAGTGGTTGACCCGGAAACTCCGAGAGCGGG
>JBEKJJ010000141.1:0-18886 GCA_050011295.1 Bryobacteraceae bacterium
CGCTGTTGGAAACAGTGGAAGCCTTGACCAAGCAGATCAAAGCCAGTGATCAGAAGCTGGAGCAACTGGCCGAGCGCGATTATCCGGAAACCGAATTGCTGCGCCAAGTGAGTGGAGTAGGAAGTTTGATCTCGCTGACTTTTGTGTTGACGGTGGAAGATCCGCATCGATTCCGAAGAAGCCGGGATGTAGGGTGCTATGTAGGACTCCGTCCGAAGCGGAGTGAATCGGGCGAGAGCCGGCCGCAGTTGGGAATCAGCAAGGAAGGCGACGTATATTTACGCAAGCTGTTAGTGCAAGGAGCACACTGCATTCTGAGTCATAAGAGTCCGGACACGGATCTGAAGCGGTGGGGTCTGAAGTTGGCTGGCAAGGGCAACAAGAATGCGAAGAAGCGAGCGCTGGTGGCAGTGGCCCGGAAGCTGGCGATCTTGCTGCACCATTTATGGGTGAACGGAGAAGTATACGAACCGTTGCGAAATAGTAGGCCGGTGGAACCGCAAGCAGCGGCCTAGCGAGTTAGTGGCTTTGGTAAGCCAACGCCGAGTTCGGGTGACTGCGCGGTCGCGGCGGAACGAGCGTAGCCGGAGACGGAGACGATTCAGTTCGGCGCTGAGATGGCAGCGCCCGTTTCAAGATTGAGAACCCCAACTGGCACCGGGAGCGAAGCGCTCCCACTAAAGAGTGCGAATGGAAGCGGGGCGAATCGGCGGAGGGGAACCAGGGCGGCAGGGAGCAAGTGTTGGAACGAGCGGTGCTCCCGTTGGTCGCGATCACCAGAGTGGTGGCACGACCAAAAAGCAAAGGCAAAAACAAAACCGCTCCTCAGAGAGAAAAAGCTGGCATAGGGTGGGCCTCCCGTTGGTCGGGGGTCACCGTTCGAGGTTACTCGACCGGGTGTAGCGCCTCCCGTTGGTCGGCGATGGGCGTTGTGGTTTTAACGACCCAAAATCATTTTCGACTTGACACGGACCGGCCTTCTCATGGAAGCCGCGACCGTAAGGGAGACGGTGCCGTTACGCCGTTCAGCGGTGGTGTCCGCCTCCGCCTCCGCCCCCTCCGGAATGGCCGCCAGACGAAGCCGAATGTCCGCCTGAGGAGCTGGAATGGCCGCCGCCCGAGAATCCGTGGCCGCTTGAACGCGGCGCGGAAGAGCGCGGCGCGGAGGATGAACGCGCGGGGGAGGATGAACGAGGCGCCGCGGAGGATTGTCGCGGAGCGGAGTAGGCTGGCCTGATCGCGCTGCTGCTCGATCCGCGAGACGCGCTACTGCTCGGTCCACGATAGGCCGGTGCTGATGAGCTTCGAGAAGCTTGTGATCCCGTTCTCGCGGCGGAATTGCCGTTCATATGCTGCCAGCCGCCGCCAGCGGAGGAAGATCGGGCGGCGCTCGTCCCGGGCCGACTTGAGGCGGCGCGACTCGATGCTGTCCGATTGGCTTGGACACCACGGGATTGGGATTGACCAAATCTATTCGCCACGGCGCGGTTTGAATAAGGAACGCCCATGCGGTGAGCAGCGTTATGGCTCCAGGCCACGCGGCCGGCGCCCAAGCCTCTGGCCGCGAAGCCTCCACCGAACCCGCCATGGAATCCGTAATGATTGAAGAATCCGACATTGAGGAACAGGCCGCCGCCGAACCAGCCGCATCCCCAGCCCCAACCACCCCAGCCGCCCCAGCCCGGGAAAAACGAGCCGAGATAAATGCCGGGACCAAATCCGAATCCAAATCCGAACCCTGGGTACCACAGGCTCGGGTAAACGCCCCACGCGGGCGGACCCCACACGTAGGCTGGATTGTAAACAGGAACGTACACCACTTGCGGGTCGGCCGGTTGAATTTCGATGGCGTTTTGGCCGCCCTGATTTTCAGTGGTGACCACTTGTTGCTGCGTATTGGTGAGCCTGCCATTGGCCCGAGCGCGCGCACGCATACGCTGCACGGCATTCATCACATCATTCTGTTGAGCCAGGAACGCGTTGCCGAGATCGGTGGTCCAGTGGATGTCGCTGCTCAGCAAATGGAGCGCATCCGGCAGCGCGACGAGAGCCTGAACGCTCGGGTCCCAGCTCTGCTGCTTGGCGGCGTCCACTAATTGCTGACCGTGCAAGCTACTGTTGTGCTGTAACCACTGCTGCACTTCGACGATCTCGAGCGGGTACGTGCTTGCGGCCAGCACTTGGCTGAGTATCGGATCAGGATACAGCGCGATGGGCGCGACCAGGTTGTCCAACTGATTCGGGGAAAGCAATGGTGCGGACTGCTGCTGTTGCTGCGGGGGCGGAGGGGCTTGCGGTGCTTGTGCGAAGCCCAAGCCGGTGACGAGTAGTAATGAACAAACAGTAGCCATCGATCGGGACGCCGCCGATCCAACCTGGAATGCCATACGCACCTCCACTCTGTTGGATGCAGCAAAGGCAGAATTCGGTACAACGGTGTATGATCCAGAAATGCTGCGTACCATTGCTATCCTTCTGTTTTTGTCGTCGCTTACAGCCCTTTGCGCCGAGCAAACAGCACCCATTCTCGCCCGCAAGCCTGCCCTCAGCCGGGATTATATTGTGTTCAGCTTTGCCGGCGATTTGTGGCGCGTGCCCCGCGCAGGTGGCGATGCTGTACGCCTGACCAATGGCGCCGGGACCGAAACCGATCCGGTATTTTCACCCGACGGATCGATGATCGCGTTCACCGGCGAGTATGACGGCAATGTTGACGTATATGTGATCCCAGTGAGCGGCGGCGTCCCCAAGCGGCTGACGTATCATCCGGCGGCGGACCGCGTGCTGGGTTGGACGCCCGACGGCAAGCGCGTTCTGTTTGCGTCCAATCGCAACAGCTACAACTTTACGAGCCGGCTGTTCACCATGGGTCTCGACGAGACGCTGCCCACAGAATTGCCGCTGCCTTACGCCGAGGAAGGCTCGTTTTCGTCCGATGGTTCTGAGATCGCTTATGTGCCGCTGGCGCGCGCGTTCAATACTTGGAAACGATATCGCGGCGGCCGGGCGACCCCCATCTGGATCGCGCGGTTGTCCGATTCCAGCATCGAAAAAATCCCACGCAAGGATTCGAACGATTTCAATCCGATGTGGACCGGTGGGCGAATCTATTTTCTATCGGATCGGAATGGGTCAGTGAGTTTGTTCAGTTATGATTTAGCCACCAAACGGGTGGAGCAGGAGATCGGGAACGACGGTCTGGATTTCAAGTCGGCGTCGGCGGGACCCGGCGCGATCGTTTATGAGCAGTTTGGCTCGCTGCACATTTTTGATTTCAAGACACGCAAAAGCCAAAAGGTTGGAATTCATCTGGCCGCCGATTTGCCGGAGGTACGCGCGCGCTGGGAAAAAGTATCGACTCACATTTCAGCCTTCGGCATATCGCCCACCGGCGCGCGGGCTGTTTTCGAAGCACGCGGCGAGATATTCACAGCTCCTGCAGAGAAGGGCGACATCCGCAACTTGACCAACACGCCGGGAGCGGCCGAGCGTGATCCGGCATGGTCACCCGACGGGAAATCTATCGCATATGTTTCAGATGAAACCGGCGAATATCAATTGTGTATCGCTGCGCCGGATGGCCTGCACCCGAAGCGCCATATCGACATCGGCAAGCACAGTTTCTTTTACACGCCTGCTTGGTCTCCCGATAGCAAGAAGATTGCATTCACGGATAATGCGCTGAACGTCAGCTACGTGGATGTGGATCAGGGCGTGCCAGTGAAAATCGATACGGACATCATGGATGGGCCGCGCCGGACGCGCGATCTGTCGTGGTCGCCGGATTCGCGCTGGATCGCATATACGAAGCAACTGCAGAACACGCTACGTGCCGTGTTCGTCTGTTCGCTCGAAAGCCGCAAATCGATCCAGATCACCGACGGCATGAGTGATGCCTATCTTCCGGCGTTCGACAAGGACGGCAAACATTTGTATTTCGCCGCGAGCACTGATTTTGGATTGAACGTGGGCTGGCGCGATATGTCCAGCATTCAGCGGCCAAGTTCAAGGACCGTGTATGCGCTGGTGCTGCGCAAGGATTTGCCGTCGCCGCTCGCACCTGAGAGCGACGAAGAGAAGGAGGTGGCTAAGCCGGACGATTCCAAGAAAACCGAGAAACCTCCCGATGTGAGCATCGACCCCGACATGATCGAGCAGCGCATTGTCGCGCTGCCGATTCCGGCACGCGACTATATCCAGCTGGAAGCCGGAAAGGCAGGTACGCTCTTCCTGGTGGAAAGTCCGTTCAATGCGGTCCTGAATCCAGGAACGCCGGCGGGACGCGTGGTCTACAAGTATGATTTCAAGACTCGCAAGGTGGACAAGGTGGTGGAGAACATCAGTGGATTTGCGTTGTCGGCGAATGGCGAGAAGATGCTGCTTCGTATGCCGGTTCCGGCGCCAGCGGAAGCGCCGGCTGGTCCGCCGGCGGCAGCTTGGATCATCGCGTCTACCAGTCAAGCTTTCAAACCTGGTGAGGGGGTTTTGAAACTGGACGAGATGCAAGCGTGGGTGGAACCGCGGGCTGAGTGGAAACAGATGTACGAAGAAGCGTGGCGCATCGAGCGCGATTTCTTCTACGATCCCGGGTTGCATGGCCTGGACCTGGAGCGAGCCAAAAAGCTGTACGAACCTTATCTGGCCGGCGTCGGCAATCGGGACGATCTTAACTATCTGTTCGCAGAAATGCTGGGCGAGATTACCGTCAGTCATTTGGCGATCGGGGGAGGGTCGCACGCGATTGAGCCCAAACGCGTGCCAGGAGGGCTGCTGGGCGCGGATTTCAAACTCGAGAACGGACGGTGGCGCGTCGCGAGGGTCTACACGGGAGAGAGTTGGAATCCCGGATTGCGTGCGCCTCTGACGCAGCCCGGCGTCAACGTGGCCGCTGGTGAATATATACTTGCCATCAACGGGGCGGACTTGCGGGCATCCGACAATTTGTATGCGCGCTTGGAAGGCACAGCAAACAAGCAAGTCGTGCTGAGGGTGGGCGCCGATCCCGCCGGCGCGAATTCGCGCGAAGTTACGGTGCAGCCGATTGCGAGCGAATCCGCTCTTCGGCATCTGGCGTGGGTGGAAGGCAATCGGCGCAAAGTCGCGGAATTGAGCGGCGGGCAACTGGCCTATGTGTACGTGCCGGATACCGCGCAAGGTGGGTACGTCAATTTCAACCGTTACTACTTCGCGCAGGTGGGGAAGCAGGGTGCGGTGATCGACGAACGCTTTAATGGCGGCGGATTACAGGCGGATTACATCATCGATTATTTGAGCCGGCAGTTGATGGCGTTTCGCGTGATGCGCCAGGGACAGGATGTTGCGTCGCCGCTGGCCGCGATCTTCGGCCCCAAGGTGATGCTGATTGATGAATATGCAGGTTCGGGCGGCGATGCGATGCCGTTTTATTTTCGAAAAGCGAAAATCGGCCCGCTCATCGGCAAACGAACCTGGGGCGGCTTGGTGGGCGGGCTGGGTGGTTATCCAGCGTTGATGGATGGCGGTTTCGTCGCAGCGCCCTCGGTTGGCTTCTACAATCCGGGCGGATCTTGGGAAGTTGAAAACATCGGCGTCACGCCCGATATCGAGGTGGAGCAGGATCCTCAGGCCATTCGCCAGGGTCACGATCCACAACTTGAAAAAGCTGTCGCGGTTTTGATGGAGCAGCTGCGCGAGAATCCGGCGAAGAAGTACCAGCGGCCGCCGTTTCCGAATTATCATCCGCAACCGTGAAGTAAACTCGTCACACGGTGTTATAAGGGACTTCCAAAGTTGCCACCAAGGTTCCATCGATGAACAGCTCTAGCGTGGTGCTGCGGGCTTTCAGATACGGTGCGTAGGGGATCGTCAGCCAACCGGCGAAACTGGCAAATCCCGAATTGCTCTGCCCGTCAATTTCGACTGTCGCGCCTGGCGCCACCGACGCAACAGTCTGAAAAATGGCGGTTGACATTCCTTCTAATGGCAGGTTTTCGGAGGGCATGGCGGTAAGCGCTGTAAGGGCCACCGGGTCGAGTCGGGATTCCGGAATGATGCTCCCGGGGAAGGGAAGTCCCACGAGAAAATCGATTGGGAAAATTTCGGTATTGCTGAAACTGAATGCTCTGGTCGCAGGGGTGGGAGTCGTGGCTGTTCCGTTCAGAATGCCTTCGGAGGGATTCACGGTAATAATGGAACTGCCTGCTTCCGACACCGCGGCGACCGTGAAAGGCTGCGCGCCGGCCGCTGGAGTGAACTTGGCCGTGAACTGCGCCGCGATCAACAATGGAGAAAAAGCCAGCGGAGAACTAGCGGGTTGCTGGCCGGGAGGCGTCGGGTAAAGCGCTTCGAAGCTGCCACTGGCACTCGTCGTGTTTGTGCCGGACGTGATCACTGTGCGGGTGACGTTACTTCTCTGGCCGCCGATCGCGAGCACTATACGATTGGTGGACAATTGAGCCGGTACCAGGACGTTCACCTGATAGACCCCTACGAAATCGGGCGCCAAGCCGGCGTAGGACACCTGTGCCTGAGTTTCGCCAATGTAGACGTTGGGCGGAAAGACAAGCGGCTGGTTCGCCAAACCGCCTGCTCCCGTGGTGGCCGGCGGATTCGTCTGACCCAGGCCTGTGGCGTACAGGATAATTGTGCTTCCTGGAGTTAAGGGCGTGCTGAAAGGCATGAAATTCTGGTTGACATAAAGCGCTTGGCCCTTGCCGTTTGAGGCGATGGTGAAGAGCCCCGGCGAAGCCCCGGTGAGAGCGATCGTGAAAGTGGCGCTGCTCTCCTGGCCGGTTGAGACGACAGTTGTGACGACAACGGGAACGGTTTCATACTGGAAGGTTACGTTGATCGCATTCGCGACCTCGAACGGTACCTGCGCATTGATCTGATCCGGCGAAACGAAATACAAAGGTGCAGCGAATCCGCCGATTTTTACTGACGTGTTTCCGAGGCTGACGGGAAGCGGGACGCTGGAGGCACTCTGGAGACTCGGAGCGAGTCCAGTGCCGAAGATGGAGATCAGACAGCCGGGCGACATCGCCGGAGTGAAGGATGCCCCATTCACCACGGAATTAACCACCGGAACGGCAACCGCAGGTGAGGCAATCCACAAAAGAAGCGCGAATATCGGCTTGCTGTTTTTCATCCTGGTGGTGAGTATAGCTGGTTACTAGCCGGCGGATTTTCGAGCGCGCTCGTATTTGGCGAGGGTGGCTTCATTGGTCAGCCGGGCGTGGCTGGGCGCTTCGCCTGGTTTCACGGGAGGAAGATCGTGGATGGCTTTGCGTTCCATATCAGCGGCTTCTCGATAGCGATGATTCTCGGCGTAGGCGGCTGCCAGAAGCTCGTGCAACTGAAATGGATCCACCGCACTGGATTAGGCTCGTTCCGCCCCGCCGCGCGCCAACAAACGGATGGTTTCCCAAACTCCGAAGCGTCTTCTCTCGGACGCCGCGTTCCCTTCGGCATTGGCTGCGCGTTCCTGGTCGTAAGCGCGGAGCAGGCGCAAAACTTCGGTGCGCAGCTCGTCGTCGCCGTTGCACTGCTCGTCTAAGAGTGTACGGCGGCGGTCTTCGTCGAGGGCGCAAATTTCGTCGAAAACGTCCTGTGCTGCCAGTACTCGCCCATACTCTGATAGGTGAAACCTATCGTACAGCCAGTGTGGACCGAGCGCAAACTCCCGTTCTACCGGTGGCCCGAGATGTACGAGCGATAGCGGCGCGGCGGCATGCCGGTGAGTTTGCGGAACACAGTGGTGAAGTGGCTCTGATCAAAAAATCCACAAATGAGCGCGACCTCGGCAATATCCAGGCCGGGGCTGGCCAACAGCGATTGCGCTTGGGCAATGCGGACTCGCCGCATGTATTCGCTGATGGTGCAGCCGAAATGGTGATGGAACTGGCGGCTGATCTGGACCGGATGCCGCCCGGCAGAACGCGAGAGTTCTGCGAGAGTGAGTCGCGGGTGTCCCTGTTCGCGCAGCATTTCTCGAATGCGCAGCAACCAGGCGGGAGGCAAGCCGCGGCGCTCGGCCGGGCTCTGCCCGCTGGTCAGCAGGAGTTGTAAGACCGCGGCCTCAAGGTCGAGCGGGGTAACTTCATCTCTCTGGCGGAACTCGCGGTGTAGCCGCGCGCCCAGAGCAACCGCGGAAGGTTGCGGGAGTTCGCCAGGGGCGCAAATAGTGCGGCCATCCTGGGCGGCAAGCTCCAAAATCGGCTGACGCAGCTCGACGCGCAAGCACCGGCAGCCAACCGGAAAGTAAATTTCGTGAGGCTCCCCGGCGGGAAGGAAGCGCACGGTCCGGGGATCGCAGATTTCGCCGCCGCGGCTATGTCCCGCCCAATGCGAGCCGGCAATCACGTAAATCAAATTGGGGGTGTCGTGGAAATGGCGTGCGACAGAGAGCCCGGCTGCGTACACCCTCTCTTCCACCTTCAACGCCGGGCTTTCGAGCTGGCCGAGAATGCGCCGCGACTCATCAGGGTAGGGAAGTGATGCACTCGAACGTGGCTGCATGGTTTTACTCCTTACTTGTACGCGGCGGACGCGAAAACGTTTCAGTGTCAGAACCCGCCGTCGGCGCTAAACCATTGCAAGAATTTCCCCTCCCGATGGTTTTACATCAATCAATGCGCTTTCTCTTTCTTGTATCTCTGATTCTGCTGGCATCGCCTGGGCCCGGGTGCGCCACAGACGATAACCGCGGCACCGTCGGAATTTCCATTGCTCAGCTCTTCGACGATGACCA
Source organism: Bryobacteraceae bacterium (assembly GCA_050011295.1). Taxonomy (GTDB): domain Bacteria; phylum Acidobacteriota; class Terriglobia; order Bryobacterales; family Bryobacteraceae; genus Palsa-89. The sequence continues at coordinate 8,729 of JBEKJJ010000141.1, forward strand.
GTTGCCGAGCCATCGCGGTCCTATTGTCATATTGCAGGCGATCGAGGGATTGGCCGCGGCCAAGGCCGGCATCCGCTCGGGCGACTTCGTCATCGCTGTAGACGGCGTGCCGGTGCCGGGACGCGAACTTAGCGCGATCGTCCAGCAGATTCACGGACCCGTCGGTGCTACACTGCGGCTCACGGTTGTAAAACCCGATGGTAGCCAATCAGAGATCGCACTGGTCCGAGTGCCGTTTCCGCCGCATGTGAATCCGGCGTCCGATCCATTCTCGTACACGGTGCCCGGCAGTTGGGCAGCCGATCTACGCTATCACTTTCCTTTGCCATGGACGTCGAAACTTACCTATCACGGCTTCGAAGACATCTTCTTTTCGCCGAACTTTCGTGAGACTGACTCTCCCGAATATCACTCCTTTCTGTTTTTCTTCTGGCTGGATGGTAAACACCTGTTGAGCGCCGAACAGTTGCAAGCGGACGTGCTGACCTATTTTCGTGGAATCGCGGAGGAGCGGGGCCGAAACTACGGATTCACGCCCGATCTTTCGAAGGTATCGGCAACCTACAAGGAGGATTCCCTGGCATCGCCAACCTTTGGGAGTGCGCCGGCTCACGCTTTCAGCGGACAAGTAACAATCTGGGATACTCACGGCAAAACCATCACGTTGAACTCCGAGGTTCGGATCTCGGATTGCGAGACGCCCGACCACACAGCTTTCTTCTTCGCTCAGTCGCTCGAGCCGCGCGATGGAGACATGTGGAAGCGAATCGACGCGATTCGGGATACCTTCCGGTGCAAACGCTAGCGTGGAAAATCGGTCCAACGCACCGACTCCGTTTGAGGCCGCCTTGTGGCGCACGCACTTTGCGTGCCGCGTTCACACTCCTGTGAACGCTTGCGTGCGCTACCGGCATCTTCATGGCCTTTCGTGAGCTAGCGGGCCCCACGCGAACCGGTGTCTTATTCGCCGGCCACGGGTTTCCAGGTCTTATCCGGATTGAAGCGCGTGGTCTGGCGGGCGAGCGTGCTGGTTTGTGGGCCAAGATCTTTTTCGTAGACCACGCCTTGATGGTTCACGATCAAGGTTTGGATACCCGAAACGCCGTACTCGGCCGGCCATGCGATCATGGCGAAGCCGCCGATCATGGCGCCCTTCACCACGTAATCCATCGCACCACCCTGCGCATCCGGACCTTGCGCCTTTAAGACATGGAAAAAGTAGCCGTGATAGGGTACCGGCTTCTTACCTTGCCCCTGTATGAGGACGGCGGCTGCATCGCCGAAGGATTTAGGCACCAGCGATTCCGATTCGCCTTCATAATAAAGACCGTCCTTCTTACCCGGCGCACTGAGGATATGCTGCGCGTATTCTAGAATGCCGTTCGCATCGCGATCGCGCGACGCGTACTCCATTTGCGCTTCCACGTAGCCGCGGCAGACGTCAATGGCGGCCAGTTCGTTGCGGCCGACGCGGCGCGCCAGAATTTCTACGCGGCCCGTAGCGGCGTCAAAATACCATTTGCCATTCTTCGAAATCAACGGCACGGGAAATGGCCAATTCTGTTCACCCACGACCAACGTAACGCGATTGGGATTGTCCTTATCGGGCTGAACCTGCATCTTGGCGTGAGCCCGGGCGGCGAACTCCGTGCGAGCGGCCTTCGCATCGGCGGGATCGCCGGATTGCACAATGTCTTTACCGGCCGGTCCGAACAGTTTCATCAGAGCATTGGTGTCGTTCTGCTCGGCTGCGTTGAGTAGCGCCTGCGCGGCTTCTTGGGGTGTGGCGAAAGTCTCCTGGCTTTCCTGCGCAGAAGCGTTGAGAAGTGTCAGTGCCACCAGAAGCGTGGCTAGCGAAATCAAATATTTTATGATCGACATGCTTGCTCCTATCTCCGTCTCCCACCACCACCGCCGCTGCTGGGCGCCGCTCGGGCCGCGGGAGCGCTTCTGGCCGGGCCCAGGCTCGAATAGCCGTGTTCGGCGTGGGTTCCGGCCGCTGAGCCGTGCTCCATTCCCCCGAACGCTCCCCGATTGTTTTGTTCAGCCGGGGCGCTGCGCGGAATCTCGCGATTACCGAAGCGCTGCGACTCGGTGGATGGCGCATTGCGCGAACCTTCCGGAATGGAGCGCGGCGCTACGGCCTGGCGCACGTTGCCCCGGTATTGCTGATTCAATTCCGGACGCGCATAAGGCACTCCCGCGCGATGCGCCGGATCATGCTGCCATACGGCGTTGCCATGGACATTCGCGATGTGACTCGAATTGAAGTTGTTTTGATGAATAAATGTGTTGTTGACGATTACGGTGTGGTTGCCCCAGCCCGGATGCCAACCCCATCCGCCCCAGCCATGCCAGCCGGCGCCAAAATAGAATCCAACATTAATTCCAATGCCGAAGCCAAATCCTAGTCCACCAACCACTACACCGGGACCCGGCCAGAACCAACCCGGATACGGATACCAGAGCGGCGGTCCCCAAATCCACACGGGATTATAGACAGGGACGTAAATCACTGCGGGATCCGCAGGCTCAATTTGAATCACCGGCTGGCCGTTGTCCGTCGTGGCGACCACGTTTTCTTGCGGTGTGGATGCCAGCTTGCCCGCCTGTTGGGCTTTTTGCCGCATGCGTTGGACCGCATCCATCACGTCTTGTTGTTGGGCGAGGAATGCATTCCCCAGATTGGTGGTCCAAGTGACATCGTCATTCAGGCGCTTCAGAACGTCGGGGAAAACGACCAGCGCTTGAATACTGGGGTCCCAATCCTGTTGTTGCGCGGCCGCGGTGAGTGCTGGACCGCTGAGACCGGGGCTTCGCTGGAGCCACTGATAAGCCTGCACCACTTCCAGCGGATACGTGGTGGCGACCATGATCTGGCTGAGCAGCGGATCCGGATAGAGCGCGATGGGTGCCACCAGATCGTCCAATTGGTCGGGCGTGAGGGCTTGGTTCGGCGGCGGAAGCTGGGGCGGCGGTGGTTGATCCTGTGGAAACACACACTGGATTCCAAGTACAGAGATTGCGAAGAACAGCGGAATGAAGCGGGCTCGCATTTTTACCTTTGGGTTACGGCGAACTTCCAACAAATCACTCTGATTATATATCGCCGCCGCAACATGGCTAAAGGTAGTGCGCCAGCGCACTACCTGGCTGGAACCCATGCTAGTGTCCCATATTTTCCTGGCGATTCCGCCTATTCCGGCCGATATGGTTGCTTGAGAGCCAATGATGCGCCGTCCATATAGGCTCAGTGCGTTCGCGCTAGTTCTGACGTACCATGGCTCGGGGTTGGCGCAGCAGTATAGTTTTCGCCATTACGGAGCCGCGGATGGGCTGCAGAACCTGGCCATTCTATCGCTCGCGCAGGACGGAGCAGGCTACATCTGGGCTGGATCGGAAGGCGGCCTGTACCGGTATGACGGGACGCGCTTCCGTCTGATGGCCTCAGCCGAAGGTTTGCCGTGCGTTACCGAAGCCCACGCTTTGCATGTGGCTGCGGATGGGGCGCTGTGGGCCAATACTTGTGCGCAGATTTTTCGATTCGATGGGCAGCGCTTTCGCGCCATCCCCGGGGTGAGCGGGATGTTATCGGGTGCGCAGCGCATGGCGAACGACGCGCACGGGAACGTTATGGTGGCCACGCCTTCCGGTATGTATGAGGCAACGCGGAACGGCGCCGGATCGTATGCTGCGCATCCCTACGCGCTCGGCCCCGAATTTACCGGCGTGTCCATTCGCGGAATCGCAAGGAACGGTTCCGAACTCTGGTTTGGCTGCGGGCGGAGATTGTGCGTTGAAGACCGGGGACGCGTGTCTATGTTTGGTCCGGCGGAAGGATTACCGGAAGACGCCTGGGACACGATCGGCATAGGGCCAGACGGGTCCGTGTGGATCCGCAGCCCGAGCCGGTTATTCCGCAAGGCGCCCGGCGAGACGCGGCTGGTGCAGGAGAAACCGGATATCGCGTCCAGCGCTTTTTGGGGCGCCTTGACGGTAAGCCGGGACGGTTTCGTCATGATCCCGACCGACAAGGGATTAGCCCTCCGCGAGGACCGATGGAGAATGATAGACGATCGGCGGGGGCTTCCGTCCGCGATGTCGAGCGCTGCGCTGGAAGATCGCGAAGGGTCGTTGTGGATTGCGCTGATCGGCGCGGGCATAGCTCGCTGGTTGGGTTACGGCGAGTGGGAGGCATGGACTAAGGCACAAGGTCTGCCGTCCGATTTGATATGGAGCCTCCGGCGCGATAGGAAGGGCGCGCTCTGGGTGGGAACTTCGTTAGGATTAGCGCGGCTCAAAAGCGACGAACCACTTCGGATCTGGACCAGGAAAGACGGCTTGGGGGGGGACAATGTTCGAAGCCTGGGCGAGACTTCCGACGGATCTATATGGGCGGTGGTCAAGCCGGGCGGCTTGGCGCGCATCAATCCTGCAACCGGAAAGATTCGTCTGTTCGCGGCGGCGGATGGTCTCACTTGCGGGACATCGCACCGGCTTTTTATCGACCACATGGAGAGGCTCTGGGTTGCGACAGCCTGCGGCATTTTTCGTAACGATCGGCCGTTAGACTCCGATGGTTTCCACCGCATCGATCAACCCTCGGCGTTCGACCACGGGGCCTGGGCTTTTTCCGAGGATCGGCAGGGGACGATGTGGATCACGAATCCTGAGGGATTGTGGAGTTTGTCCGAAGGCGAGTGGCGGCATTACGGGAAAGCGGACGGACTTCTGAGCGACAGTCCATACATTCCCACGATCGGTCCGGACGGCGCACTCTGGCTGCACCACCGGTTGGATGCTGGAATTGAAAGAGTGGAGATAGCGGGCACCCGCATTTCCCGCTCAACGCCGGTACTGGCTGCTGACGCGTTATCGGTGGAAGTCACCGCGTTTCATGGTTTCGACGCTTTCGGGCGCCTTTGGCGGGGTAGTGCGAACGGCGTATCGTTCCTGGACGGCGGTGCATGGAAACATCTCAGCACCGAAGACGGGCTGATCTGGGACGACACAGATGGAGAAGCGTTCTGGGCCGACGCGGACGGCAGCGTTTGGATCGGTACCAGCGGCGGCCTGGCACACTACCGTCCAGCCAGAAGCTCTCTGGAACCGGTGGTTGGCGATCCGATCATAACCCGGCTGGAGGTGGGCCAGAAGTCGCGAGTTCTGAGGGCGGAGTTCTCCTCGCTCAGTTATAAGAACGAGCAACTGGTGCGCTTTGCCTACCGGCTGGACGGGGACCGCTGGGCCGATACTACGGAACGCGTCATCTCCTTTGCCGGGCTTTCGCCGGGCCGGCATCGGCTGGAGATCCGGTCGCGCGTTCGGGATGGGCCGGTCTCGGCCAAAGTGGCTGCGGCGGAGTTCCGGATCGAGCCTAAATGGTGGGAGACCTGGTGGTTGCGGTCCAGCGCTCTACTGCTTTTCGGCGCAGCGGTGTGGGGAATCGTGTGGCGAAGGAATCAGCTTTTGCTGCACCGGCGGACCGCTGAACTGGAAGCGGAACGCAGGCACATGCTGGAAGAAAAAAAGAGCGCGAACGCAGCGCTCGAAGCCAAGGGACTTTTTCTGGCAAATATCAGTCACGAGATTCGGACGCCCCTGAACGGCGTCATCGGGTTGAGCATGGAGTTGGAAGCCATGCCGGTCCCGGAAGAGGCGTTGGAGATCATACGGATGATCCGCTCTTCCGGCGATACACTGCTTCGGGTGATAAGCGATGTCCTGGATTTTTCCAAAGTAGAGGCCGGAAAACTGGAGTTGGAAGTATCGCCTTTCGACCTTCGCCGTTCGCTCGAAGATAGCGTCGCACTGTTTCGCGGTCCGGCAGCGGAAAAAAATTTGCGCCTCGGTTGCTCGCTCCCACCGGAATTGCCGGCGTGGGTGGCGGGCGACGGAACCCGGTTGCGGCAAGTGGTGTTGAACCTGATTTCAAACGCCGTGAAGTTTACGAGTTCCGGCGAAATCACGCTCGCTGCGGGTGTGGAAGGGCATGACGCGGCCTCTTGTTTGATCGCGATCGAGGTTCGCGACACCGGTATTGGGATTGCGCCGGAACAGCTGCCTCGCATGTTCTCGTCGTTCAATCAGGCGGACGCTTCCATCAGCCGCCGTTACGGAGGAACTGGCTTGGGCCTCGCGATCTCCAAGCGGCTGGTGGAGTTGATGGGAGGAACCATCGATGTGGAGTCTAAGCTGGGCGAGGGCTCGCGCTTCCGATTCACAGTCCGGATGGGCCACGCGCGGGAACCGGTGGCTTTGCAGGATGTTCCTACGCCCGAGTTATCCACGGGCCACTTGAAAGTGCTGGTGGCGGAGGACAATGTAGTAAATCAACGCGTCGTATTAAAGCTGCTGGAGAGGCTGGGGGTGAAGGCGGATTTGGCGGCGGACGGCGCGCAGGCTGTGGCGAAGGCATTGGAGCATCGTTATGATCTCGTTCTCATGGACGTTCAGATGCCTGAGCGGGACGGAGTATCCGCGACGCGCGAAATCCGGCGGCTGCTGCCCGCCGGGAGCCAGCCGCTTATTTACGGATTAACTGCTCACGCGACCATGGAGTTTCGCGATATTTGCCTGGCTGCCGGCATGGACGGATATTTTACGAAGCCGCTGGAGCCGGGAAAACTGCGAGTGTTGATTTGGGACTTGGCCACGCGGAACGTGATGCCTTTGTTACAGTAATCGCGTGTTACAGCTCGAACTGATTTCTTGCTGCAGCCTTGGTTCCGGGTTAAAGATTACCGCAAAAAACCCGTGTGGCCGCTTTGCCTGGGGCGAGATTCCAGATATTCAGAATAAGCTCATTGTATCTCTGGTATGCAATGTGAAAATATGATACTCTTGTCCCGTCTCTTTCTGGAAAAATGCATGGAGGAGGTAATCGAGCTATGAATCCTGCGATTTCCACGAGTCTGAACTTTCGGCTGCTGTGCGCAGCCGGTAACGCATACGATATTGCCCCCGGCGGATGTGCTTACTCGCCGGATACCGTCTTTAGTCCCGCTGTGGGCTATAAAAGCATGCCTAAGCCGGTGTGCGGAGATGTCGAGTCTATTAACGCATGTCTCGTCGGAGAAAACGCCGACGGAATCATTGTGGCATTTCGCGGAACGCTGCCACCGTCGCTGAAGGGTACCGAGAGCCTGCTGAACTGGCTGGAAAACTTCTTCGATGTGCCCAAATCCGCGCCGAATGTTCCCGGCCAGGTTCACAGTGGATTTTACGATGCCACTATGTCCCTCATTGGCGGCGTCGCCGCGGCGGTGCAGAACCTGAATCCAGGACCGGCCAAGAAAATCCTGGTGACGGGGCATAGCCTGGGCGGCGCGCTGGCTTCCATTGGCGCGTACATCCTCAGCCAGAGCTACCACCTGCCGATTCAGCAAGTGGTCACCTTCGCTTCGCCGAAGCCGGGCGACGTTGCGTTTCAGACCGGTTATCAGGCCGTGATAAACAACCAGGTACGTTACGAGAATTACGAGGACGTGGTTCCGCTACTGCCGCCGGCGGACCGGTTTATTAACCTTGCCGCGGGCGTTTTCTCGCTTATCCCTGACAGGGGTGGTGACCTTAAGAATCTCTTCCAGAGCGCGAAAGGCTGGAACTATGTACCGGTGGGGCGCCAGCAGTTCATCGAGGCGGACAAGCTGACCATCATTTCCAACGAACCCATCGAGTCGCAGATCTGGGATGTAGTGAAAGAATTCGGCGAAGATATTTGGGACTTGGATTTCTCATCGTTCGCCGCTGCTCACACCATATCTCCGGGAGGCGGCTACTACCGGGCGATCTCAGCTATGGCATCGGCCGCAGCCATATAGATCAACGAACTACCCGCGGCCGGCCAGAGCAGCCACTAGTTGTGTAATCTTGGTCTGGAACTCCCGAGGATCCGCGCCCGGCGCGAAATCGACCACGCCTGTGGCAACGTCATAAACCAGCGTGTGCATGGCGCCGCCGGCTAGTTCGACGATGGGTGCTGAAAGCGTGAGCATAACATCGCGCGACGCCGCGATGGCCCCCGCCGGTTCGATGTCCAGGACGGCCGCGAATTGATCTTTATTCAAACGTTCCACGGTCACCGACCCCGGGAGCTTGCTTTCAAAGCGCGCCTTGAAAGTGTTCACGCCGCTTTCCAGCACTTTTGCGCCATGGCAATTGTGAAGGCCATCCAGATTCCTGATCACGGCCAGCAATACCGAAAAAGGACGGCCTCGGCGGGCTAACTCACTCATGCGGTTGTTGAGATGATTCCGAGCCTGGTTCTGTTCTTCGTCGGGCGCCCGCAGCGAGCGCTGCATACCTTGAATCTCCTGATGCAACAGGCGTATCTCATCCTTCAACTGCGCGACCGCTAACTGATTGCACGACCGCATTTGCTCCACGCTCGAGGTTATTTTTGCCGTGGCCGTCCGGATGCGGTTGCGCATCTCGTTAATATCGCTACTGGCGGTAGCTTTATTGAGATGTTGCAACTCCTGCTTTACGTCCGCTTCGAGTTCGGAACCGCTCTCGGTGAAGGAACTGGCAAATGTTTCGACCGCTGCCGAGGCGGAGGCAACGTCCTTGCGGAGTTGCTCCAGATGGCTGCGTACCAGTTCCTGAAATCCCTTTAGTTCCGTATCGAAGGACGCTTGGACGCTTTTCAGTTGTTCCGGGCCGGTGGCATCCCTCAATTGGTGTTTCAGACTCTGCAATTGCGCGCGGAAGCGAGCCACTCGCTCGGCATTGAACTCGATTGCGTAACGCTCGGTCGCGGCGATGGCTTGCGAGTAACAGGCCACGGCGGATAGCCCGAATTCCTCCAAGCGCTCCAATTCGTTCGCAGTCTGACGGATGGATATCAACGGATCTTCTGAGCCTCGTACCTTTATCGCGCTTTGGAACCTGAAAGTTTAGGTTCTGCAGACACGCTGGGGTTTGGAAATGGTACAAGCGTACTGCGGTTTGCGCAGCAGACCTAGTTTCTCGTAGTGTCAATCGGGGACATGTTAAGATGCGGCAGCAACTCGTGAAGCCTCGGCTGCTATTTCTCTCCGAACGATATCCGCCGGACTTGGGCGGCGTCGCGACCAGCGCCGGTCGCATCTCGCGTGCCCTGGCCGCCTTAGGCGCCGATATCGATGTGATCGCCTGGTCGAGGACGCTCGACGCGGGTCTGGTGGTTCCTGAAGACGGGAATCCTGCTGTGTACCGCATGGGGCGCTTCCGTGAATGGGATTCCACCATGCCGCACACGCTGAACCTGTTCGATTGGTTGCTCAGCAAACACCGCTATGACGCCATCTGGGGGCACTATCTGGCGCCCGCGGGATTTCTGGCGGCGTGGTTCGGACGCTTGAAAAATATTCCGAGTATGGTCAGCGTGCGGGGCAACGATCTGGATCGCGAGATGTATCCTCCGGGCGATTTCGCCCGGCTGCGCTGGACGCTCGAACAGGCCAATTGCATCAGCGCGGTCACCGAAGACCTGGCTCGGAAGGTGGCCGCGCTCAGTCTGCGCAACGATGTTGTCTGCCTGAAGAATGCCGTGGACACAGAAGTTTTCGCTCCCGGTGAGGCTTCGGGTGCGTTGCGTGAGAAGCTGGGCATCCGGCCTGGAGAAGTTGTGCTCGGATTTGCCGGAGAGCTGCGCGAGAAAAAAGGGCAGCAGTTTTTGCTGGAAGCGCTGCGGAAGGTTCGCGAGCGGCGCCCGGCATGTTTGCTGGTAATGGGAGAAGTTCGCCCATCGGAGATGCCTCGTCTCATGCAATGGACCGGGCCGGGGAGCCTGGCGGATCACCGCATTCTTGTGCACTTGTGCGACATCTACCTGCAGCCTTCGCTGTGGGACGGTATGCCGAACGCGCTGCTTGAAGCGCTGGCGGCAGGGTGCCTCTCAATCGGAAGCGACGCCGGCGGCATTCCCGAGATCATTACCGACAGATTGAGCGGCGTTATCGTTCCGCGCTGGCAGCTCCACCGGTTAGGTGAAGTGGTGCTCGATTGGCTGGCGCGCAGTGTTGACGAGCGCATGCGGATGCGGCAAGCTGCGCGGGAACGGGTGCTGCGAGATTTCGATTTCGATCAGGAGCGCCGGCAACTTCAGCAGATCCTGGGCCGGCTGATTCCTATTTCTTCGTAGGCGCTAGCCAGCGCATCGCCTGCGTGTCGCCA
>JBEKJJ010000142.1:0-18148 GCA_050011295.1 Bryobacteraceae bacterium
CCTCGCTTCTTAAAATCCAACCGCGAACTCCCGTCAAGCCACAGATCTTCGACCTCGCCTACAGCCCCGATGGCCACCTTCTCGCCCTAGCCGGCTATCAAGAAGTCCGCCTGGTGGACCCGTCAACCAAGCAGGAACTAGCTTCCCTCAAAGGGCACGCCGGCACGGTCCGAGCCATCGCCTTCTCGCGCGATGGCAAGCTGCTGGCCGCTGCCGGCGGACTCCCGGCACGTTCGGGTGAAGTGCTGATCTGGGATGTCGAGCAACGCAAGCTGCTCCACACCATCCATGGTCACGTGGATTGCATTTACGGCGTGGCATTTTCACCGGACGGCCAGAGCATCGCGACAGCCAGCTATGACAAGCTGGTGAAGCTTTTCGACATCGCGAGCGAAAAGGAAATCCGCACTTACAAAGACCATATCGACGCCGTCTATGCCGTGGCCTTCACCCCCGACGGCAAGCGATTGGTCTCGGGCGCAGCCGACCGGACCATTAAAATCTGGAATGTGGCCTCGGGCGACCGGCTCTACACATTGTCCGAACCGCAGGACGGCATCAATACCATCGCAGTGGATCCCACCGGCAAATTCGTCGCTGCCGCCGGGCTGGACAAGAGCATCCGGATCTGGTCCCTCGGCGAAAAGGAAGGAACGCTGCTCCATTCGTTGATCGCGCACGAAGACGCCATCCTGCGGCTGGCCTGGTCACCCGATGGCGCCGAATTAATTTCCTCTTCCGCCGACCGGACGGTCAAACTTTTCAGGGCCCAAGATTTGAGCGAGCTACACTCGTATCCCGAGCCCGACTGGGTTTACGGACTCCAGTTCGCTCCCAATGGAAAAACCTTCGCCATCGGCCGCTTCGACGGCAGCCTCACCATAACGCAATGAAACTGACTCTCGTTTCTCTCCTGGCACTGACACTCTCCGCGGCAACCAGCAGCGATCATCCCACTGGCAACCGCACTACGCCGCCTACGCTGAATAGCGTCTCGCCGGTAGGCATCTCGCGCGGCACCACGGTGGAATTGACCGTCGAAGGCTTGAACCTGGCCAGGGCCAGCGCGATTTATTTCAGCGAGCCCGGCGTAACCGGCAAAATCCTGCGCGTGAAGGAGCTCCCTGACCTGACCGAAAATCGCCTGGGCTCGAACGGCACGCCGTCCACCATCGATCTCGGCCCACTGCCCCCGCGCAATCAGGTGACAGTGGAAGTGGAAGTTTCGCCCGATGCCGAAATTGGGCCGGTGGGCTTTCGTCTGCTGACACCGCTTGGGACCAGCCCCGAAGGCCGCTTCCTGATCGAGCCATACTACGGCGAGAGCGCCGACAAAGAGCCCAACGATACTCCCGAGACGGCGGTGGAAACCTACTTGCCCGCCATTCTTACCGGTGCCATCTCGAAGCCCGGCGACGTGGATTACTTCAAAATCCATGTCGAGGCCGGACAGCAGCTTGTATTTCTCGACGGCGCGGCGCTGATCGGATCGTCGCTTGAGCCGATCGTGACCATACTCGCCGAAGATCAGTCCGTGGTACGCGAGTTCGGCGAAAAGGGCGGCATGGACGCCATACGTTTCGCGCATCGTTTCGACAAGGAGGGCACCTACTATATCCGGATCGCCGATTATCGGGAAAGCGGCAGCGGCGGCAATTTCTATCGTTTTATCGTGGGCAGCTATCCACTGGTTTTGTCCGCTTATCCGTTGGGCGTAGAGCTTGGCAAGACGCGCGACGTCGCGCTCACGGGTTTTAACGTTCCAGCGAAAATCAGCGCGAAGGGCGAACCGCAAGAGTTGGCCGAAGACGCGATCCTGCTTAGGCCGGAACATTCGTTCAACGAACTCAGGCTCGCGCTCAGCCGCGAACCGGAGATTGAGCCCTCGCCCGGCCAACTGGTTCCGATTCCAGCGACCATCAACGGCCGCGTTTCATCACCCAACGGCAACACCTACCGCTTTCATGCCCGCAAGGGTCAAAAGCTGATCGTCGAAGTGGGTGCGCGACGGCTCGGTTCCGATCTGGATTCGTTCCTCGAAGTGCTGGATCGAAACGGCCATCCTATAGAACGCGCGACGGTCCGTCCGGTGGTGGAAACTTCCACTACCTTGTCCGAACGCAATTCTTCAAGCCCGGACATCCGCTTCAATTCTCGCACCGGATTCAGCGTAGGCGACTACGTAATGATCGGCGGCGAAATTATCCGCATCCGAACCATTCCGGACAGCCCGGACGCCGACATCGGCTTCGACAGTTTCAACGGCCAGCGCATCGCCTATTTCGACACAACCGCAGAAGCGCATGCCATTGACAAGCCCATTTACAAGGTCCAGATTCATCCGCCCGGAACAAAGTTCACGCCCAATGGTCTGCCGCTGGTGCGGCTCTATTATCAGAACGACGACGGCGGACCAGGTTACGGCAAGGATTCGCTGGTGCACTTCACCGCGCCCGCCGACGGCGATTATCAGATCCACATCAAAGATGTTCGAGGCATCGGCGGCGAAAGCTTCGCGTATCGGATCATGCTGCGCGAGCCGCATCCCGATTTTCGCTTGAGTATTGACCCGCCAAATCCTAACGTTCCGCTCGGTGGATCGATTCCTTTGGAAGTTACGGCATTTCGCATGGATGATTTCGACGGGCCTATTGCCGTTGCTCTGGAGAATCTTCCTGCCGGATTCAAGGCAACGAGCAGTGTGATCGCGCCCGGCCAGGTTCGCGCGACGCTGCTGCTCAGCGCTGCCGCCGATGCTTCCCTCGCTGCCGCTGTCCCGTTGAAAGCGGTTGGCCGCGCGCAGAATCTCACGCACGTCGCGGATCCAGAGGACACGCTGAAGCTGATTTCCTTGATGCCGAAGCCGGACGTCAAAATGACCGCCCAGACTAAGGAAGTGGATATTGAGCCGGGCAAGACCGCCGAGATTTCGGTGGATATCGAACGTCAGAACGGCTTCGGAGGACGTGTTCCCGTGGCCGTTCTGAACCTGCCACCGCGCGTCAAGCTGGTGGACATCGGGCTCAACGGCGTGCTGATCAACGAGACCGAAACGCACCGGACTTTCAGCATCGAAGCGCTTCCGAACGCCGAGCCTATTGAACAGCTCATCTATGTGGGCGGCGATGTGGAGACGCGCTCGGATCTACAAAGCGTATACGCCGCACCGCAAGCGATTTTACTGAAGGTGAAAGCGACTCACTGAAATGGAAATGGGGCGTTTCGTAAGAAACGCCCCATCGCCGCGTCGTTCGGATTCGACCCTGGAGTTATAACGTCTTGGTCCCCTTCGCATCGGGGTTCCAAAGTCTTACCACGCCGATCTTATCACGAAATCTTCTCTGCGATCGACTTGGCTTGCAGAAACTGCAGCAAGTAATCCGGACCGCCCGCCTTTGAATCCGTCCCGGACATGTTGAATCCACCGAAGGGATGCGCGCCCACCATGGCGCCCGTGCATTTGCGGTTGATGTATAAATTTCCCACGAAGAACTGATCGCGAGCCTTCTTGATCTTCTCCGGATTCTTGGTGAACACCGCGCCCGTCAAGCCGTATTCCGAGTCGTTAGCCAATTCGAGGGCGTGATCGAAATCGCGCGCCTTGGTCACTGCCAGCACCGGACCGAAAATCTCCTCCTGGAAGATGCGCGCTTTGGAATCGATGTCGGCGATCACGGTCGGCTGTATAAAATAGCCGTCGCCCGGAGCGGACGCGCCACCGGCCACCAAACGGCCTTCTTTTTTTCCAACCTCGATGTAGTCCAGAATCGAGCGCTTCGCACTCTCATTGATCACCGGACCCATGTAGTTGGAAGGCTGGTCAGATGGTCCTACCGTCAATTTGGAAACCTCGGCCTCGAGTTTCTCCAGGAACTGATCATAGACCGCTTGGTCCACAATGGCGCGCGAACAGGCCGAGCATTTCTGTCCTTGGTAACCGAACGCCGACCATAGCACGCCCTTGACCGCGCTCTCGAGATCGGCTTCGCGGTCCACCACGATGGCGTCCTTGCCGCCCATCTCAGCCAACACGCGCTTGATCCAGACTTGCCCTTTTTTCGGTTTGGCGGCCAACTCGTTTATTCGAAGTCCAACATCCCGCGATCCCGTGAACGCGATGAACCGCGTCTTAGGATGCTCCACCAGAATGTCACCCACCACCGCGCCGCTGCCGACCAGCAGCGAAAACGACTGCGGCGGAAAACCTGCTTCGAGCAATACCTCGGCGAATTTCGCGCCGATGGTTGGAGTATCGCTGGACGGTTTGATCACCACCGTGTTGCCGGATACCAGCGCGGCCGCGGTCATGCCCGCCATGATGGCCAGCGGAAAATTCCAAGGTGGAACGATGATGCCGACGCCCAACGGCAGGTAGTGCATCTCGTCTTTTTCGCCGGGCATCTGCACCAGCGGATCGGGCCGGCTGAGCCGAATCATCTGCCGCGCGTAGTACTCAAGGAAATCGATCGCCTCGGAGACGTCCGCGTCCGCCTCGGGCCACGTTTTGCCGGCTTCGAAAACCAGCCACGCATCGAATTCCATCTTGCGCTTGCGGATCAAAGCGCTGGCCTTGAGCAGCATCTCCGCGCGAGTCTCCGGAGGTGTCGCGCTCCATTCCGGATAAAACGCGTAGGCCGCTTCCACCGCTTCCTTCGCCAGTTCGGCGGTGGCTTTGGAATGAATGCCGACCACTTCCGAAGGCTTGGAAGGATTCAGAGACTTGAGCTTGTCAGGCGTCTTTTCGCGGCGGCCAGCCACCAGCAGATCGTAATCGCGTCCCAATTGCGCGTGTACTTCAGCCATGGCTTTCTCGATCGCTTCGCGATTCGCGGGGCGAGAGAAATCCGTGACATGCTCGTTTGAAAATGCCGCGAGCGAGTGCGCCGGCTTGGTCATCGTGCTGCTCATTTCGGATTGTTATCCCTTCAAGTTAGACGCCGTGCTCTCGACAATCTTGCGGCCACGCTCGAACATCTCCGCCGCGTCGTCGGCTAGCTTGCGGCCACGCTCGTACATTTCCTTGCCGCGCTCCAGCATTTCCTTGCCGGAGTCTGCTACCGCGTCGCGGCTCTGCTGCGTCTTCTTCACGATCTTACGCCGGGTCTGTTCCCCGGAATACGGCGCGTAAAGCAGCGCAACCGTTGCTCCGATCGCAATCCCCGCCATGAACCAAACCACTTTACCGCCAGTGTCTTCGTGCGCCATAGATCCTCCTCTATTATTCTAACCCCCACGCCTGCTGGTATCCTGGGTGAGTATGAGCGCTCCCTCGGATCTCGTCACAGTCTACCGTTCCATGGATGCCACGGCGAAAGAGGACTGCGACGTCATCGTCGATATCCTGACCGCGGAGGGCCTCTCTCCTATAGTCCTGGACGACTCGGCTCCCGGCGTTCCCGAAGGAGCTTTCGAAGTCCAAGTTCCTTCCGACCAGCTCCAGAAAGCCGAGCAATTGATCGCCGAACATCCGCTGCCGGATGAAGTAGAAGAGGTGGATGATTCTTCCGACCTGGATCTCGAAACCATATTTCACGCTGACGGCACCCTGGCGGAAGTAGAAAGCATGGAGATCAAGAACCTTCTGGAAGCGAACGGAATTGCCGCGGTGGTGGTGGGCAACTCGGTTCTGCCGACCATGTCGTTTGAAGTGCGAGTGTCTCATGATCAGGTGGAGAGCGCCCGCAAGGTTTTGAACGAAGCTCAAGCGGCTGGTCCTGCGGCGGCTGAGGAAGCCGAGGCGCTTTTCGAAGCCGAGGCCTCTCGGTCTGCCGAGAAGACAAATCCTTAGAACTCCGCGCAGCGAGTACTAGATGGTAGTACTTCGGTAACCTTGCTAGTACCGGGTGGTTGTTCCAATCTTTAATCTGGACGTCCTTTGGACCACTTCCCAGGCGCGGAGCCACGTCGCCGTATAATGAACTTACGGGTAAGTCGGAAGATTCACATGAAACAAACTACGTGTGTTTGTGCTGTTATGATTGCGTTCGGCGTTGGAACGGCATGTATCGCGACCAAACAGAGCTACGTGTCCAAAGGGAACAAGCTCTACGACGCCGGTAAGTACGCGGACGCTTCTCTGAACTACCGCAAGGCCTTGCAGAAGGATCCGGGCTTCGGCGAAGCATACTACCGGCTCGGACTTTCCGCTATCAAACAAAATCAAGCCCGGGAAGCTTACAACGCGCTCTATCGAGCGGTTCAATTACTGCCCAATCGTACCGACGTCACCGAGAAGTTCGCCGATGTCTGCCTCAGCTTTTACCTGCAAGACCCTAGCCATCCGCAGGCGCTTTATAAGCAGATCCAGCAACTATCTGAGGAGCTTCTTCGGAAGAATCCGAACTCGTATGAAGGGGTGATGTTAAAGGCTTATCTTGCCCAAACCGACCGAAAGCCGAAAGAAGCCATCGCATTATTCCGCAGAGCGCTTCAAATCAACTCCTCCGATCCGGGAGTGACAACTTCTCTAGTGCAGAACCTGATGCAGGACGGCCAGCCGCAAGAGGCAGAGAAAGTAGCGTTGGACCTAATTTATCGCCAGAAGACCTCCTACAGCAAGATCTACGATTTGATGTACGGCGTTTACTTCAATGAGAACAAACCGGTGGACGCAGAGAACATCATGAAGGCTAAGGTAAACAACAATCCGAAACAGGCCGGCTACAGGCTGGACCTAGCGCGGCATTACTCCCGCGTGCGCAGGCCTGACGAGATGAAAGCCACGCTTCAAGCGCTGCTGGACGATCCAAAGGACTTTCCCCAGGCTCGCCGGTGGGTAGGCGATTTTTACCTGGCGTTCCGAGACTATGACGAGGCCGTCCGCAACTACGAGGCGGGTGCGCACAGCCTGCCTGCCGGCAAAGAGCGAATCGCATACAAAGAGAGCATCATGGTCACGCGGTTGTCCCAGGGGAAGATGGACGAAGCTGCGCGTGAAGCGGGAGAAATTCTTAAAGAAGATCCACAGAATGAGAGCGCCTTGCGTCTGGAAGCGGATAATTGGTTGGCTACTGGCAAGCCCGATAAGATAGAAGCCGCTTTGCGCACGTTTGAAAAGCTCTCATCCCGCCATCCGGACGATCCGGTTTTGCGGTATCACTTGGGCCGTTCTTACAGAGAGAAAGGGGATTTGGAGCACGCGCGGAACCAGTTCCTGGAGGCTATCAAGAGGCGCCGCGACTTCCTTCGGGCCCGCTACGAATTGGTGGAAATCGATTTGCTTCAGCGGCGGTTGGCGGAAGCAGCGCAGCAGACCAGTGAAATTCTGGCTATTAAGCCCAAGGACGAGCGAGGCCTTCTTCTTGAGGCGCAATGCGCGATGGCGAGAGGCGATGCTGCCGATCTTACAGCCGCCCGAAATCAGCTGAATGGCTTGATTAAGAACTCGCCGCAGGCTACCGGGCCGGAGTTGCAGCTGGGGCTGCTGGAGCTGAAGCAGAGCCATTTCCGGGAGGCTGCGGACATTTTTCAAAAGCTTCGGTCCAAGGGGGAAGCGCAGGGGTTCCTGGGTCTGGCTACTACTTTCGTGTCAGAGAAGCAATACGACCAGGCCATCTCCGTGCTGCGGGACGGATTGAAGAAGTGGCCCGACTCCACTCAAATCATGGCCCAGCTTGCCACCACCGAAGCCTTGGCAGGGAGCTACGATCTGGCTATTTCGCACTTTCAGAAACTCGCTGAGGCAGATCCGAAATCTGCCCAGTACCGATTGCGCATAGGCGAGGTCTACGATCTCAAGGGAGACCTGAAGAAAGCAACCGAATACTATCAGCAGACCTACGAATTGGCGCCCAACGAGCCGAGCCTGGCGCTCACGCTGGCCGATGCCCTGGCCCGAGGGGGACGGACTCCTGAAGCCAAGCGGCTGTACCAGGGCGTCCTGAAGGCGCGTCCGGACAATGCCACCGCCATGAATAATCTGGCTTTTTTAATTGCGGATACCGGCGGCGACCTGGACGAAGCGCTGAGGCTTGCGAAACAGGCGATGGGTAAAACCCCAACTGAGCCCAATTACTCCGACACCATCGGCTACATTTATTTGAAACAGGGGCAGGGCGATAGCGCGTTAAGAACCTTTGGCAACCTGGTTCGCAACAATCCCATGGTCGCGACCTATCGTTATCACCTTGGCATGGCTCTGGTGGCTAAAGGCGACAAAACGGCGGCAAAGAAGGAGCTGCAGGCAGCTCTGGCCGCGCATCCGGGACCGCAGGACGAACAGCGCATCAAAGAGTTGCTCAGTAAGATCTAAGCGCGCTTCGGAACAGATTGAACGCGGTTGTGTTGCTGCTTGGATTCGAAAAGGTCTCGCCGACAGACTCTCAGTGGCGGTCAGTTTGGTTGTGGGGCAGGGCCATGGCCTGGGGCCAGGAGTTCAACGCGAGCCGAAAGCCACTCGCCGAAGAGCGCGGCAGGGCATGGTCCTGCCCCACCAGCACTCAAACCTTCGATTCTGGGAAAACTACGTGACATTGGGATGGCATCCGGCCTGCGGGTTGGTAACCAGCGCGCAGGTTAACAACCTGCCCCACACGGTAAAGCGACATATCTCCGGGCGCAATAGGAGAGTTGATATTCAAAGGGAAAAGAACAGGAGGGCGGAGGAGGAGGAGGATTACGCCAACTGCGGGATGCCGAATGCAATCGGCATCCCAGCAGCAGGCGGGGATTACTTAGTTAACGGAAGCTTTGATCCGGCGATGCGCCAGGACCAGTCCGATCATCGCGAGACCCAGAAGACCGATTTCCCGTGGTTCGGGAACGGTGCTGGTGGAGAACTCATTGACGACCTGCGAGATTCCAGCGCTGCCATTGGTTCCACCCGAGACGGTGAAGTCCTTGGTGATAAACAGCGTGGTGGTTGCAGGAATCGTGATCAGCTGCGACAGATTCGCTGGCGGATCGCTCACCTGGAAAGTATTGCAGTTGGTGTCGAGGCTGGTGCAATATGTTTCGCTGTAGTTCGTGCTGGCTCCGCCGGTAGGACTCGAAACCGATCCGTTGAAGTGGATGAACAAGTCAGTGATTGAGCCGCTCAGTGCTGTCACTTCAAAACTGATAGCGACGTCCTGCTCTTGGCCGGCGCTGACGCTCATGCCAGGATTGTAACTGAAACCAGCACCATCGAGCAGCGGATTAACTGCCGGATCTTCAACAGTAACAGCGACGCTGCCAGGAGTGGGCGTGACAGCCCCGCCAAGAGCGCTCGAAGTGAAGCCAAACAGGCTAAACTGAAGATTATCCGTGACGCAGGTAATGCTGGGGCCCGTGCCTGGAGGGTTGGGGTCATAAGACGCGTAAGTTGTGGCCGATGGGCAAGTGGATGCGGCCATCGCGGTGGATACACACACCACAAAAATAGCCACAAAAAGCGAAAGTCGTTTAAACCTAAAGTTCATTGCTATCTCCGATCTGAATAGGGTCATGCGAACTCCTCTATCGTAAGTGCTTTCCAGTAGATATGCAATACCCGGGCGCGGGGAATTGTACTAGTACTTGAGTGACCTCTTACGGTTAATGACTGACAGAAGAATCAAGGGTTTACACACCCTTCATTAGTACGGTGTCGAACATATTGGCCGGTAGCCTATTGGATGGGTGTAGTAACCGCGTTAGAAGTCCCGGTCGAGTTGCTAACAGTCGCTGAGGCGGAAGCAATGGTTTGTAGCAGGGTGATGCCAGTGGGTGGTGTCCCGGAAAAGGTGAATGGTACCGAGATCGTGAATAGACCACCAAAGGCTTGGGAGGCGGAGCTATCGAACCACGCCGGCGCCGCCTGGCTCAGATTCACGGGGACCTGGGAGTTTGGAAGACTGAATCCTGTTGCTGCAGTAAATTGCACGTTCAGTGTGGTCAGGCTCCGGGTGGTGGAATAGCCTGTGAAGTTCAGAACGACACTGTTGGTGCCGCTGCTGGCTACCGTGGCGGAAACCAACACAGGTGCCTCCGCGGGTACCGTAAACTGCAGCGTGGGGGGATTCGAAGGCGTAAGGCTAACCCCGCCAGCGGTCTCAAATGAGGGAGTCAGCAGAATGGTGCTGGCGACGGTCCCTGTTTGCATCAGGATCTGATTTCCCTGGCCGGCGAAGTCGGCTACCGTACCATTGGCAGGGATGGCGAACGGGACCGTGCGGAGACCGTTTGTGAACTGAACCGCAGGGTCGCTGCCCAAGGTCCCGGTAGTGGTCAGCGTAAGGACGCCATTGACATCCACCGGGTAGGGATTGGCTAGCGTCAAGGTGATGCTGGGCTGTGATTGGGGAGCCACGTTCCCGCTGACGCCGGAAATGGTATAGGCCGGGAGCGCAGGAGGTGCCGTTCCATTACCGCCCAATGAAACGGGCGTGGTGTTGATGAGCAGAGTGTCGCTGAGAAATTGAACCGCGGTGGGCGCAAAACTGATCATGAACGAGAAAGAAGCGCCGCCCGCGAGGCTTTTTGGCAATGAGGGCGTCCCGGTAACCGAGAACGAGCTGTTGACCCCTTGGATTGCGATATTCGATACGACAGCCGGCAGAGTGCCCGTATTCGTCACTGTGAAGGGGATGGATGCGGTCTTGGTCACTTGAACGGGGCTGAACACCACGCCAGTGACACCGTTGGTTCCGATGGTGAGCGTGGAACCGGCCGCAACATAGGAAAACTGCAGGTCCGATCCCAATCCCTTTCCGGTCAAATTAAACAAAGCGGAGCCAATCAACAACTGACCAGTTTGAGCGCCGGGCGCCGTGGGAGCAAAAGTGAGCGTAAACTGGAAACTGTCGTTCGTATTCAAAGTGTCCGGTAGCAGGGGGCCTCCGGTCACCTGAAAGGGGGCGGCTGTGCTGAGAGAGCCGATGGTGGCGGTTCCGTTTCCGGTATTCTGAACGCGAACTACCAAGCTGGAGGTTGATCCCACATTCGTATCGGGAAGAGTGATGGGGCCGGGTGGTGTGACAGTGGTGCTCTTGCCGTTTTGAACCAGCGTATAGACCAGCGTGGGCGCCGTACCAGTGCCTGTCAGAGCAACAGACAGGCTGGTGCCGTCGCCATAGGTAATCTGAAGCTCGCCGGTATCGGTGCCGGCCGCGGTGGGTGTATATTCAATCTCCACTGGAAGTGCTTCCTGATTTGGAACGGTTGCGGGCAAAGTCGGGCGCCCCACCAGCTGAAACGTTTTTCCGGTTCCAGTAACCGTAATGCCTGTGACCTGCCCAGGAGCGCTGCCATTGTTCGTAATATCCACGGTCAGCGCGACCGTGGTATTGATGGGCTGGGGATCAAAACTGAGGACTCCACCGCTCGCCAATGAAATAGCATTTCCGTCCTTGATGTAGCTCACCTGGAAAAAAGGGGATGTTCCAATGAGGTTCAGCGTGATGGCATTGGTGGAAACCACGGGCGGCGGGTTGCCGGATCCGGTTCCCGCCACCGTTTCGGTGAATGGCAGATTGAATATGGCGGTGACTTCGGCGGTGGTGGTGGGTCTAAATACCAGATCGAAGGAAAAGCTACCGCCAGGGCTGATAGTCAAAGGCAGCGTACCGGCCAGCGTTGCGGTGAATGCGTTGGATCCGAATACGGTAGGGGCCGCTGGGACATTGATCGTGCCGCTGCCGGCGTAAGTGGCCGTCACTTGAATGATCTGGTTCTGTCCGACGGACGCCGCGAAGGGGATTTGTTGTCCGTTGGGGATGGTCAGTACGATGCCATTGGAGGTCGCCACCATTTGCAAAGGAAACGTCTGCGCCGATGCCACCGCAGCCAATCCCGCACCGAACAAGACGCTAGCAGCAAGCCAGTGATGCCGCATTTATTCAACCCCCTTGATTGCGGCCACCGCCGCAGGGACAAAATAAATGGCAGGCCGGGGAGCCGTGGTAAATAGCCAAAGCGGTTCTCCCGATTTGACACGGGCGCCGATCACGAAGCTGTTGGGTCCCAAATTTCGGAGGCCGGTGGGTTGAAACCCCAGACTAATGGTGGCTTCGAGCTTCTGACTCGCGGGGTTATAGATGCCCACCTGCCTGTCACTCGCGCTAGCCACGAATACTACCGGTTGGTTGGCGGCATCGTGGCCGGCCGAGACAGCCATCGGATCGCGCAATTCCGGGAGAGGCAGAACCTGTGAGCTCCAGTCGCTGATAGTAATGGCGGACAGCTTCAAGGTGGAACCATCCAACGCATACAAATTTGCGCCATTTTCTGAAAATGACAAAGAAATCGGATTCTCCATTTTTGCCAGTGGAACAAATTCCTGGCTCGAGTTATTTAAATAAACACCACTTTTTGCACCCCGCATAGCGAGCGCGATCTGCTTGCCATCCGAGTTCACCGCAACGGCGGAAAGCGATCCGTCCAGGACCGACAGATTCAGGTAAGGATTGGCGCGCGGCGTCTTGGGCAGGCCGGCCAGTGTCTGAATCCAGTTTCCCGAAAGGGAGTACAGAACGGCAACGGAGCCGTCGCTCGACCATACGGCGCCCTCCGGCAGCCCAAATACGCCAGGAATCTGAGATGTGGAGACGTGCGCGGAGTCCAAGCCGGAAACGAAGACAGCATGACCGTCCTCAAAAGCGAAGGCGTAATTCTTATACGGCGCAACGGAGCCGAAGCTCACGCCGCTTAGGATGACAGGGCCGAAAGTGGCCGATCCCGGAAGGCCGTCCACCGCCCGTAAAGTCTGGGTGGGCGCATCGAAGATATAACCTTCCACGGGGCCGCTCAAGGACTGCGCGGAAATGACGCTGAATAAAGAGGCAAGCAAAAACAATATGATTAGGCTGCGCATAAAAATACTAGGGCTGTCCTACGGTGGGCGGTCCCGGCGTAACGGTGATCGGGACGGTGCCGCCGGTGGAAGAATGGCCGCCTCCGCGCGTCGCCAGAATGATACCTACCACAGCGCCGGCCGCACCCCCGATCAGGGCGACCTTTACCCAAGTAGGCGAATACCAATGGGCCTGTTTGGCGCCTTTTTTGGCACTCTCCACGATTCGAGTCACATTCGACATCTTGATCGTGGTTTCGCCCACTTCGTTTCCATAAGTAGCGGTGACGTGTATCTCAAAAGTTCCCACTTCGTTATTGGCCATCCAATTCACCGCGGCGGCCTCACCAGTTCCGTTGGACCTCACAGTTTGAGAAGTCTTGCCGCTCTGAAAAGCGGCGCCCGGTCCGTTCAATGGAAACCGGAATACCACCTCCGCGCCTTCCACCGGACGGTCATTCTGATCGAGAATCTGGATCACTAAGGGAGCCATGACGCGACGTTCCAGATCGTTCATTTCCCCATTTCCGGCCAGCACCAGGATCTTGAGGTTCTTGATCACGGGCAAAGGTGCTATGGGTTTCGCAGGAGTGCTGGCAGGCGGGGATTGGGGCTGCGCAGGCGCCGGTTGTGTGGCAACCGGCGGACTCTGTGGCGCGGCGGGAGCCTGTTCATCGGCGTACAGCGGCGTGATAATCAGAATAGCCGCGAGCAACTGCGGCAACCAACGTTGGGTCCACAGATTTCCGTAAACGAGATGGTGCATCGTGATCACTCAGTGTATCATTCCGTGCCAGCGGCGAATCTCAACGAATCAGCGTAAAGATGATGTAAGGACCGCTCGTGAGCAGGATTTGGCCAACCGTCGTCCAAACGGTCCGCACAGAGGATCGGGGCACATACAGCACATCATTGGGCAGCAGCGGAAAATCGTTCGCTTTACCCGCGTATACATCGTTTACATCGATCTCGATCATGGCCCGCTTGGTGGAGTTCAAAATGGGCCGCAGGATTCGCACCTTGGTGCGCTTGGCATCACGGCTTAAGCCTCCGGCCTGTGTGAGGGCTTGCAAGAGGGAAATCGAGTCGCGCTCGCCGAGCTCAATCGCACCCGTTTTGGCAACTTCGCCGTTGATGTATACCTGTTCGGCGCGTTCCACGGATATAACATCAAACGGTTGCAGGACGATGTCCTCGGCGGGATTGACGTTTTCCCGCAAGCTCCCCATGCTGATCTCCACAGTGCTGATTTTCTTCTCGGGATCTTCGATGGCTCCCGGCAACGGAATTACCCCGTATTCGGCCCGCCGGGTGACCTTGATGTGCCGGCTCGCATTGGGGGTGAGGCCACCGATACTGACCAGCATCTCAACCAGCGTACGCTTGCCCTGCAGCGGATAGATTCCAGGTCTGGCGAATGCTCCGACGAAGAAAACCGGCTCGCTCCGGAACGCCGTCGGGGTGATGATTACCTGAGGATCGCGGATATACTCTTTGAGCCGTCTGACAATTTCCGCCTCCAATTCCTGCTGGGACAAGCCGCCAGCATGCACTTTGCCGACTAGCGGAAGGTTGATGTTGCCGTCCGCGTCGATCCGGAACGGTTTCTCGTTGATCTCCTCAGCGTTCGAGCGGATTAGAATCTGATCGTTAGGTCCCAGAATGTAGTTGGGTCGAATCGAATCGGGGGGAAGCTCTCGTGCTGGTGGTGCAGCCTGGTTAGGGTTCTGGCCGGTGTCGGGCGGGGGCTGTTGTTGCGCCGGTGTCTGCGCGAGAATCAGTAAACTAGTGGCTAAAATAAATGCGAAACACTTGATGGAGCGAAGCGTCCCATGCAGATGCATATCACCCTCTTCTTCCCGTCAGGTTATACGTCTCGAACGCGGTGGCGTAGTGCCACTCCTATCGGATCGCCCTGGTGGCAAAGGGCGAATCCAGTCTCTGTCAACCTCGGCAGACACGGATCGCTGAAGAAGCTGAACAGAAACTACCAGCCGGCATTTGCCCTTCACCTCGTCCAGAATGCCTTCCACCCCAGCCAAGGGCCCGCGCTCGATCAACACCCGGTGGCCCAATTCAAGAAATGGCCAAGGCATTACGAACAATCCGGATTGTACCATCCGCCGGACATTTTCGATCTCGTCATCGGGCACCGGCGCGGGAATTTTGCCGAAACCAACCAGCTCGACAACGCCTGGCGTTGTCAGCACAGGCAGCCGATCGGAAGGGTTCAGCCTGCAAAACACATAACCTGGAAAGAGAAACTGGTCCATCTCTTTCGTTCTATCAGACCAGCGGCGCTCAGTTTTCCAAGAAGGCGAGAACTCCTCGTAACCGCGTTCCCGCAAATGCGCCGCCGCGATCCGTTCGTGGTTGGAACGAACCCGGACCGCAAACCATGGATACCGAAGATTATTGAGAGCGGTTTCCGTATCGTGAAGCACTATCTTGAGTACCATAGCCCGTTCGTCTTGTACGGCCGGTTCTTTCCTGTTACGGAATACATTTAGATTGACGGATGAATTGACATTTGTCAATCAACTGGAGTTCCAGTACTCCAGGCGACGCTGTACTACTTAAGCCTCCCCCGATAGAACTTACTGCTTGTTTCCTACGCGCCTCAGGCGAGGCAGGCAGATCGCATTTTGAACCTACGTGTAAACGAGAGAACGAATAGGGAGAACCGGGCATAGCGAAGTACTAACCATATTCCGATTGGTGGGTTAGTAACAACTACTTATTAGCATGCGAACTACATACGGACTTTCATCGGCAGCAATGTTTTTCTTGATGGCGGCCTTGTCGCAGGCGCAGTCAATTTCGCCGGCCAGTGCAACACTCAAGCCGTCTCAGACACAACAATTTGCGGTTCCTAACGCTATCAGGACCGCTTACTCTTGGTCGATTTATCCAAGCACAGGCACTATCTCGGCCAGCGGATTGTACACAGCTCCGGCCACTATTACCGCGCCTACCACCGTTACGGTATATGCAGAATATGTGACGGCTCCTAGCCGCCCATACCTCTCCGCCACGGTGACCTTAATGCCTCAGGTGAGTATTTCAATCAGCCCTACCTGGATATCGATGACCAACGGCCAATCGGCGGTATTCACAGGCACCGTTACAGGAGCTACTGACACCGCCGTCACTTGGGCGGGGCCCACAGTTGGATCCGTGAACTCCGGTGGAGTCTATACAGTTCCCCTGTCGATCACTACTCCGCAAACGATTACATTGACGGTGTACAGCCAGTTGGATCCCACCAAGTCAGCTACCGCCACTATCGCTATAACGCCAACCATAGCGGTGTCGCTGAATCCGACTTCTACCTCACTCACGAGCGGGCAATCGACCTCGCTGAACGCCACGGTGACCGGAACCACCAACCCGGCCGTCACCTGGACCCTGTCCCCGCAAGTAGGAACAATATCGAATGGCGTTTATACGGCCCCCTCTCCGATCACCTCGGCGCAGTCCGTCACTGTGACGGCCACCAGCCAGGTAGCCACAGGGGCCACTGCCAGCGTAAACCTTTCTCTGGTGCCAGCCGTGTCGATTGCGGTAACGCCGACGTCT
The DNA here is from genome assembly GCA_050011295.1 of Bryobacteraceae bacterium. Classification (GTDB taxonomy): domain Bacteria; phylum Acidobacteriota; class Terriglobia; order Bryobacterales; family Bryobacteraceae; genus Palsa-89. The sequence goes on from JBEKJJ010000142.1 coordinate 16,328, forward strand.
AAGACGCTGACTTCTGGTCAATCGGCCACATTTACAGCTAGCGTGAGCGGATCGAGCAACACCGGGGTGACCTGGAGTGTCACGCCTGCGGTGGGAACAGTCGCCAGTGGTGTTTACACAGCGCCAGCATTGGTGACCACGGCGCAATCGGTGACTGTCAAGGCCACCAGCGCGGCCGATAGCACCAAGAGCGCCAGTGCGACAGTCTCGTTGACACCTTCCGTGTCGATCAGCATGACGCCTTCGTCGGCTTCGCTGACCGGCGGGAAATCCAGCACATTCACAGCCACCGTCAAAGGATCGAGTAACACCAGCGTGAACTGGTCGATGTCGCCCTCGGTTGGAACCTTGGCCGCCGGCGTTTACACCGCCCCAAGCATTATTGCCTCCGCGCAAACGGTGACAGTCACGGCCGCAAGCGCCGCTGACCCCACCAAGAACGTCAGCGCCAAAGTAAGTTTGGTGCCAGTCGCCGTTACGGTATCACCCTCCACGGCTTCACTCACCGGTGGACAATCCTCCACTCTGACCGCCAGCGTCACTGGTTCGAGCAACACGGGCGTAAGCTGGTCAATCTCGCCGTCAGTTGGAACTGTGGTGGGCGGAGTTTACACCGCGCCGGCGGTCATCGCGGCCGCGCAAACTATCACGGTGAAGGCCACCAGCACAGCCGATGCCACCAAGAGTGCTAGCGCGGCCATAACACTGACGCCAGTGGGAATCACGGTTTCGCCGACGGCAGCTACGCTCTCTCAAGGGCAATCCACCACGCTAACCGCCAAGGTCAGTGGATCAAGCAACCTGGGCGTAAACTGGTCGATCTCTCCCGCGGTGGGAAGCATAATCAGCGGAGTGTACACCGCACCCGCAAGCATCGCATCCGCGCAAACCGTCACGGTGACGGCCACCAGCGCCGCCAATCCCGCTAAGACAGCCAGCGCCGCGATATCGCTGACTCCGCCGGCGCCTGCGGTATCTATCTCAGTGACCCCAACCAGCGCGTCACTGACCGGCGGACAAGGCGCGGTATTCGCCGCCACGGTTACGGGTTCAAGCAACCTGGCCGTAAATTGGACACTGTCGCCGCAGCTAGGAACACTGACGAATGGAGTCTACACAGCCCCGGCGTTGATCCTACTGCAGCAGACGGTCACGGTGGCAGCGGTCAGCGCGGCCGATCCCACCAAGATCGCCGCGGCTTCGATAACACTGATCCCCTCAGTATCCGTTTCGGTAGCGCCCACCACAGCGTCGCTCTCCCCCAGCCAATCGCAGCAATTCAGCGCTTCATTGAGCGGCACGACGAATCCGAATGTCACATGGTCGATGTCGCCGAGCGTGGGAAGTTTGGGCAATGGTCTTTACCAAGCGCCTGCGACAATTAACAGCCAACAGACTGTCACGGTTACAGCAACGAGTTTGGCCGATCCAACCAAAACGGGCAGTGCTACAATTACCCTCGTACCGACGGTTGGCATCGCGTTAACGCCCTCTTCTACCTCTCTTACTGGCGGCCAATCGACCCAGTTCAACGTATCAATCGGCGGGGTGCCATCCACGGCCGTTACGTGGGCACTCGCGCCGTCGGTCGGTACAATCACAAACGGAGTGTACACGGCCCCCGTGACTGTCACCGCCTTACAAACCATTGTGCTTACGGTCGCGAGCATCGCGAACCCAACACAAACGGCTACCGCCAACATTACGCTTACGGCTTCGACGGGCTCTGGTACCAGCGTCAGCCCGAGCATCGCTTCTTTGAGTCCTTCGGGGACTCAGCAGTTCACAGCATCCGGTTTGGGAACAAATCCGGTCTGGACT
>JBEKJJ010000143.1:0-18047 GCA_050011295.1 Bryobacteraceae bacterium
CTGACGCAGGTGTTGATGAATCTGGTGGTAAATGCCCGCGATGCCATGCCCGGCGGAGGCAAGCTGAGCGTTGAAACACGAACTGTGCAACGGGACTCCGAGTATGCCGACAATGATGGTGTTCGGCATGCTGGCACCTACGTCGCTTTGCTTGTTACCGACAATGGCGTTGGCATGGATGAGGAAACGCGCCGTCACATTTTCGAACCGTTCTTCACTACCAAAGCCATCGGCCAGGGAACTGGCCTTGGGCTGGCGACCGTGTATGGGATTGTATTGCAGCACGGCGGTTGGATCGAAGTCGCGAGTGAGCCTGGTCGCGGGACTGCTTTCGCCATCTACCTGCCGGCAGCGGCTCCCTCGCCGGTCCGTCCGGTTCCGATTACACAAACCAGGCGAATCAGCCGGACAGCCACTATTCTGTTGGTGGAGGATCAAGCCGCCGTTCGGTTGTTCGCCCAAGATGTGCTGTCGGATGCCGGCTACAACGTGCTTGCCGCTTCGAACGGGGCGGCCGCTCTCGAAAATGCCACCAGCTACCAAGACAATATCGATCTTTTGATTACCGATGTTGTCATGCCAGGTATGAATGGGCTCCAACTGGCCGCACAGTTGGCGGTTGTTCGCCCCGGTCTGCGTGTTCTTTACGTCTCCGGCTACGCCGATTCCGCACTGCTGCATCGCGGTGTGATCCTGGAGAACGTAGCTCTGCTGCCAAAACCGTTTTCACCACAATCTCTAGTGAGCAAGGTCGACGAACTACTGCAATCTTGATAAATTTGGCGGGGCGACGCCAGCCGTCCTCGTATCAACATTCTGGCGCAAAGCGATAAATCCCTCACATATCGGATTGCGCGCCCCGCAGCCCGCCACCAGCCGCGTACACGTCCGTTCCAGCAACGCTATAATGACCTCAGGGCGCCCGTAGCTCAGTCTGGATAGAGCGTTTGCCTCCGGAGCAAAAGGTCGTAAGTTCGAATCTTACCGGGCGTACCAGATCTTCCTTCATTTCAATAAGTTCCAATCTCCGCGATGCCCACCAAGTCGGAGTAACGGCGACAAACAATCCATCTTAGGCAAGTCATTGAAATTGAAAGACATACTGCTAGCTGTTTCACCGCGAGTCTCACATGCCCCACCAGTTCCGAATGCCGATGTCATAATGCATCGCCATCTCCTGATATGTCGGGGTGAGATCTGAGTCGTGGCGGCAGGCTTTCGTCACGCCAGTCTTGGTGTTGTCCGGGAGCACAAGCTTAGGCGTGACCTTGAAAGAACTTCAAACGCTTGCACGTGTGCCCCGATCCAACTGTCAAACTGCTTGTCCGCCGTACCGCGACCGGAACCGGCTGCGCTGGAAACGAATCTCAGCGGACGCTGGGACGTCAACGTTCGAGTTCTTCAGCAGCCACAGCCAGCACGTGCCGTTCTTGCAGCAGGACGGAGGCCGCGTCAACGGCTCAGTTGGGTGCCGATCATTCCTCCTTCGCGGTCAGCATTCCGGCGTCATGGCGCAGGAGTATGCAGTCTGCCTCCGGCGGTATACCGTACGTCGGTGGACTTCATGCTGGCAAACTGCCGTGCCCCGGCGTTTCATAGGACTAATTGTGGTCGGGTTGCTGCAACGCTGGGCGGACACTTGCCGACTTGCGAGGCGCAGTTGCGCTCGACATCAGAAATCGAGATAGTGTTCTAGGACCGGAATTTCTACCATGATGAAGACATTCAGAGTTACCGTGTGCTTTGTCGTTGTGTTGCTGGGCGGAGTCCTATTCGCGCAGCAGACGCAACCGCTCAACTCCTGCCCCCCGGAGGGATTTAGCGGGGGATTCAGCCGCGGTTGCCCGCAGAAACAGTTTGCTAACCCATCTGACATCTCGGCTCTGATGGCGGCGCTGCCAGATAAGGCTTTCGCATCGCCGCAAAGCCTTCGCCATGTACTTGTCTTGTGCAGGGCAGCCGGCTGGGTACATACCTCCATTCCGTTGGCGGCGAAGATGGTTGAGTACCTCGGAGACAAGACGGGGGCTTGGATGACCGACATCACATACGATTCCGCCATGATCACGCCAGAGAATCTCAAGCGCTATGATGCGATCTTTCTCGACAGCACCACCGGCGAGTTTCTGGATGATCCCAATGACAAATCGATGTCCGACTTGCGCCGGCAAGCACTTCTCGGTTTTGTTAAGGGCGGTAAGGGGCTAGCTGGTATTCACGCGGCGACTGATTCGTACCACACGAGTGGCCGCCCGCCCTCGCCTGGCGCGGCGCCCACCGCGGTAACCGGCACCTGGCCCGAATTCAACGAAATGATCGGCGGCTTTTTCAAGTTTCATTGGACCTACCCGACTTTAATTCCGGTCAAGATCGACGATCCGAACAGCCCACTGACATCGATGTTTCGGAGTGGCGGTTATGAGATTGTCGACGAGACCTACACGTTTGCGCAGGACTCGTTCAGCCGAAAGCGTGTTCACGTGCTGACCAGCATCAACTACAAAAAGATGAGCGCGGAGGATAAAGCCAAGGAACCCGCTACTACCAGGCGCACCGATGGCGACTACGCATTGAGTTATATCCAACGCGTTGGCGATGGCCGTGTATTCTACGAAGCGCACGGCCACGATGAGAAGGTTTACTTTTCGCGACCGTTTGTGGCCCACATGCTCGCTGGAATTCAGTACGCGCTCGGCGATCTAAAGGCCGACGACAGTGCAAGCGAAAAATAGATTGCCACGACGTAACCGCACCATTTTGTCTTGGGGCAATGTGGCAGTTCTGAAGTTGCTATGCCGACTTTCGATACAGAGGTTGAGATTGCTCTGAGAGTGGAGGGCAAGGAATTTGCTCCCCGAGAGCGACATTACAAGAAATAGAAATTGGTATGTGCCAACAGAGAGTCTGTCAGCCATTGTTTTCAAAACCACCTCGGTAGCATCGGCGATGGGAAAACAGGCTGAAGCGAAGGTAGACGATTCTCTGTTTCGATGTACCGCTTGGGCCGCCAAGCGAGACATCTTCAAATTGCTTCTCGGCTCAGAGGCATTCAAACGCGACGTCTGGGCCGCGATCATGTCAAGGCGCAAGGGGATGCTTGCAGGGACGAACCACAATCTGAGGCTCGCTAGCCAGTCCAGTACTCTGATCTCTTTTCACTCCTATCAATCCGCCGAGGAACCGGCGCATAATCCAGTATGCGACGCCGAGGTTCCATTCTTGCATATGTGCGTACCCACTTCCGGCTCTGGCTTGATCAGCGTGTGATGCGGCGTGAATGCCTGCGACGGCACCGCCTGTCGATGAGAGCGGCTCGTAAGCTCAGGCGCGTTTCTAGCTATTGAATAGATTGTGGATGAAAGGTCGGCCTATGGCATGAACTACAAGGTGACAACTCTGGCTCGGCGCTTCGAATCAGGTGACGGTGCGCAACACCCACCCCTCAAATGATGGCACGCGCTCGTGAGGCAAACCGGGTGGTCTGAACCGCGACGGGAAGCCGGTCACCCACCCGGCTCACCAAAGTAGTACAACTGACCTCATGAAGATCATCCCGGCCGTCCTGATGCTCGCCTTTTTCGCGATCAGCTCAAATGCGCAGAATCAGGCGATTCTCGGTGAGGACACTGTCCGAGTATCTGATCATGTTTGGGCGATCATGGGTTTCCCCAATATCGGCATTGTTGTAGGGCGAGACGCGACGCTGGTGGTAGATACCGGCCTTGGACCTCGCAACGGCGCCACCGCCGCGCAGGTGGCGAAACGCTTTGCGCCTCAGAACAAGCTGTATTTGACGACAACCCATTTTCATCCCGAACACGCCGGGGGCGCATCCGGGTTTCCAGCCGGTACGATCCTGATACGCGACAAAGTGCAGCAGGACGAGATGGAGAAGCACGGCGCGGAAATGATCGAAATGTTTTCGAGTCGCAATGCTCAGTGGAAGGAGTTACTCGCCGATGCAAAACTTCCGCCGCCGGATGAGACCTTCGACAAAGAGCGGGTTCTCGATCTCGGAGGAGGCGTGAAGGCACGGCTGCTCTGGTTCGGTGGCGCGCATACCAAGGGTGACGAGCTCACGTTTGTAGAACCCGATAAAACCTTGATCTCAGGAGATGTGGTGCAGAATATGGTAGTACCGAACATCTACGGCGATGGAGGTACGCCAGCGAGCTGGATTCGAGTGCTGGACCAGGTGGCCAAGTTAGGAGCGGTACACGTATTGCCCGATCACAGCGCTGTCGGAGACGGCTCTTTGGTAGCGCAAGAGAAGGCATTCATCACCGGCCTGCGGACACGGGCATTGGAACTCAAGCGGCAAGGCGTCGATGCCGACGAGGCTGGCAAGCGACTCACTATGGAGTTCAAGACAAAGTATTCAGACTGGCCCATTAACAGCGTGTCGGGCTTTGTCCTGAGCGTATACGCCGAATGACGTCACGCGATAACCACGCCCGCCGCGCTCACTGTGGCAGGGCGAACGCTACGTAACTGCCTCCGGACGGCTGTTTTGACTTGCCGCCGCCGGCCGCAATCACCACAAATTGACGGCCGTTCACTTCGTAAGTAGCAGGCGTGGCATTGCCTCCAGCGGGCAGCGTCGTCTCCCACAAAAGCCGGCCGTTCGATTTATCGTAGGCGTGGAATTTTCGGTCGTAGTCTGTCGCGCCGATGAATAGCAGGCCGCCGGCTGTAACTACGGGTCCGCCATAGTTTTCGCTCCCTGTATTGCGTAACCCTTTAGCGGCCAGCTCGGGGATTTCGCCGAATGGGATTTTCCACGCAATCTCGCCCGTGGTGAGATTGATCGCATTCAGCGTGCCCCATGGCGGTTCAACGGCCGGGTAACCATCGGGGTCGAGAAACCGGTTATATCCATCGATTGTGTATTTCAAGCCGAAAGGCCATGGACTCTCCGAGGCCGGTGCATCAACCGGTACATCTTCGCCGGTCAGCAGGAAGTGGTCGAGCGCGGTTATCTCATCTCTTGACAGCTTCGTAAATGCCGGCATTCGGCCACGGCCCTCATAAACGAGTGTGCGAATTTCTTCTTCGGAGAACTTGGCGCTGATGTTGGTGAGCGCGGGAAAATCGGGCGGACTACCCTGGAGGTCCGCGTGATGGCAAGTGGCGCAGTGGGCCAGATACAGATTGCGCCCGGTGGTGCGGCCCTCCACTTTGGGGCGCTCGATCAGCCGCAAAATCCAGGGCATCTCATTGGAATTGACGTACAGTAATCCCGAAGCACGATCGAATGCCGCGCCGCCCCACTCGCCGCCACCGTCAAAACCGGGAAAGACGAGGGTACCTTCGCGGCTGGGAGGAACAAACTGCCCGGCGCTGCGAACCCTCCGAAACACCTCAAGGACGGCCTGATGCGCTTCCTCCGTTCGATGCGTCAGCATGTCCTCGGTCAGGATTTGCCGTGCAAACGGGGGCGGCTTCAGCGGAAACGGCTGCGTCTTCGATGTCAATTCACCTTCTACGTCGGACGCCGGCACTGAGCGATATTCGATTGGGAACAGCGGCTTGCCCGTCACGCGGTCGAAAACAAACACCACGCCGGCTTTGGTAATTTGCGCGACAGCGTCCACCAACTTGTTGCCGCGCTTGACCGTTACCAGGTTGGGCGGCGCGGGAAAATCGCGATCCCACAGATCGTGTTTAACAGCTTGGAAATGCCACACGCGTTCGCCAGTCTCAGCCCGGAGTGCCAGCAGCGAGTTGGCGAACAGGTCGTCGCCAATGCGGTTCGAACCGAAGAAGTCGAAGGCCGCTGATCCGGTGGGGACAAATAAGAGCCCGCGTTTTTCATCCAAGCTCATGCCCGACCAGTTATTCGCCGATCCGCTCTGCTTCCACGCATCTTTCGGCCAGGTGTCATAGCCGAACTCGCCCGGATGCGGGATGGTGTGAAAGCTCCAGCGAATGGTCCCGGTACGCACGTCAAAAGCGCGGATGTCGCCAGGAGGGGCTGGAAGATCCTCTGCCATCAACCCGCTAATGATGAAAAGGTCGCGGTAGATAATTCCAGGACTTGTGGCAGAGATCGAGATTTCGCGCCGATCGCGGCCCAAACCTTCCCGCAAGTCCACGCGGCCCCCGGCGCCGAAAGCCGTGATCGGCAATCCGGTGCGGGCGTTGAGGGCGTAGAGCCAGTGTCGCGAGACGAAAAGAACCCGCTGATCGTGTCCGTCCGACCAATAGGTGACGCCCCGGTTTCGAATCGCATGCGTGACCGCTGCGCCTTCGTTGGGATCGAAACTCCAGCGTAGCTTCCCGGTGGCCGCGTCTAGAGCGATGACCCGCAGTTTCGGGGTGGTGGCGAAGAGTACGCCGGCGACAACAATCGGATTGCACTGCATCTCCGATCCCTCTAACGCATCACCCGTATCAAATGTCCACGCAACTTGGAGCCTCTGGACGTTGGCGCGATTGATCTGATCAAGAATCGAATAGCGAATGCTTTCCGGCCCGCCCCCATAGACGGTCCAGTCACGATAGCTCCTCGGCGGGACGTTCGGTCGCGACGGCTCGGCTCCATGCGCAAGCGATCGAAGAACGATCAAGCAGAAAAGAATCGCAGCAAGGCACGATCTCATTCCATCCAATATACCGGACCGATTCAGTGTTCGTCGTCACAGGAGGAAGGTTCGATATCTGTCAGATCCCGCTTAGGGCGTTTGGTTTGCTCACGGTTTCGCATCGGGACTGCCGAAGCGGTGGGTGATGACCGGGCACTCGACGGAAAAACCGGAAGGGTACTAGGCGGTGAGCGGGAATGTCTCGCCGGAGTTGATCACCGTGGGAACGATGAAGCGGCCGATGGTGTCGAAAACTTGTCGAGAGCAGTTTCCGCCCCTAAATGGCTGGCTCCCAAAAAAGATACGGTTTTCGAACTTCTTCTCTCAGGATTCCTTAATGTTTGTGGGGGCCCGACATGGATTCGAACTGCTTCTAGACGGTTATCAGCGCCGCGCTCGCGCGTACCGCCGCGTGAATCCACTCGGAATTTTGACGGTGTATCAACTACTGGTTTTTGCGGCGGAATGAATCGCCATCCCGGACGGACGGCGCCGAAGCCGGGTTTGTGCACGGCTGCTGGGGATTGTGTATTATCCTCAGGCCCAGGGCATTGGAAGCGGTCCGGAACTCGTGCTTGAGAATGACGAATTCGGTCACACCTAAGCTATCCCAATACGGCTTTGCCTGAACGACGCATTGCAGATGCGTCCCATCTTCCAACTTGGCCGGCCACCTGATCGACAAGACGACATCCGTGGTTGCCGGGCTGAGATCCTCGATAGGCTTTGCAATGATGCAAGTGCTGCTGATTTGGAGGGTCTGCCCCAATCCCCGCTGGATTACTTGACCGCGGCTGCGCGCCACGTATGAGAAGGATAATTGGAGTGGATAATACGTGCTGGACCTGCGCTTTCGCTTGGTCTCGGCTGGTTGTAGAACCGGGGCTGCCGCCATACGGGAAGGTAGTGAGCCGAACGCCCGTGGCGTTACACCTCAGCCAGGCAAAGCTAGCCCCAGACTTGCGTGAAACGGATTGCGCGAAAGTTTAACTATCTTATGCGGCATGGCTACAGCGCGCGCGATCAATCCGGGAAGACAGACAGACCAACTGCGAATCCATCTGTATACACAGCCCCGTCTATATAATGGATGGGACAGAGGCGGCCAACGGTTGGAATTCTACATATTCGACGCTTCGCTGAAACGCCTAGCCGAGGGAGATCCCGCGACCGAGTCCCATTTCAGTGTCTATTTTGGAAAATTCATCGTCCCCAAGCTGCGCGCTAAAAGACTAGCGCCGTTCCTGGCGGAGGACGTTCAGCAGGAGACGCTATTTCGGGCTCTGAAAGCTTTGCGTCAGGGCGCCGGAGTTGCCCAACCGGAACGTTTCGGGGCGTTTGTAAATTCCGTCTGCAACAACGTGGTTTTGGAGTTTCTAAACAAGGAGGGCCGGCATCCCGCGGCTCCCCCGAGTTCCCGATAGCCGGGCCGTTGGCTTTTCGCGCACCTTCTGGGTGCGTATCGCGTACCCAAGGGCAGCAATGTTGTCATTGAACCTGACGGCATTCTGCACCAGCTCAACTTTGAATCCCTGCCGGCGGACGATGGTAGCCACTACTGGATCGAGGACGCGACAGTTTCCCTGGCACCGTCGCTCGCCCTTCTGCGCAGGGCCGAAAATATTCCCGAGCGCCGCTTGCTCCTGTTTGGAGATCCCGGGGACGATGGCACAGAGTTCCAGCGTTTATCCAATGTGAAGACGGAACTGGAAGGTGTCGAGAAGCATTTCTCCGAAAAGCGGGCCTATGAATCTGCCGCCGCTACACCTGCTGCCTACCGCCAGTCGCGCCCGGAAACATATTCGACCTTACATTTTGCAACGCACGCGGTGGCGAATCGGGAGTCGCCACTGGATTCGGCGATCGTGTTGGCCGGTTCTCCGGAAAGCCGGAAGCTGTACGCGCGAGAGATTCTGCAGCAACCTCTGACAGCCGACTTAGTAACTCTTTCGGCCTGCCAGACCGCTGGGAGCCGGACTTATTATGGCGAAGGGCTGACCGGATTTTCCTGGGCCTTCCTGACCGGCGCCCGCCCCGTTCGGCGGCTCATATTGATTTTGGGTTTGCTGGGCAAGGGCGACCGCGGCAAGGAGCAACGTCGCGGTCATCCGGTTCTTCATGGCACTCCGATAATATCCGAAGATCGCGAGCGTTGCACGCCTTCTAGCGCTTGCCAGAATGCCGCCGGAGGTGGCGCCAGGAAGCTAGCCACCGGGTTCGCTGCTGGTGCCCTGGAGATGCATCGCCAAGAATACGAGGGGTCGATGCTCCGGCTCGGTGTATACTGTGGCGTTGTTTCGGATCAAAGATGGGAACACTTTGACCCCGACGTTGGTCCGGGCCCCGACGAAAGCCGGCTGGGAAAGACTGAGGCCATGGATTCCGGCGATTCGAGGGAGAAAGTTTGGTCTTAGGTTATGAAGAAGGCATGGCTCGCTCTAGTCGTGGCAATGCTGCACTCGGTCTACGCGCAGTCGCACGATCCAAAGTCGCCGACACCGCTCGGGCCAGGTATCAACAAGGGCAACGTGGACAATGTGACCGGCAATGTCTATTACTCCTTCTCCGCCGGACCCGGCCACGTCATTATGAAGTTTGGATTCAAATCGCTGGGAGTCTTCGGCAATCCCTTGCGGCAAGGGTTGAGTTTCGATCTTTATGAGAATGGGAAGTTCCTTTCGCACAGCATCATCGTTTCGACGGACAAACTGGAGCAAGTGTCGCCAGCAGGAGATCTGGATAGTCCACGCAGGTTCACTCTGTATGTGATCCCGCAGCAGGGAACGATCCGGCTGGGAGGGTACTACGAAATTGAGATCACCGGCGCGGTGATTTACGGCGCAGCGAAGGCTACAGGAGCCGGCGCTAAGCCGGAGGATACCTCGCTGACCAAGTCAGTCGGTCCGCTGACTAATGGTCCGGTCGCGCTCACAAACGGACCGGTGACGCTCACCAAACCCGGGGGCTCGCTCTACGAGCCCGGTATTACGCTTTATCATCCAGGCCAAGTATTGACCGTTCAGGAGTCTCCCAAAGAACTGCGGCTATATTTGGCCGCTGACGTTCTCTTCGATTTCGATAAGTCCACCATTCGTCCCGATGCAGCTAAGGCGTTGGATCAGGTGATAAAGATCATTCGCGCGAAGAGCAAGGGTATCGTACGCGTGGAAGGGCACACCGATTCGAAGGGTGTCGCCTCCTACAACGCGCGCCTCTCTGAACAGCGCGCAGAATCGGTGAAAGCGTGGCTTGTCTCCAAAGGAAGCTTAAACGCGGCCACTTTGGTTACGCGAGGCTTCGGCTCCGCCAATTCCGTTGTGCCGAACACGAAACCTGACGGCAGCGACGATCCCGCCGGCCGCCAACGCAATCGCCGCGTCGAAATTGTGATCTCAAAATAAGTGGCCCGCCATAAAATCATTGCCTGGTCCAACCCGCCCGTCTGACGCCGAACTGCGACAACTTGTCGCCGACCACGTCAAAGGTCTCGCGATCGATGAGAGCAAGATCCGGGATCACTTCTTCCGGCCGTAGAACGCTGTGGGTGTCTTCTCGGACCGCGGCCCCGAGGAAAGCAAGCTGCAGTTCGCGCCCCATCCTCCCATCATCGGCATCTTTTCTTACTACCTCAATGTCAGCGCTTTCGGCGCCGCCTTGCACAACGCATTGAAGGACAACGTCGCCGGTTACACGGTTCAGTTGCGCCAGCCCGGCCACGCTATTTTCACCAAGGAGTGGCCAAAAGGCCGCAGGATGGCAGCGAGACCTGGACTCCCGACGTGCAGTTGCATGTGGCCAGCTTGAGCAGGCTAATCACCGCCATCGCAATGACGCTGCTTTTGCAAGCGGCATTTTGTCGGGTACATGAAAAAGGGCCCTAATTTGCCAATTTAATGCCCTGATCCGATGTAAGGCTAATCTGCCCTCAGCCTAATCGCTGGAGAATTGCCTTGCTGTTTCTCCCGAACGGAGTCGTCAAATGGTCACGACCGCAACCCGGTCAGGAGAAACGCAATGAGCAGCACGACTGAATTGGAAAACAACGCATCGGGGTTTGAAAGTACCGCTGCCGAAGAGACTTCACTTGGGTGTTCTAAGAAATCAGACTACACGCAGGGTAGTGATGCGAAGACCAGAAACGTTTCGTCGCGACTTGCGATGCCGGCGGCGGCTAAAACCAAAACAAAGATCATTGGTGCGCGGAGCGGCGGGCGTTGCAGCCTGGGTCCGCTCAAGCGAGCGTTTCATTCAGTGGGAGGCGTATCGAACCGTTTCCCGTACAAGGCTCCAGGCGTTCTTGACATCTCACGAGCGAATGAGATAACCCCTCCTGAAAGGATGAGAAGCTAGGTTTTGTCGGGTATATAAAAAAGGACCTTGACCCGCCAATTGCCCCGATCTGACGTCTGCCTAAGGGGCCTCAACCTAATCGTTCAAGAATTGACTTGCTGTTTCTCCTGTTCAGAGCGATGAATGGTCACGACCGCAACCCGGTCAGGAGAAACGCCAATGAACAGCACGACTGAATTGGAAAAGAACGCATCGGCGCCTGCGGTTCCGCAGCCGAAACCGAAGCGTACGCCCGCCAAGAAAGCCACGGCCCGCGAAGAAAGCCGGCCCTGCCAAGAATCAAGCCAAGAAGCGAAAGGCGGACCGCGCCAACAAGAAGGCCGAATCCATCGCGCTGATGAAACGCTCCAAAGGCGTGACGCTGGCGAAGATCATAGCCGCGGTCAACTGGCACGCGCACGCGCTGCGCGGCTTCGTCAGCGATCATGTCTTAGCGGTCTTCGAGCGAACGTCGGTACTTGGTTTGTACAGTGTTAGCCTTCAAGTATGGAAATAGACAAAATGCTCGACGAGCTTCGAACCGAGCGGCAAGCGGTGGACGAAGCAATCATGGTTCTGGAGAACATGGCGCGTGGTCGCGGAAAACGTCGAGGTCGGCCGCCGAAGTGGATGTCCGAAGTCAAACGCCGCGGAAGACCGCCGGGGAGTAAGACCAAGCCAAAGGACAATTAGCCTTGGTGGCCCGATATCGCCATTTCCCAACGACGCGCAGTGTCAGGAAGAACGTCAACCCCGAGTGGATTGATCGAGCTCCGTGAACGCCGCATAGGGTTGTGGCAAATTGGCGGGTACGAGTCCTTTTATATGTACCCGACAAAACCGACTGTCCGACTCGCTGGGAATTTCACTCGACAATATCCAGCTTCAGACCTTTCCGCCAACGACGCTCGGCGTACCCGAGCCAGGCACGCTGCCGATTGCTGAGCGTGACACTCGGGGTTCTGGTTGCGGTCCGCCGCCGGCTTAACTCTCGGAAATACCCGCTTTCTTGAAAGCCGCGCGTCCGTAGTCCAGGCACAACTTGGCGCTTTCGGCCGGCGGCATCTCCTTGAGCCCCCGGCCGAACACTTCCACGCTTAGCGAATCCGAATAGCCGATTTTTTCGAGGGCCTGGAGAAATCCGGAAAGATTGATCACGCCCTCGCCCGGCAGCAGGCGCTGGTCGTCGCGAATTTGTTCGGGGGCGATGTTTGGCGCATCGTTGAAATGCACCACGACGATTCGATCCTTGCCCGCCGCGAGGATGTCCGCAGTGGTAGCGCCGGCGTGATGCCAATGCCAGGAATCGAGCGTCAACCCTACGTTGGTTCCGCACTCTTCGGCGAATTCCAACATCTCCGGCATCTTCCAAATGAACACGTTCGGAGATTGCCGCCGGAAGTGGAGCGGGCCGAGAAATTCCAACCCCAATCTGCAGTGGGAGCGGGCCAGAATATTCGCGCATTCTGTGAAGCGCTTCTTGTACGTCCGACGCAGTTCGTCCTTAGGAGTGTCGCTCGAAGGCATGATCCAGGTCATCATGCGCGGGCATCCGATGGCCGCCATAAATGGCGCAGCCTCTTCGAGCTTGGGAAGGGTGGAGCGAAAAGTGGCCTCGTCCTTACGGAATTCCGTGGGCAGATTCGCGAATGCCGGCCGAAGTTTTGTTTCTTCCAGTGTGTGGCGCGTGCCATCCAGTCCGAGAGCCATGCACTCTTCGAGCGCAACATCCACACCTTTGAAGCCAGTGCGCGACGCGAGGTGAGCAAAGTCCGGCCACGCGAGCTTGCCTCCAATCGGCACACCGTTCAACGAAAGGTACATAGGTACATTGAAGCACCCAATGCCTGTTCCTAGTGCGGTACGGACCTGTTTTGTCGGGGTACATAAAAAGGGACCCAACCCGTCAATTGCCCTTGATCCGATATCTGCCTGATGTGGCCCAGCCTAATCGTTGACAATTGACTTGCTGTTTCTCCCGGCGTGAGTGATGGATGGTCACGACCGCAACCCGGTCAGGAGAAACGAAATGAGCGCGAACACGATCGATACGGAAAGAAGAAGGCGAAGCCCACTAAGCGCTCGATGGCCAAGCCAACGGACTGCGTGGTGAGCGGGAATGTCTGGCCGGAGTTGATCACCAGGTGCGCCTCTTCTCAAACAATTCGCGCCGCCCTTCGCGCTGCGAATACTTCGGATTCCGGATCTTGAACCATCCCCCGCCGTAGCGCCCATGCTTCAGCTTGGCCACGATTCCTTCCAGGTCCTGTTCGCAGGTCAGACGGAAGAACTCGATGCCGTTCCGCTCGATGTGATCGGCCTGCAGCAAGACGGATGGTTCCTTGAGAATGATGGACCGGAGCTGGCGTTTACGTTCGATCAGCGGCCGATCGCGAAGATCCACGCCATCGAGCCTACGACGTCGAATACGTACGGACTATTTGTCCGTGCAGCTGGCACTAAGCCATTTGCCGGTGCCATTGACCGTCATATTCATGGCCTGGCCATTCGCGGTGCCGCTGGAGACAACGGAGAACTTCAGCAATTCCGAACTCGGAGCCTCAGCAACGATCGTGCTGGCAGATTTGTTGTTCGGATCGCTACACTCCACCTTAGCTTCAAACCTGCTGGACGAAGTGCTGGTCACCGTCATCTTGCAGGATTTCGCCATGCCAGTCGGGTTGAAGTTGATTAGGTCTTCTTTTTTGATACAGCTTTGACTGATCGTGGGCTTGCCGGCAGCGATGTTGCCCGCGTTCTTCATAGCTGCCTCGACCTTGGCTCGCTGCTCAGGCGGAAGTTTGGCAAGCTGGTCAGGGGGGATTTGCGGCATCTGACGGGTCATTTGCGGCATGCCAGTCATTTGCATGGTTACGCCATATTCCCATTCGCCGGTCTTTAGATTCAAAGGCGTGGGATCGGCGGCCCGGACGAGCGTGCCGGCCGCAACCGCGACGACAAGAGATAGTCTCATGTATCTCTATCGGCGGTGTCGATCAAGATTCTTAGCCTGGTGTTCCGTCCTGCGCACGTACGCCAGCGCCCGGAATCCGTCCATCTTCAGCTCGAAGATGAAATCGTCATGGTCGAATGCGGTGGGCTGGAGCGTGGGGCTGCCGGGGTGAAGTTGGCTAGGGACAACCCTGAGTCAAGTCTAGCGTTGGAACAAATGGCAGGGCCGCGTGTTCAACGGCAGGTTGAAAGGAAGCACCTGCACCTGGTGCGCTTGGTGGCGTACTGCGTGTTTGCCGCCTTCAACTTGTTCGAACGGTTAACCGGACAATATACGATCAGGTGGTCTTCGGCGAGACATCGCTATCCTAAGAAGCATGAGCTTCCTCGACAACCTGGAAAGTAATCTCAAGGCGATTGAATCACGAGAGGAGAGGGACCCCAAAGCGCTGGCGCGCGAAGCCGCCGCGCGAGAGGCCGCTCGATCGTCGGCACTGCAAGTCGCACCACACGCCGACGCCCTGCGCAACGGACCATTCCTAAATGGTCTGCTGACCGCTTGTCGAGAAATTGGTCACCCCAGGCGAATCCTAGTGCGGGCGGTTTGGGTGGATTCCATTTTTCGTCTGGAAATCGGCGCCAAAAGACTGGAATTGCGTCCTACGACCAGTGGCGTCCTCGCGGTTTTCCTCGTCGAGGGCGGTGAGCAGGAGAGCACACCAATCGACCTATCGAGTGATCCCGTCAAACTGGCGGTGAAATGGCTTGAGGTCGAAAAGAACGCTGTTCGTTAAGAGCGGCCAGCTAAGAATCTTCGGTGACGATTCCTACATGGGATGGCAGCGTATTCAGGACTGGCCATCCGTTTCTGAAAGATCCCGTCCCTGAATTTCAAGTACAGCATTCACTCGGGGTATATCAACCCGTTTGAGTGTTCGCAATACTGAGCGCTATGCTTTGACTTCGATGTCTAAGAAATTGCCTAGAGTCGCTTTTATCGAACCAATGTTACTTCTGCGCACGGAGAAGCTTCCCGAGGGACCCGAATGGCTGATTGAGATTAAACTCGACGGCTACAGAGCGCTGGCGATCAAGGGCGGCGGCAAAGTCGAGCTACGCTCGCGCAATAACAATGACTTTGGCACCCGGTCTCCGAGCATCGTCAGAGCTCTCGCCTCAATGCCGGATGAGACGGTGATTGACGGCGAAGTCGTCGCGCTCGATCAAGACGGCCCGGCCCTCCTTCAATAACCTGCAGAACTATGGGCGCGCAGGCATCCCGCTGCACTTTTTTATATTCGATCTGTTGTTGCTTCATGGCCGGGAAGTGATGGCCGAGCCATTGGTGAAGCGGCGGGAGCTAATCGAAGAACACGTTCTGCCGACGCTGGCGGACCCCATACGATATTCACCGATCCTTGAAGCAAGCGTGGCGGACCTGATTCGTTCGGTCAAAGCACAGGGCCTGGAAGGTCTCGTTGCAAAACGCCGGAACAGCAGTTATGAGCCGGGCCTGCGCTCCGGCGCTTGGCAGAAAATGCGCGTCGATCAAAGTCAGGAGTTCGTGATCGCCGGATTCACGCCGTCGCTCAAGAACTTCGGTGCGCTCGTCATCGGCTACCGCGATGGCAACAAGTTGATATATGCCGCCCGAACCCGCAGTGCTTCACTCCGGCATCAAGAGCGGAATTGTACAAGAAAGTCAAGCCGCTTGAAATCAAGGAATGGCCCTTTGCGAATCTGCCTGAGAAAGGCTGGGCGTTGGGGCGCCGGTCTGACCGCCGCAAAGATGGTGGAATGTCGGTGGGTAGAGCCGCGGGTCGTTGGGGAGTTCGAGTTTGTCGAATGGACGTCAGATGGCCATCTTCGACACAGCAAGTTTGTGGGACTGCGCGACGATAAGAAAGCGAAGGACGTGGGGAGAGAATAGAGGCATTAGCTGTCCTCAACGTGGACAAGTGTTCAACACGAGTTTCAAAGTAATACCCGGCCTCGGGAGTCGACCCGACCAAGCCTCTCCCTCTGCAATCCTCACGGCGCGGGGGGCGTTTTCAGCTCGATACGCACCTGCTCAATCGCGGCGTCCGAATCGTCTTGAACTGGCGCGGAATCTGGCGCGAGCGACCTGAATTTTCCGCCGGTCACCACAACTGCCGGGCCTTCCGGATGCGCCGAAGCCGGGCATGCGCTGTGCGCGGCGCAGTGTACACGCAGAATCCGGATCATGCGGCTCTCATAGGGCGTGTTGTCGGCGGGAGGGCGGCGGACATCCTGTTCGGGCAGGTCCACGCGCTCGGTCTTCAATTCGATCCGCAGATACTCGCTCTCGATGCCATCCAGCTCCTCGACGACGTGTCGCTCATACACCGCCTTTTGAAAACGTATCCCGCCCGCCTTTACCGCAGGGCGAATAACCGGCTCTTCGCCCGTGTGCCAGCTTCAGGCGCCCACCATCAGTGACGTAAATATAGACCGTTGGCGAGGGAGGATGCTCGTGTTCGGCGGTCTTCTCAAGCGGCAGATAGTGGGCGCGCACAATCTGGACCCACGGATTTTCGAACTCGATCGTTGCATCAGTCGCATACTCCTGAGCGAAAGCGGCCGCACCGAGCGCAACCGCCAGAAGCCAGAATTTTCGCATGTCCGAAGTTCGATCTTAGCAGGCCCGAAGCGAGCCGGAAAGCGGAGGAACGCTGGAAGGTCCTCGTGCTCATGCCGGGGTCGCTACCACAGCTTGAACACCTCCTCCAGTCTTTCGACGCCGTGGGATTGGTGGATGGTGAAGCGGGGGAGGTTCAGAAGGTAACGATTCTGTTTACGCCTGACCACGCGAAAATGACACGCCCAGTACATAGCTATTAACAGGGGCATCTTTCCAAAATGTAATTCTCTGACTATAGTCAGAGAATGAAGCAAAATCAGATTGATTTGGTTCGGCGCTTCAACCGCGCCGTTACTCAGCGAATCGGCGCGCTGGACGATGCCTATCTTTCTCGTGGACGCTCACTGGGGTTGTCGCGACTGCTGTGGGAAATTGAGCCGGCTGGGTCTGAGGTAAGGCTGCTGCGCGCCCGTCTTGGCTTGGACTCGGGATACTTCAGCCGGCAGTTGCGCCGGCTAGAGGCAGATCGGCTAGTTACCACCGATCCCGATGACGGCGATGGTCGCGTACGAAAAGTGCGATTGACCGGTAAGGGTCTTCGAGAGCGGGCGGTATTGGACCGCTCATCCAATGAACTCGCGGCATCGATTTTGACGCCGCTGACGGAGCCGCAGCGGGACCGTCTGGTTACCGCGATGGCCGACGTTGAAAGGCTCATCCTCGCGTCGCAAGTGCGGGTTGAGATCATCGACCCGCGTGACATCGACGCCCGATATTGCCTGCGGTCGTACTTCGAGGAGCTTGGCCACCGGTTCGATACCGGTTTCGATCCTGCGCAGAGCATCTCCGCAAGCGATGAGGAGATGACGTTGCCGAATGGGCTGCTACTGGTCGCAAACTTACTGGGAGCAGCGGTGGGATGCGGGGCGCTCAAGCTTCACATTGACACACAGATTGCTGAGGTAAAGCGGATGTGGGTGGCTTCTGACGTGCGCGGGCTTGGATTGGGGCGACGTTTGCTGGAACGACTGTCGGCGGAGGCCGCGTCACGGGGAATGGTGATCCTGCGACTGGAGACTAACCGCTCGCTCTCTGAAGCAAAGCATCTCTACGAGAGAGCTGGGTTCGTCGAGGTGGAGCCCTTCAATAATGAACCATATGCGCACCATTGGTTCCAGAAAGATCTCCGCAAGTAATAGCGACGCCTATGCACCGCAACGCACCACCATGCCAGAGCCGCTTCGGAGTCTCGTTTGCGGGAGCCCCGTCGGGTTAGCGGTTCCAGCTGTCGTTGTTGATTCGCCTTTGGCGCGGAAATAGCGCAAGGTTGATCGACGCGCGACCATGCGTAGCGGGTCGCCTGGCTCGATCCTCCCGGCGGTCAAGAACCGAGGACAAAATGTCCTCAAGACCGCTCAGCTGCAACCAGCGATGTCCGGGGACTACTTGCGCGGTCGCGCCGCCCGCCGATTCGCGGGCACACCTCTTCGGTGCCTCGTCACGGGCTTCGGGGTGTCGGCTGCCTCAAACAATTGCCGAAACCCGTGTTCCAACAGTTCGACGGCCTTCCCCAAGGCGCC
>JBEKJJ010000144.1:0-18042 GCA_050011295.1 Bryobacteraceae bacterium
GAAACGAGAAACGAGAAACGTTACTTCGCGATCCCTAACTTTTTCATTTTGGATTGCAGCGTGGTGCGCTTCATGCCTAGCTTCGCGGCGGCGCCGTTGGGGCCGCCTACTACTCCGTTTGAGCGTTCCAGAACGCGGCGGATGTGGTCGCGTTCTGCTTCTTCCAGTGTCACTGGCGATGCGGTTTCGGTTGAGGCGGGGCGAAGCTCGGAGATTGGGATTTGGAGCGTGGTGCCGCGCGTCAGGATTACTGCGCGCTCGATCAGGTTTTCCAGTTCCCGCACATTGCCCGGCCAGGGATAGCGGACCAGGGCATCCATGGTCTCCTGCGAAATGCTTTCCACGTGTTTGTTCATGCGGCGTGCGAACTTCTGGGTGAAGTAGCGCACCAGCTTGGGGATGTCATCGGCGCGCTCGCGCAGCGGCGGCACAGAAATCGGGAACACGCTGAGCCGGTAATAAAGATCGGTGCGGAACTGGCGCTCATTGATCATCTGCGCCAGGTCGCGATTGGTGGCGGCTACCAGCCGCACGTCCACTTTGATGGTGCGCGTGCCACCCAGGCGCTCGAATTCGTGCTCCTGAAGAGCGCGCAAGAGTTTCGGTTGCAACTCAAGCGGAATATCGCCGATTTCATCCAGAAATAGCGTTCCTTTGTTCGCTAATTCGAACCGGCCGGCCTTTTGCATGATGGCTCCGGTGAAGGCGCCTTTTTCGTGGCCGAAGAGCTCGCTTTCGAGTAGCCCGGTTGGGATGGCCGCACAGTTGAGCTTGACGAACGTGCGCTCGCGGCGGCCGCTCAGATCGTGAATGGCGCGCGCGATCAGTTCCTTTCCTGTTCCGGTTTCTCCCAGGATCAGAACGGAAGCGTCGGTCGGCGCTACGGTTTCCACTTGATCGAGGACGCTGCGAAACTGCGGGCTGTCGCCGATAATTTCGCCAAAGTTCCGATCGGTCCGGATTTCGTCCTGCAAATATAGTTTTTCTTCGGCTAATTGATCCTTGAGTTGGCCGATTTCCTGGTAGGATGTCGCATTTTCGATGGCGATGGCGGCCTGGCCGGCCACCTGGCTCAGGAAATCGATGTCTGAATCGCTGAAGGCGCGTTCGCGAGTGCTGCCGACGTTGAGCGTGCCGAGCACATGCAGGCGTGTAATTAAGGGAAGGCAACAGATGGATTTTAAACCTGCCGCGGCAAGCCGCTGGACTATCGGGGATGAGACTCGCGCCAGAGCTTCGGTATCCAGAATGACTGGGCGCCGGGTTTCGACAGCTTCGCCGGCGGGCGTTTCGCTCATCGCGGCAGTGGCGCCCTCTTCTAGCACGCTGCCGGGTCCGTCAAACACCAGGGCGTGAACGCGGAGTTGATCGGTCCCGGGCACGCGCAGAGCGAGGCTCGAATATTCGTGCGGAACGGCACGGCGCACGCACGCTGTGATGCGGGGAAACAAATCGCGAATATCCAGTTCCGATACCAATGTATTCGTGATCTCGAGCAGAACCTGGAGGCGATCCCGCTCGCGCGCCAATTGCCGCTGGTATTTTTCAACTTTCTCGAAGTTCAGCGTGTTGTCCACTGCGACGGCCACCTGGGCGGCAATCTGAGTCATCAAGTCGAGCTGTTCCTGGACTGAGGGAGCCGGTCCGAAGCCAAATACCAGCGCTCCCAGGCGGTGCTGCGCAGTGGTAAGAGGCAGCCAGCAGGACGTCACGATGTTGTTGCTCCGCAGAAGCTCCATTACGCTGGGCCAGCGTGTTTCCAGGCGGACGTCGGGAATGATGAGCGGTTCCTGGTGCAGGAAAACCCATCCGGAAGGGGATTCTTCGGGCGCGAGTTCGAGCTGCGGCGCTTCCACCGGGGCACCCGAGGCGCTCTCCAGGATGTGCAGGCGCATTGTATTGGTACTGGCGTCGTGCAGCACCAGGTTCAGGAAATCGAAGCGCAGAATCGAGCGCAGGCGGGTGGAGAGGTCGCGAAAAAGGCCGGTGAGATCGCGATGCTGCAAGATCGCTTTAGAGACGTCGAGGAGCGACTGGTAGGCGAGGGGTTCCAACTAAAAACCAGTATAGGACTTAGGTACAGGGTCATTGCGCCCTGCACACAACATATAATGTATGAAAGTCCCTCAAGGAGCGTGAACGGGTGATGCGTCGAAATCTAACCTCGAGCGTATGTCTGTTGGTGTTGGGTGCAGTAGTTGCTGTAGCTGAGCAACCTAGCGATAGTTTCTATCTGGCGGTTCGCAATAACGACCTCGCGGCCCTGCGGAGCCTGGTGAAAACGGCGGACGTTAATACCAAGGACCAGCGCGAATCCACTCCGTTGATGTTTGCGGCCGCGTACGGGAGTCTGGATGCGATGCAGCTGCTGCTGAGCGCCGGGGCGGATGTGAATGCCAAGAATGCCTTTGACGCGACCGCGCTGCTGTGGTGTGCCGGCGATCTTGCCAAGGTTCGTTTGCTGGTGGAGAAGGGTGCGAACGTCAATGCGCGCTCCAAGCAGGGCCGGACGCCCTTAATCATCGCTGCCGCGCAGGATGGAAACGCCGAGACGGTGAAACTGCTGATTGAAAAGGGCGCGGATGTTTCGGCGCGTACTCAGGATGAAAACTCGGCTCTGCATGTAGCGGCGGAAGCGAACGATACCGAAAGTGTAAGGCTGTTACTCGCGAAGGGCGCCGACATTAACGCTAAGAACCGTTTCGGCGATACTGCATTGATGTATGCGGCTGCTCTCGGCAATATTGAATCGATGAAGCTGTTACTCGCCAAGGGCGCGGATGTCAACGTGGTGGACGCGGCCGAGGGTGGACGGGTGAAGAATGGCCCCATCGCGCTCGGCAGCTTCACCGCGTTGCACCTCGCGACACTCACGGGTGGCGCGGACGCCGTGAAGTTACTGCTCCAGGCTGGAGCGCACGTGAATCTTCAGGACGTGCGGGGAATGACTCCGCTGATGCTGGCGATCGGGACGGATCGGCCGGACATGGCTGCAATCCGGTTGCTGTTAGAAAAAGGCGCGGACAAGAACATCAAATCGAAGGCGGGCGAGACGGCCGCGGACTGGGCCATGAAGTTTAACTATCCTCCGGTGTTGGATGCGCTCGGCATCGAACATAAGGATGTTGCGATAGCGGCCGTTTTGGTTCCAGCCGGCGAGAGCAAGCTCGCCAGCCCAAAGGAAGCCGCCGCGAAAAGCATCGCGCTTTTGCAGCACAGCAGCGGAGACTTTTTCAAGGAGGGAGGTTGCGTTTCGTGTCACGCGCAGAATCTCACGGGCCTGGCGGTATCGGTAGCTCGCGTCGACGGAATCAAAGTGGACGAAGCAGCGGCCGCCGCGCAGTTGAAAACGGTCAAGCTGCAGTGGGCATCGTTTGAGCAGGTTCTGCTGCTGCGCATGGACCCGCCAGGAGCAGTGGACACTACCAGTTATTCGCTGCTGCAATTGGCGGCGGAGGGAGCGCCGGCGGACCGTGCTATCGATGCGTTGATCCACAACATGGCAGGGCAACAGCGCAAGGATGGAAACTGGCACCTGGACGGGAACGCGCGGCCGCCAATTGAAGATGGCGATTTTTCCCGCACCGCGATGTCGATTCGTGCGCTGTCCATCTATGGGCTTCCGGGCCGAAAGGCGGAATTCGAGCAGCGTGTCCAGCGCGCCGCGGCTTGGCTCGAGGCAGCCCCGGCTCGCAATACCGAAGATCGGAACATGCAATTGTTGGGCCTAAAGTGGGCCGGCCGGGATCGTGGGTCGCTGGAAGAGCCGCTAAAGAATCTCATGGCGCTGCAGCGCGCGGATGGCGGATGGGCGCAAACGGCGGATCTCGCGAGCGATGCTTATGCGACGGGGAGCGTGCTGTTTACGATGCACGAGTTGGGCGTGCCTGCCAATGATGAAGTTTACCGGCGCGGTGTCGGCTATTTGTTGAAAACGCAATTGGAGGACGGCTCCTGGCACGTGGCGAGCCGTGCACCGAAATTCCAGCCGTATTTCCAGAGCGGGTTCCCGCACGATCACGATCAGTGGATTTCGGCGGCGGCGACAGCGTGGAGCGCGATGGCGCTCAGCTATGCGGTTGTCGAACGGCCGGCGACAGCGGAGCTGAGGTAAGGAGAATCCAGGAGTCAGAATTCAGAAGCCAGAAGGAGGGATCCGGCGCTGCGGCGCTGGCGTCATTGTTTATTCGGACTTCTGGCTCCTGGATTCTGGATTCTTCTTACAGCACATCCGCGAATCCGCGCTTCAAATGGCGGAAGAAGAGTCCGCCTAGGACGAACACCGTGACGGAGTAGGCAGCTACGATCGCAAAATCGTGCAGGCTGGGGATGCGGTAGGAAAGTAGCCGGTCGCGATAAGCGCGAACCACGTAGGCTAGCGGATTTGCGCGGAGTAGAAATCGGAAAGGCGCAGGAACCATCTGCTCGGTGATGAAAATGGGTGTCATCCAGAACCAGAACGTTAGGACCACCGAGATCACTTGCGCGGTGTCGCGCAGATAGACCTGGAGGCTGGAAACGAACCAGCCTACGCCGATCGAAAACAAGCCGATCAGCACCATGTAAATGGGCAGCGAAAACATCCAGAGGCTGAAGTGCCCGTTGTAGAAGCCCACCACCGCGACTACCAGAACGAGGGCCATGAGATGGCTGATTAGTGAGGAAAGGAAAATGGACACCGGAACGATTTCCGCTGGGAAAACTGTTTTGGTGATCAAGTTGGTGTTATCGAGCAGCGAGGATGCCGACCGGACGACGGTCTCTTGAAAGAGCAGCCAAGGGAGAAAACCGCAGAAGAGGAACAAAGAATAATTGCGCGTGACTTCGTTCGGAGGGAGCGTGGCGTGCATGCAGACCTGGAATACAAAGACCCAACTAACCAGCAGCACAATGGGATGAATCAGTCCCCATAGCCAACCTACTGCCGAGCCGATGAAGCGTGTCTCGAAATCGCGGCGCACGAGTTGAAAAAGCAACGTTCGGCGCAAGACTAGGTTATTGGCGAAATGGCGGCCAGGAATGGTCATTCCAACTCAGGTTACTATGTTGGACAAGCCTCCGGCTTGGCGTACGTATGAAAGCCTGCATTCTTCGCTCACCCGCGCCGATTGAGAAAAACCCGCTTGAGCTCACCGACGTTCCGAAGCCGGAGCCGGGGGACGGGCAGGTGCTGGTTCGCGTGAACGCGTGCGGGGTTTGCCGCACGGATCTGCACGTGATTGAAGGCGAGCTCACTCCGCGTAAGTCGCCGATCACGCCGGGGCATCAAGTGGTGGGGACGGTGGAGGCCGCGGGTGCCGGCGCGAAACTCTATCCGATTGGGACACGCGTGGGCATCGCGTGGCTGCACTCCACCGACGGAACTTGCGAGTACTGCAAGGCCGGGCGGGAAAATCTTTGCGACCATCCTAGCTTTACCGGCTACACGGTGGATGGCGGCTATGCGGAATACGCGCTGGCGGAGGAGAGCTTCGTGTATCCGATCCCGGAAGGGTTTGCCGATCTTGCCGCTGCGCCGTTATTGTGCGCCGGGATTATCGGGTTCCGGTGCCTGCGGCTCGCGGATATTCAGCGGGGCGGCCGCCTTGGCCTGTATGGTTTTGGAGCGGCCGCGCATGTGGCGATCCAAGTGGCGCGGCACTGGGGAGCTGAAGTGTATGCCTGTACGCGCGATCAGCGGCACCAGAAGCTGGCGCTGGAGTTGGGTGCGGTGTGGGCGGGCGGCACGGTTGACCCTCCGCCGGTGAAGCTGGATAGCGCCATCGTGTTCGCGCCCGCCGGGGAGATTGTTCCTGCGGCGTTAAAGGCTTTGAAGAAAGCCGGGGCGCTGATACTGGGCGGCATTCACATGAGCACTATCCCGCCGCTCGATTACGATCTGCTGTACGAAGAGCGCGTGATTCGCAGCGTGGCCAACAATACTCGGCAGGATGGTCATGATTTTTTGCGCATCGCGGCCGAGATTCCGGTACATGTGGAGACTGAGGTTTTCCCGCTGGCCGATGCGAATCGGGCGCTGAATGCGCTGAAGAATGATGCGATTCGTGGGGCCGCAGTGCTCCAGGTGAGTTAGAGTTCCTGGGTGAAATTGCGCACCCGCCGGCGCAACTGGTGGCCAACTGAGGGCTTGCGCGCTGGCATCCCGCGTGCATTCTCTTTAGTTAGGAGTGCGTCATGCAAACATTTCATATGCAAACCTTCCAAAAGATTCTCTTTCCTATCGATATGTCGGACAGCTCGACGGCGGCAGCTCCGTTCGTTGCGACCATGGCTAAGAAGTTCCAGGCCGAGGTTACGTTACTGCACGTTCTGCAATTGCCTCCCGGTTATGTGACGGACTGGTACGGGTATATGGCTTTGGTGGATACGGGCGCGATCCGCGAGGCGCGCCAAAACGAATTTGAATCCTACCTGAAGAACGAATTCGAAGGGATCACCCTTCGGCGCGAGATGCTGGAGGGCGACGCGTCGGAAGTGATCAATAACTATGCGGCCGCGAATGGCACGGATCTGATCATGATGCCGACGCACGGCTACGGGATTTTCCGGAGCATGTTGCTTGGCTCCGTAACCGCTAAGGTATTGCACGATGCGGCCTGCCCGGTGTGGACTGGCGTGCATGTGGAGGAAACGCCTCCCAACTCGGCGTCCTTTGAGCGGATCATGTGCGCGGTAGACCTGACAGATAAGAGCATCCCGGCCATGCAATTCGCGGCCAAGCTCGCGCAGGATTTCCATGCCAAGCTGTGGCTGATTCACGCGGTCCCCTGCGCGGAGACGCGGCCGCAGAGATATTTTGAAGCGGACTTGCAGGCATTTCTCGAAGACGAGGCGCGAAAGGCCATCGGGAAAATGCAGGAGACGGCCGGCGTGATGGCGCAGCTTTGCTTGGGCGCGGGTGAGATTCCTCACGTGGTACGGGAAGCGGCGCTGCATCACGGTGCGGATTTGGTGGTGATCGGGCGAGGTCACGCGAGCCGGACGCTGGGGCGGTTGCGGACGAACGTTTATTCGATTATCCGGCAGTCGCCGTGCCCGGTGATTAGTGTGTAGGTGCTACTTGCTGTACAGCCGGCGGTAGACTTCGGCGTTCCGTAATACGCTCTGGACGTAGGCACGGGTTTCGCTGAAAGGAATGCTTTCGACAAATTCGGCGGGATCGCGATAGGTTGCGCCATTCAGCCATCCCGTTACGCGGGATTTGCCGGCATTATAGGACGCTAGCGTCGCCTCCCATCTGCCTTGGTGTTGATCCAAGAGCGCCTTCAAATAGTAGGTGCCGATTTTCACATTCGTATCCGGCGCGAATAGCATGGCGGTGCTGTAGCGCGGGATTTTGAGCTTCCGGCTGAGCTCACGGCCGGTTCCGGGAAGTACCTGGGTTAAGCCGCGGGCGTTGGAGCGGGAAATCGCTTTCGGATTGAACTCCGATTCCTGGCGGATCAGGGCCGCGACCAAATACGGATCGATGGAGCGCTCGCGCGCGTAGGTCTCGATGGAACTCCGGTACGGCAGGGGGAAAGCCAGGCGCCAGAATTTATCGGGAGCTGTGTCCATGGCCATGGACAAATATGCGGGCGCGAAGCGCTTGATGAAGCGAATGCCTTGATCTGGAGCCTCGCGGCGGTTGGCGAGTTCGGCCAATTCCAGGGCCATGAGCTGCGGTTGGCCGTCCACTTTGGCTCCGTAGCGCAGCTCGCCTTCCGCGAAGTCATCCAATCCGGCGCTCGAGAGCATGCGGGCGCGCTCAATGCGATCCTTGCTGGTCTGATTCGCCACGAAAGTTTCGGGGCGGCCGGGCTTCTGGAGCGAAAGAGCGTTTAAGAATTGCGAAACCTCAGCCGATCGCGCGGCTGATGAAACGGCCGGCTGAGTAAGCCGGGCGCGGGCCAGCATGGCGTAGTAGTAATTCGGATATAAGCTGTTGATGCGCTCGTAATAGACCCGCGCGGCGCCCCAATCCTGCTTTGATTCGGCGATCCGTCCTAAGAAAAAGATGGCGGGGCTCGCGTGGTCTGAATCCGGATAGCGCTTCAAATGGTCGCGCAGCAGATTCTCGGCGCTGGCGGGATCGCCGAGGTACTGAGCCCACGCAAACTTCCAGTGGCACTGGGCGGAGCGAGGATCGCTCGGGAACGATGCGTAACAGGTATGGTAAAGCGGTTCGGCGGTGTCCTTCTGATCGTGTGCCGCATAGTAATTGGCGGTTGCGATCAATGCCTGCAATCGCCAAAGGGATTGTGGATAGGCTTCAGAGAGATGGTCCAGATGCGTGGCCATTTCGTCAATCTTGTCGAGCTTGCGGGTACATTGCGTCAAATAGTACAGCCGCTCAGCCTCCGCGTCGGCTGTGGAGGCTTGAAACGAAATCAGGTGTTGATAGGCTGGTTTGTATTCTCCCGCCAGATATTGGGCGGCTCCCATACGAACGCGAGCCAGGTCGAGATCTGCGCCGGTCAGTTGCGGTAGAAGCGGGGTCAGTTCCTTGCGGGCGCGAGAATAATCGCCGCCATCGATCAGCCTGAACGCGCGCGCGAGCATTGAACCGGGCGGGAGCG
Organism: Bryobacteraceae bacterium; assembly: GCA_050011295.1. Lineage (GTDB taxonomy): Bacteria > Acidobacteriota > Terriglobia > Bryobacterales > Bryobacteraceae > Palsa-89. Next base: position 8,559 of record JBEKJJ010000144.1, read on the forward strand.
TTCCGGTTCCGGCTAGAGCGGATTCGGCGTCGGACGCCTCCGGAGTTAGCGGATGCTCGATGTAGATTTTCTGATAGCGCGCGGTTGCAGCAGTAGTGTTTCCTTGGGCCGCATAGGCGCGGGCGAGCAAGAGGTCCGCTTGCTGTTCGGTAAGATCGGCGAAATGCTGATCGACGAGGGCTGCGGCTTTCGGAGCTTGGTTCAACTGGAGGAAGGAGTTGGCTTCCAGGATCACCGATTTGGCGATCCAGGGCGATGCGGGCGCGGATTGCCAGACCGGCTGCAAGGATTTTTCAGACGCCGAGAAATCACGGAGCTCGGACTGCGAAACAGCGGATAGATATCCGATGGTGTCAGCCAGTTTGGGGAGGCGCTTGCGGGCTGCTTCCAAATGCCGCAGAGCGTCGCCGAACTGGCGCTGGTCGATTTCGGTGGCTCCGAGCGCCAGGAAGGCCAGGGCGCCGGATGGATCGCTGGGATGCGATGTTGCGAAGTGGAGCACCGCGGCGCGTGTACGTGGGTTGGGTGTTTTGCGGTAGGTGGCCGTTAGGGTTTCGAGCGAGGGTAGGGGCGTGCTCCAGCAGGCCAGTGAGGCAAAGGCCAGGGCCAGCCAGAGTTTAGACGAGCGGGCCCGGATAATCGGGGCCAAGCAGCTCAGCGTCATCATTGGCAAGAGTTCGCACCAATTCCGGATGGAGATAATCTACCATCGTATCGGACGCGGCAAGATAGTCGTTACTATAAGCCTCCCGCGCGGCATCGATCTCTGTCTTAAGAGACGCATATAAACTGCGGTTGGCACGTCCCTTTTTGACATTTTCGGATTTATAAAGCCGGATCTCGGCTACTTGTACGCGAGCGAAGCGCTGCGCCCGCTGGTGCAAATCCTGTTGCTCGCGGGTGAGTGAAGTCCAGGCCACGGTGACCGGCTTTTGACCGGCAGCAGAGGGTGTGATGCTCACTAGTTCGGCGGGTTTGGCGGCTGCCGCATGTTCCCCGGCAAAAGCACCGGCGGTCATGGTCAGCAATTCCAAAGCGCTGGATTCTACGCCGTGCTGGTCGGAGTCGGCATAAAGCAAACCCAATACCTGCCCGCGCGCGGCAACTGGAAAGATATAGCTTCTCCAGGATTCGGCCTCGCCGGTCCAGGAAGCGATGCGCGGGGATAACTCGCCCTTAGTTCGCATGGCGATCACGGTATCTCTGGATTCCACCGCGCTGGCGAAGGCTGGCGCGGCATCCAAGGGAACGTCCTCCACGGGCTTCGCGGGAACGGCCCCACGCGAGGCCTCCAGATGCAGGCTGCCATTTTGGAGGGTGAACACCGCCGCGCGATCGCAGAAGCCTTGGGTGGCCTGGGCCAACTCCGTGCTCCAATCCCCGTTTTCAGAACCCCGCAGACAGCGGACGGCTTGATTCAGTTTTCTGGATAGCTCGCGTTCCGCTGTGGCGCGCGCTTCCGCGGCGGCCTCATTCACGCGAGCCTGCAGCGCGTTGCGATGCTGCTCTTCCTGTTGGGCAGCTTCCGTCAAGCGGAGTTCTAATGTATTGCGATGCTGTTCTTCCAGGCAGTTGGCTAGGCCGGCCAGCCGTTCCTCGAAGATCTGCTCAATTTCTTCAGGACCTCTTTCGATGAGGGCTTCCTGAACGCGGTCAATATGGAGTTGCCAGGCCGCGGCTACCTGTTCCCGGGCCAAATTGCGAGTGTCGTTGAGAAGCGATTTTGTCCGATCGTTCATATCACGGATCTACCGATCATTGTATCGGACGAAATTGTGAGAAACTTCAGTACTTTCGACCGGTGAAATGATAGGGTCTTAGCGCGCTTGGACTTGCGCGGTGGTCTTCGGATAATCGGGATTGGCCTCAACTTCCCGGATCTGCTCGGTGTGACGCCCGGTATGGGATGCCAGCAACAGCCAAATCTGGTAGGAGTCCATGGTTCCGATGGGGCCCTTGGCGGAGTGCACTCGCAGTTCATCAGTGGTGGTGCGCGCATATTCCAAGTTCTTGTCGCGGCGCGCGGTAAATTCGGCGGCGGCATCAGCCGGAGTTGCGAATTTTCCACTGGGAACGATCGGCTCAGGAGCTTTGGCTTTATGGCTGCGATCGCCTACCATCGCCACTATCTTCTGGTCCTGTTCGGCGGTGGAGGTGGCTGGCCGCTCCACGGCGGGGCTATTTAACGTTGACATGGCGAAGCCTTTCAGGAAATCCTCCGCGAGAATAATGTGCTCGGCGCATTCAGCCACGGACCACACTTCGGGCGACGGCTTGAATTTCCACTGTGCGGCGGTGAGGCCGTCGATGCTTGCGAGGAAATCCTTCTTCGATTTCTCGAGTTGTTCGATTAGAAACGCGCGTTCGGCGGGATTCATCGCGCCGTTTTCGGCGGCCAGAATGGGCGCTGCCGCGAGGATGCAAAGGGCCAGTGCTTTCTTCATAGGTTCAACGTAACACGGGGGCGGGGCTGGGGGCTGGGGGCTGAGGGCTGGGGATTGGCGGGACGTCAGACAGCTACTGGTGGGCTGCGCTTGAGGAGGGGCGCGCGGTCTGGGCCGGGGCGAACTTGGCGAGCGTCTGGCGTAGGCTCGCGATATCGATGGGCTTGGTCAGATAGTCGTCCATGCCCGCCTGTAGGCACTTCTCCTGATCGCCATGCATGGCGCTCGCAGTCATGGCGACGATGGGCAGGTGTCTTCCTGTACCGTTCTCGGCAGCCCGAATCTCGGCGGTCGCTTTTAGACCGTCCATGGAAGGCATGTGGACGTCCATCAATACCAGATCGAAGGCCTGATCCCGGGCGGCCGTCACGGCTTGTTGACCATCGCCTACTACAACGAGGGAGTGGCCGTCCCTTTTCAGGAATTCCGAGGCCAGTCTTTGATTCACCACGTTATCCTCGGCCACCAGGATGTGCAGTGAATGCACGCCAGCTGGTCTGGGATTGACTGCCGAAGCCAAAGCATGCATTTCAGCAGATACGTTCGTATGGGCGCGGGCCGACGCGAGCTGGACTGTGAAGAAGAACGTGCTTCCTTTTCCGACGTCGCTGATCACTCCAATCTGTCCTCCCATAAGTTCCACCAAGCGGGCCGAAATGGTGAGTCCCAAGCCGGTGCCACAGTAGCGCCGCGTAGGCGATCCATCGGCTTGCCGGAAAGGATAAAAAATCAGCTCGTGCATCTCGGCCGGAATGCCGATCCCAGTATCGGTTACCTCAACGCGAAGAACCAACTCCCCCTCGGAGGGGTTTTCAATCTGGGCGTTCACCGATACGCGGCCGCGCTCGGTAAACTTGAGCGCATTGCCGATCAGGTTGACCAGTACCTGACGTAAGCGTAGGGGATCTCCAATGGCCGCGTCCCACGTACTTGGTTCTATCCGGATGGTGAGTTCGAGTCCTTTCGCTTTGGCGGGGACATCGAACATACGAACGGATCCGCGAATGCACTCGCGGATCGAAAACGCGACGGGCGAAAGGTCCAGCTTCTTCGCTTCAATTTTCGAGAGGTCTAGGATGTCATTGAGCAAAGTTAGCAGCGCGTCCGCGGAGGACTTGGCCATCCCCAAATACTCGGCCTGTTCGGTGGAAAGGCTGGTGGAGAGTACCAGGTCAATCATCCCGAGTACGCCGGTCATGGGAGTGCGGATCTCGTGGCTCATGTTCGCCAGGAACTCGCTTTTGGCGCGGTTGGCTGCATGCGCGGACTCCTCTGCGCGGCGGCGCTCCACCATCTCCTGCTCCAGTCTTCGATTCACGGAGCGCAGGGCGGCGCGTTGCAAATGTGCTTTCAAAGCGAAGTGGACTAGCATTCCAAATACGACCGCGCCCAATAGCGCTCCCAACAGGGCCAAGCCGGATAGAAGATCCATCCTGGTATGGTTCTTAGCCGAAAACGCCTGCCATATTCCGACTCTGAATGTTGTAAGGAAAATGCAGGCTCCGATGGGCACCCAGGCGGGTTCGCCCAACCCGCGCGGGGTGATATCCCAGGCCAAGGCTGCGACGCCGATCCCCAGCAGCAAAAAGCCAAGTCCGGTGTGAAAGGCGACGCGCGCCAGGCCCGCCCAGGCGAAAGCGTCCCCAGTACCCAGCAGCACGCTGATGCAGCACGTGGAACCCACAGCGGCAACAAGCGAGCCCGCGAGGCCAAGCATCGTGGAACGGTTGGTGACCAGGTTTGTCTGGGCCAATAGAAAACATCCGGCAAGAAGAATGAAACAGATGGCTGTGGTGGGCGCCATGCGGCCGGGTCCCGAAGCACGCGTCGCAATGTAGGTGACACCCAGGAGTTGGTCGATTCCAAGATTGGCGTGCAGCAGAAACTCAAGTAGTGTACCGGCGGCCAAAGTCGCCGTGATGGCACAGCCGATGAACGTGATCTGAGGCTTGCTCCACACGATCCCCAGGAGAGCGAGCCCAGTCAGGGCAAAACTGACCGCAGTATTGCGCTGCATGGGGGCCAGATTCGGCGCAACTTGAATAAGTAGCGTGGAGTGGGCCGCCCATCCCACAAGCACCACAGACCCGAGGAGAATGGCGAGCGCGCCGCACATCGCTCCGGTGGTTCTGGACAACGACATACCTGGAGACTTCATCGCGGCTCGTACTGAAGCTATCGACGTATTCGAAACAAAGCTTTACGCGTGTGTTGTTGGCGGGACCCCGCCGGCCTCGAGGGTCTGAAGCTTCAATTCCACGGCGACCAGCTCGCAAGCGGGACGTGTAACTGAAGTTGCTCTGCGTCTGATGTTCTAGAGAGAATTCGAAGATGCTCGCAACACTTTTCATCGCCGCGCAGATTGTGGTGGTTTCGCATCGCGGCGAACACCTGGCTCATCCGGAAAACACGCTGCCCGCTTTTGAGGCGGCCATTGAAGCAGGCGCGGACTTCTTCGAGCTGGATGTCCGGACCACATCCGACGGCAGGCTGGTGCTGATGCACGACGGAACGGTGAATCGCACAACCGGTGGAACGGGGAAGGTCCGGGAACTCACGTTTGATCAAGTTCGCGCGCTGGATGCCGGAGCCAAGTTCGATGCCAAGTTCGCCGGAACAAAAGTGCCGACTTTCGAAGAAGCGTTGAATCTGGCTCACGGCAAGATCGGCGTCTATGTGGATTCGAAAGAGCTGTCGCCGGCCGATCTGGTGGCTGCGCTGAAGAAGACGGATATGCTCGCGAACGTAGTGATCTATGGAGATCCGGGATTTTTGAAGGGCGTGCTGGCGCTCGATCCGTCCTTGGCCGCGATGCCCGAAGCTGGCAACGCCGCAAAGTTGGAAAAATTGGCCGGGGATTTGACACTGCACATAGCTGCTTTCGACAAAGGCGATTTTAATGACGACGTCATCGCGGCGGCGAAACGTTTGAAATTGAAGATCTACGTGGATCGTTTGTGGGACGCCGATAAGCCCGAGTTCTGGCAAAACGCCGTCGACCGGGGCGCGGACGGAATTCAAACGGACCATCCAGCCGCGCTGGTGGAGTATTTGCGCGCGCACGGATTGCACAAATAGCGCGCTTTGCCGGGCGTATTAGATTCGCGCCAAAAAAAACATGGAACCTGTCCGTCTTTTCTGCGTACCGATGCTCAGGAGGACGGATGGAACCGGCGATTGGTTTTAATTCCTCAAATGCGGCGGAGTGTAATTCCGCGCCTGCACCCAGTGCTCCGATTTGGCAGGACGTCCTGGCGCAGGCGATTACCGGCGAACTACTCGCTGCGATGAACTACAAGTCATTGGCGGAGATATGTGACGATCCGGAAGAAGTAGCTGATGCATTGGAGCACGCCCAGGGCGAACGGGGGCACGCTGCGCGGTTCGCGGCCGAGGGCCGCAAGATTGGCGTGGACGTATCGAATAATGTCGACGCCAAGCATTGGAAACGGCTGCGCGGCGCGTTCCTCGGCTGCATCGCGGAGCGCGATTTTATTGGCTGCCTGATCGTTCAGGAGATCATGCTGGAATCGTTTGCCGTCGCGAGCTACGCCCGCGTGGGCAAAGTTGCGCCAGGGAGTCTTGGCAAAACCTTTGCCTCCATCGCGGCGGAGGAAGAAGAGCACGTGGATCACGCCATGTCGATCCTCAGAGCGGAGCGAGCCTTAGACTCCCAGCGCTTCGACGACAAAGTGCACCGGCTGCATCTGGAAGTGATGACCACCCTCGCCGAGATGCTGAGGAAGGAATGCAAGGATGGGCATTGCGAAGTGTGCCACGCGACTTGTGTAAAGCCGTCGCTGTTCGAGATCAGCCTAAGCGCGGCTGTGCTTCGCGGAGTGTCGCTGCAGCAGTATCTGAAGACACTGGACAAGCTGGGCATCCCCGGCGAGGTAACCCTTCGATGGGTAGCTCAGTTGCCGGTCTAGATTTCGCGCTGATCGGGCATCCGGAAAGTTGGCGAGCGGCCGCGGACGTACTGGCGGTCCTGCGCGGTCCGGAGCATGCTCCTCTGGCGGATGATGAGGTGGAGGACATCCTGCCGTGGATTCCGCCGAGAGCAGTGTGCCATGTCGAAGTGGGATCGTCGACCGGCGCTACGGCGCGCGGCGTGTACATCGACTCCTTCATTCCTCCCGACCGTCTGGAAGCTCTTTACGTGCATGACAATCTCGCCCGCGTTCGAGCGGCCGCAGCGTGCGCGATCCAGGCCGGAGCGAGGATTGTAAGTCTCGGCGGGTTCAGTTCCATCTTGATTGAGGGAAACTTCGAACAGCTTCCGGAAAGACGCGCCACCGTTTTCACCACTGGAAATACGTTGACGGTTGGTTTCATCGTTCAAGGCATCCGGAAGATGTGCGCGATGGAAGGCCGAGATCTGGAAGGATCGACGCTGCTGATTGTGGGAGCGACAGGAGACGTGGGCTCCGGCTGCGCCCGTTGTTTGGCGCCGCTAGTGAGGCGCGTACTGCTCCACGCGCGCAACGTAGAAAGGCTACGAAGACTTGCAGCGGAGTTGGAAGCAGATGGCGTTGAAGTGGAAATCGCGACGGATCTCAAGCGATTCTCGGCGGAGGCGGACGTTGTGATTTGTGCGGCCAGTCTCGCGTCCTCTTCGCTTCTGTTGGGCCGGATCGCGCCGCGTGCGATTATATGCGATGCAGGTTATCCGAAGAATCTGTCTCCCAGCGCAGATATGCCCGACGCCAAAATCTTTTTCGGAGGCCTGGGCCAAGTGACGGGCGGAATGAGGTTCACGCCGGATTTTCGTGGCATTCTGAATCGCCATCCGTTTCCCGATGTGGCGCACGGATGTCTACTCGAAGGCATGGCGCTCGCGCTCGAGGGCCGTTTTGAACCGTTCTCTCAAGGAAGAGGAGCCATCACTCCCGAGCGTGTGGAGGAGATTGAGACAATAGCCGCGCGGCATGGAATCTATCTCGCGCCGCTTTACAACGCTGAAGGACCAGTGGAAGACGGAGTTGCCTGCCACGCGATGTGCAGCGCTGCGCTGTAGGTGAGTACGACGTAAATCCAGAAGATCGAGAAAGCCACGTGCATGACAGTGTAGAACCGCCGTCCCCGCCAGATGGCTGGATCGTAGACGAAGAACTGGATTGCCAATCGGGAAAGCCAGAACATTACTAGACCGGTCAAGACAATCCGGCTCAAGGCTCCCGACCCGAGCAGTGCATCCGTGTAAAACAAAGAGCACACACCCATCAGCCCAACCACCAATGCGATGAAAAATCCATGCACCTGGAAGATCTGCCGAGTCAGCAGAGATAGTTGGCCCAGCTCCTTTTTCCATTGGAAGTAGCGGCCAAACTGAGTGTTCGCAAGAGCGAGTGTCACAAGTAGGGCGCCGACAATTTTCAAGTGAAGGTAAATATTCATGACTGTCTCCCGAAGACAAATACGTGGACGAACGGCGTGATGGTACGGTGCATGCGTATGGAAAGGCTGGCTGCTTCTGCCGCATGTCGCCAGGCTCGCTCGGTGAAGAAGTGGAGGAACCCGGGGCCGAACGCGAGGAAGTTGGCCCAATCGCGCGAGTGTTCCACCAGCACCAGTTCGCCTCCAGGTCGGAGGATCCGCGCAATTTCCTGAAAGAGCTGCACGCGAGCAGCATGGTGCCGGAGCTCGTGGGCGGCGAATATCAGAAACGCGGCGTCGAACTGCTGGTCCAGAGCGGGTAGCGTACGCCAATCCGCAGTGGGTGATGACGCTGCGGTCAGGCGGCGGGCGTATCCGATGGATGGCTCAGTCATTTCGTGCGGATCATAAATGTCCACGATCTGTCCCTCGGAGCCAGGGAACGTGGACGAAATGACGTGGCTACATTCGTCGATACCGGAATGGATATTGATCCAGCGCGCTGGCGGGCGCGAGAGGCACGCCGGGAGCCAGCGGAGTGTGTAGAAAGCAGATCGATCGTAGACGTAGTGCGAGACGGCGAGCGATGCGCAGGTCCAGAAAAGCGCGGCTCCCGCGCCAGCCAGGAGCAACGCACGGAGCGCGAGAGGCAACCAGGCTGAAAAGATGATGATCGCCATCACGCCCCAGAGCGTACGAACGTAGAACGGACGATTGTAGTTGAAGATTTGCTGTAGCCCTTGATAAGTTGTACGGGTCATTTTGCCTCCAGTGGAATGCGTACGCCGCGCTCCCATCGGTAAGGGACATCGTGCACGTGGAATGCGTTGGCCAGGATCGGCGCGACGCGGTTGAACGGCGGCTGCTCGAGAAATGTGTTTTGAAGAACCTCGACACGCACGGGTTTCGGATGCCATTCCCGCCGTACACCCTGGATGCGGATGATGGAGTGAGTCTGGGCTTCGTAATCGAACGTGTATGGCAACGGGCCTGCAAATCTGCGCGCGTCTTTGAGATTCACGAACGGCGATCCAGCGGGCGGAAGCGCGGGTTCATCGCCGGTATGCGCGATTACATGCAAGTCGGCCTCCTGGTGCTGGGTTCGAATATTCCATTCAATTTCGTCTGGGCGCTCGCCTAGTTCCGACTGGCACAGGCGGTAGTGATAGTGGGTGAGCAGATTCCCGGCGGTCACCATCCATCGATGGTTGGTATCGCTGCGGAGAATCCGCAGACCCCGCAAAGAGCCGGTTCTGCCGGCGAGACGAGCGAAGATGCGGTAGCCGCTCAAGAAAAAATCGCGGCCCAGCGCAGCCGGCAAAAAGCTTGGACACAGCCGCTCCGTCTGCACCAGGGCGATGGCGAGAAAGCCAAAATCGCCGTAGGTATCGAGCGCCAGGCCGGGCGGAAGTAGCGGTTCGAGGATATCGGCTGGAAATGCGTACGTCAGCACCAAGGATTGACGGAAAAATGCCTGCACCGGAAACGGGTGACGTTTCAGAATGTGGAGCATAGGGCTCCGGCGGGGGTCACATTCACAGCGCCCCACAGCAACGAACGGTCGCGTGCGGCCCAGTTATTTTGAGCGTCAGCGCCAGGCTCCCGAAAGCTGCGCACAACCACTACGGCGCCCGGCGCTGCCGCGTGCTTCGCGGCTCGGCACA
>JBEKJJ010000145.1:0-17961 GCA_050011295.1 Bryobacteraceae bacterium
TAAGACTGCACGCCCAGCCGCACGCCGGCGACCTTGGAATCGATTGGCTTAGCAAGCATGCGTGCTAGCGGGAGGGCGGCAGTGGCCATCCGTGCAAAATCTCTTCTCGAATAACTCATTCAAGTTTCTCCTGATTCATTCTGACCCAGGCAGCGTGAACGCGTACAGCATGTCGCCTGCGCCCACTACCAAGTATTGCCGGCCATCGAGCGAGTACGTCATCGGCCCATTGCTTACTCCTGCTGCGAGTTTGGAGTGCCACAGAATTTTCCCAGTGGCTGGGTCGAAGGCGATGAAGTTGCCGGAAGGATCGCCCGTGAAGAGCAGCTTGCCGGCCGTGGTCAAGACTCCGGGCGTTCCAAAGCCTTCGCCGCGGAATGGATGCGACCAGCGAATCTTGCCGGTTTTATAATCGATAGCTTTGAGTGCCGACTGCGACCACACGCCGCTATCACGGCCGCCGTAGCCCTCCGGACGATCGTCGGTGTCGGTGAGGTAATAAACGCTGTACGACTGCGAAGTATTGACGAAAAAGAGCCCCGAGTTGGGATCGAAGGCCGGCGGCGGCCAGTTGGTTGCGCCACCCGATGCCGGGGATACCAGCGTGCCATCGGTCTTGGGCTCCTTGGCTGGATTCGGGATCGGCTCACCCCGCGAGTCCACACCTTTCGACCAATTGATGTCGATGAACGGTGCGCTCACCAGATGCTTTCCGTTGGTCCGATCCAGGACAAAGAAGTAGCCATTGCGGCTGGCCTGCGCCACTAGTTTCGTGGGCTGGCCGTCGAACTCGGCATCGAACAAAACTGGAGTCTCCACGTTGTCCCAGTCATGCGTGTCGTGGGGCGAAGCTTGAAACCACCAGGCCATTTTTCCGGTGTCGGCATTCAGAGCCACCAATGAGCAGGTCCACAGATTGTCGCCTTTGCGGCCTTGGCCGGAGTGCACTGGATTAGGATTGCCGGTGCCCCAATAGATCAAATTGAGGCTGGGATCGTAAGTGCCGGGCATCCAGGTCATGCCACCGCCGTGCGCCATGGCGTCTTTATTCGGCCAGGTTTCCGAACCCGGTTCGCCGGGCTGTGGTTCGCTATTCCAGCGCCATTGCACCTTGCCGGTCTCGGGATCCCGCGCCTCGAGATACCCGGGAACGTCGAGCGAATCGCCGCCCACGCCGATCAGCACATGATTGCCGATGACCAACGGCGCGGGCGTGGAGAAATACTGCTGCTTGAGGTCCGCGATCTCGACGGCCCAACGCTCGCGTCCGGTGTTCTTGTCGAGCGAAACCAGATAGTCATCCGGGGTTTCGAAAAAGAGCCAATTGCCGTAGATCCCCACTCCGCGATTCCCGATGTGAATGCCGCCCTTCGTCTGCCAGCGGAAATGCCAAAGCTCGCGGCCATTGCGGGCATCCACGGCCCAGGCGTGATCGGGGAGGGTGAAATAGAGCACGCCGTTTACTTCGAGCGGCGTGGCTTTGATTTGATTTCCGAAGGGGCTGCCTCCGCCGGTGTCGGCGCGATAAACCCAAGCCAAGCCGAGGTTGCGGACGTTGCCTGCGTTGATCTGCTCAAGCGGGCTGAAGCGCCGGCCGGAATAGTCGCCGTTGTAGGTGGGCCAAGTGTCGGTAGGTGGCTGGAGTAGCTTGGCGGGATCGAGCGCCTGCGCGTACACGAGCCCGGCGCTTAAGCACAGAAGAAGGAATTTCACTTCAGTGTCTCCAGATACGCCAGCACGTTGTGCATGTCGGCGTCGGTGTATTGCTTCAACAGCTCCGCGTGGTCTTTTAGGGGATCGTGCACGGCCACTTTCACCCCGCTCCCCTCGATTGGCCAGGAATGATATTCGCCCGAGGAATCTTTCATAGCAACGGTGAAATCATCCAGATATTCCAGCGTGCCCGCGTAAGACTGGCCCGAGGGCAACGTAACCGTCACGGTGGCTCGCGCGCGAGGATCGGGAGGAGGTCCCCGCATGCCAGGCAATGCCCTAGTCACCGGATAAAGAAATCTGGATTGCAGCGCCACTGGGTCAAACTTGGCAGCGACATGCGCCAAGTCGCCGGTTGCGGAATGGCAGTTGGCGCAATGTGCGCTGAAGTAGGTTTCACCGGCGTGCGCATCTCCAGTCACAACATCTAGAATTTTGTATTCGCCGCGGTTGGCCGCGGCCTGGCTGCGCGACAGCAGAAACGCGGCGATATCTTTTATCTGCGGTTCCGTCAGCGGGAACTTCGGCATCCCTTTGTCCAGACGGCCATTCAAGATCACTGGACCGATTTGGGCGCCGCTGCCTTCGTCGTGCAGCACCAGGACGGAACGCACCAGGTCCGGACCGGAGTTGCCGCCAGTGGCATTGGTTCCGTGGCAGAATCCGCAGTTTGTGACATAAAGTTTCTGCCCGCGTTCCACCGCAGCCGGATCGGGCGCCGCGCCGATGGCGAGAAAATTCCGGATGTTGAATCCGCCGGCGGCGGGACGCGGAGGAGCGTTCGTGGCCGGGGCTTGCGGCTCCTGGGCCGCTATCAGGCCGGCGGCCAACAGTGCGCCGGCAATAAAACGGATTAGACGCTGCATCGCATTACTCTAGGCGACACCAGCGGAGCGAAATGTTACTCCCCTTGTTACTCCACCTGTTTGGCCGGCCTTGCGTAGAAGCTATCCAGGAACTCGTACCGGTCGCGATGCGCTTCCGGAGCCGAATGGGCATCCACGTCCAGGTGCATCACCGAGTAGCCATCCTTTTCATCATTGCGGGGCCACTTGGGCAGCCCCGACCCATTGGGATCGCCGGTCTTCGCGAAGTTGCTCCAATAGGTCTGCATCAGGTCGGAAAGCTTGTAGTCCTCAGGCTGCCAAGTGAAGCCTTTGAGCGAATCGAGCGTTCCGAACACATACTCGATTTCCGAGGCATGCACGGCTCCGAAAAGGTTCGATGCAACTCCCTGGAACTTGTTATCGGGATCAGCGGGACGAACGCGGCCGAAGATGTATTCATAAACCGGCTTGCCGCTGGTCTTGCGCTGCATCTCAATCCATTTCCATGTTCCAAAGACGATAAACTGATCGCTCGCAAGATCGATGGCCGAGGTCATACCTTCCTGGTCCGAACCCGCGGCGTAGACCTTCAAAACCGTCGCTTCGTCGGCCGGGAATTTTTGATGTACCTGTTCGCGGAACTTTGCCGCCGTGGTCTTTGCCAAAATCGCCTGGTACGACATCTCCTGGGCGTTCCAGCCGGCCATCAACGGTACGTGGCTCTGTTTGCCTGAGGCATAGATCTCCGCGGCGGAAGCCGGCATGAAATATCCGTCGATGTTCGGGCCGAAACGATAGTCGCCGCCCGATTTCGATGCCGCGAGCAGCTTGTCGGCTGGGATCGCGCGCATCTCCGCGATGGAAGACCCTTTCTGTGCCGTTGCGAACTTGGCTCCATCCGCTTCCGTTTTTGAAACCGCCATAGCCGCCAGCGTGCTGCCGAAAAACGCTCCACTCTCTCCGATAGCGCGGGCGAACAGACCTTTGGCCAGCGGTGAGGCCATCTGCGCGCTCACCGAGAACGAGCCGGCCGATTCGCCAAAGATGGTGACCTTGTTTGGATCTCCCCCGAAAGCGGCGATATTCTTATGCACCCAGCGCAAAGCTTCCAACTGGTCCAGCAGGCCGTAGTTGCCGGAGGAATTATGCCCAGATTCCTTGGTCAGCTCGGGATGGGAATAGAAGCCAAAAATTCCGAGCCGGTAATTCATGCTGACCACCACAACACCCTTGCTCGCCAGCTTCTCACCGTTTTGCCGCGGCTCCGAGGTAGCTCCTGCTTGAAAACCGCCGCCGTAAATCCAGACCATTACAGGAAGCTTGTCGTGCCCGGATTTCGCGGGCGTCCAGACATTCAGATTCAGGCAGTCCTCGCTCATGCCCGCGTCCTTGAACACCATGTCCCCGAAAACATTGTTCTGCATGCAGCGTGCGCCGAAATGGTCCGCCTTTTGCACGCCGGTCCAGGCCGGAACAGGCTGAGGCGCCTTCCAACGCAAATCGCCCACCGGAGGCGCGGCATAGGGAATGCCCAAGTAAGCGCGGACGCCTTTCGCTCCTGTGGTTCCCTCCGCTACGCCGCCTGTGATATGAACTTGACCGGAAGGTGCGGCCGGGAGAATGGCGGTCAGAAACGCGATGAGAGCTGCCCCGGCGAATCGAATGGTGTGTCTGTGCCTTTGCATCTTCACATCATATGGCAATTCGCTATGCCAGTATGGAATCAATCGCAGAGCAGCGAGAGCGCCGACCGCAGATCTAACAGGACCGCCGCCGGCCCGACCTCAGCCACAAACTGGCCGGAGTGCCGGTAAGCGGATCCTCCCAAAATGATCCTGGGAGCGCGCTCTTTTCGATCATTGCGAACGGAGCGAATCAGATGAGCGGCGGATGGCAGGTTCGAAACCAATGTGGTCGAAATGCACAATACATCCGCCGAGATCTCGTTAATGGCGTCGAGAATACCGGGGAGCGGGGTGTTCGATCCAAGAAAGCGAACGTTCCAGCCTTTCGATTCCATCACGTCGGCCACCAGATTTGCTCCAATCTGATGCATTTCTCCGGCCACCCCGGTTACCACCATTTGACCGCGTGGAGGGCTGTCGGGAATCAATTTCGGATAGATGCTGGAGATCACGAATTGAGCAACCGCCGTCGCCATGTGCTCTTGCGCGACTGAGATCCGGTTCAGTTCCCAGAGCTTGCCTATGCGATGCAGAGCAGCCGCAATTACATCTATGTAGATATCCACGTGGGAGTGCCCCGCCCGCAAGGCTTCCTCTACAATGTTCAGGGCCGCTTGTCTTTGTCCGTTGAGAATGGCTGCGAGAAACACTTCCTTGGTCAGGCTCAACGCGGCAGGCGACTCTTCCGGCTCGGCTGGGGATGCCGCTTCCTCACAAGCGTTTTTCGCACGAGTCAGGAAGCTTAATGCTTCCGAGTAGGCGTCGGGCGAAAGAACGGCGGCGAGTTGGGACGCGAGCTGCGCAAAGGTTTCCACCAGCGTGTGAGCCGCGATGCCGCGCGCGCCTAGCATCCGCGTGGTCCACAGGGCATAGTCCGCGAAGGATTCCGGCGAGCCAGCCTCCAACGCCCCACAGAGAAAATCGATATGAAACCGGGCGTCGTCGGTGCAGAATTGGCGGCCACGCTGCCCGTACCGTTGGAGCCAATCCGGGTGATCCAGGAAAAATTGGTCCGACATGCTCTGCGCGATAGGGTTCCGGGCAGCAGCCAATTTCTCAGCGATTGCGGCGCGGTCAAGGCTTAATTGGGATGGCACTCGCGATTTTTATTCAGCCTTGGAGGCTGACCACTTCGCCGGTCTCCACACGGTTTCGTCCGCCTTCCTTGGCCCGGTACAGTGCGGCATCGGCCCGGACCAGAAATGCTTCCGCAGATTCGTTATCTATCAAAGTGGCGACTCCGAAACTGATGGTGATCCGCTCCGGGCCGCCGGGAATTTGAATCGTTCCCACTTGCTTCCGAAGCCGCTCTGCGATAGCTACGCCTTCTTGGCACGCGGTCGCGGGGAACAACAAAAGAAACTCTTCGCCACCGAACCTGGCCGCGACGTCATACGGACGCACCTGACTACCGAAAATCCTGCCCAGGGCCGACAGGACCTGATCACCTACCACATGACCGTAAGTATCATTGATCCGCTTGAAGTAATCGATGTCGGCCAGAATCAGTGTCAACGGTTGGTGTTGGCGATTGGCGCGAGCGATTTCGCGCGCCAGTAACTCATCCAGGGTTCTGCGGTTGGCGAGGCCAGTCAAGGCGTCGGTTCGCGCAATGATCTCGATGGCGTGGTTGGCGCTCTCCAGCTCTTTGTTTTTGCGGGCCAGCTCACGCGCCATGGTTGCCAGCTGGTTGGCCAGCATCTGGCGCTCCGCCTGCAGGCGCAGAGCATGCTGCTCCTCGATCACGCCTAGCAGGAGGAATCCGCTCGCGCAATCCACAATGTTCGCTTCCACGCTGAGAGGATTGCTCTGGTCATCACTGAGGTTCAGGCGAAAGGGGCCTTTGCTCCGAGCCGCGGGATCGGCGAGCCGCGTGGCGAACGACTCAGCGTCCGAACATAGCAGAAAATCCCAGACCTTCAACTCCTTGCCGCCTTGCGGATTCGAAGGGAAGATGCGATTCGCTGCGTGATTGCGGAAGCTGATGGTACCGTCCGAGCTTAGCAAAAGCGCAAAGATATTGGCCGAATTCAAAAGCCAGCGCGAGAGCGCCACGGTCTGCCCCTCGATGGCGTCATTTAAATGGAATCCCTGAGGATCTTCCACGCGATTCCCCACCACGATCTGGGTGAAGGACGCATCCAACTTCAAACCTTGCGGAATAAATCCGTGCGACTGATGATGTGCTTCACTGCTATGCCAGGCACGAAAGGCAGCCTCCGAGGTCCATCTGGTGACGAGCAGAAAAACGGATTGGTCAGCCGCGTCGGTCAGAACCTCCATACCGCAGAAGCCCTTTTCGTTTTCCACCAGCCGAGGCCGGGCGAAAAACGCCGCCCGCACTTGAGCCTCTAACCCATTGCGGACGCGAAAGCGGGAGATGACGGTCACCATGCAGATACTACCGTGGTGGCCGAAGACGAATAATCCTCTCAGGATTAAATGCCGCTTGCGCTCACGGCGCGGAAAGAATGTCCCGTGTTTCAAGAGAGTTACCTATCGGGACCCGTAATGGAGCCGGTGCTCGCGGCGGCAACACTAACTCTTGCGCGGCGCCCGCGCGCCAAAACCCTCGTCGCTCGATAATCGCGGTCAGGCGCTGATGTTCTTACGAAACGCTGTCCCCTTGCACTTCGACAGGAAGTGTTGTATCTTCTCATGTAGAAGTAGAAGGGGAATGCTGAACGATCTGTTCTTCCGTCTGCGCGCTCTGTTCCGGCGAAAAACGGTCGAAACCGAACTGGATGACGAACTGCGCTTCCATTTCGAGTTCAATGTCCAGAAGTATGAGAACTTGGGGCTCACACGGGAGGAAGCGTTGCGGCGCGCGCGGCTGGAGTTTGGTGGAATCGGTCAGGTAAAGGAGGAATGCCGCGAGGCGCGCGGCGTGCATTTTATGGAAGAGCTTTTCCAGGATGTTCGCTATGGGCTGCGCATGCTGCGCAAATCTCCGGGCTTCGCTGCGGTCGCGCTGCTCACGCTGGCACTCGGTATCGGCGCGAACACCGCGATTTTTTCGGTGGTCTATGGGGTATTGCTGCGGTCTCTGCCGTACCAGGATCCCGGCGGCCTGGTAGTGCTCAATGAGACTACGCCGAGAATAGGCACGGTCAGCGTTTCCTATCCCAATTTTCTGGATTGGCGCTCCGGAAACCGCTCGTTTTCGCAAATGGCCGCGGTAGCCAGCGTCTCCTTCAACCTGGGCGGCGTCGATCAACCGGAAAACATCAACGGCGAGGCTGTCTCGCCCAATTTTCTTTCCATGTTGGGCGTGCGTCCCATCCTGGGGCGCGATTTTGACGCATCCGAGGAAAAGGCGGGCACTGCTCCGGTTGTTTTGCTGAGTTATCAACTTTGGCAGTCGCACCTGGGAGGCGGCCTTGGCGCTCTCGGCCGCACCATCAATCTGGACGGCAAGAGCTTCACCATCATCGGAGTGCTGCCGCCGGACTTCGTCTCCATCGACAAAACAGACATCATGGTGCCAATTGGCGTGTGGCTTACAGGCAACTCCGACGCGAATAGCCGCGGCGACCGCGGCGACATGGCGGCCATCGGCAGGCTCGGGCCGGGAGTGAGTTTCGCGCAGGCTCAGGCGGAAATGCAGGCAATCGCAGCGCGCCTGGCAGCCGCGTATCCTGGAACCAACGATCAATTCAGCGCCGCGCTGCGGCCCATTCGCGAGGTATTCGTCGGCGAAATTCGCCCCGCCATTTTGATTCTCTTCGGCGCAGTACTGTTCGTTCTGCTCATTGCCTGCGCCAACGTGGCTAACCTGTTTTTGATGCGTGGCGCTGCACGTACTCGCGAAATTGCGCTACGCATCGCGCTGGGCGCCACTCGTGGACGCATCATTCGCCAAATGCTGGCCGAAAGTTTCGTGCTGGCCTTTTTCGGAGGTCTATTGGGTGTCGCTGTTTCGATTGCCGGAATACGCGGGCTGGCCAGGTTGATTCCGATGGCCGGGATGGCAGGCGGGGCCGTGAATATGAATGGGACGGTGCTGCTTTTCGCCGCGGCCGCGGTGGTGGCGTCCGCATTCCTGTTCGGACTGGTTCCGGCCATGAATCTGACCAAGCCCGATGTGCAGCCCGAATTAAAAGAGGGCGGGAGATCAGCCAGTTCCGGCGCAGGGCAGAATCGACTACGCGGTCTTCTGGCCGCCGGCGAAGTTGCCGTTGCGCTGATTCTTCTGGTCGGCGCGGGATTGATGATGAAGAGTCTCTATCGTCTGCTGGCCGTGGACCCCGGATTTAAGACCGACCGGATACTCACCATGGACATGCAACTGCGGACTGCACAGTATGCCAAAGATCCGGCTGTTCTGAATTTCTGGCAACAAGTTCTCTACCGCGTCCGTGCGCTGCCTGGCGTAGAAGCTGCGGCGTTGGGGACCGTAGTTCCGTTCACCGATTCACACTCGCGTGCCGACATTACGATTGAGGGCATGGCGCTGCCCAAGCCGGGAAGTTTTCCTCACCCGGATGCCCACAGCGTGAGCCCTGGTTACCTGAGAACGCTCGGCGTTCCTCTTCTGCGTGGCCGCGAGTTCACGGATGCCGACCAAGCGAACTCCCCGCTAGTTGGGATGGTTAATGCCGCAATCGCGCGGCAATTCTTCCCGAATCAGGACGTTTTGGGCAAGCGATTCATGTTCGGGCACCCAAAGGCTGATCCACCGAGATGGATCACTATCGTCGGTATCGCTGCGGATACCAAGCTTTACGGCTTGGCGAATCCCGCGCGACTGGAAGTTTACCTTCCCCTGCGTCAAGCTGTATCGAGCGGTATGAATCTGATTGTAAAATCGGCGGCCGATCCCGCCGCGCTCACTTCCTCCATCCGTGGCGCCATCGCGTCAATCGACAAAGACCAGCCCATTTTCGCCATCGCAACCATGCAGGAGCTGGTCAATAGTTCCATCTCCACGCGGCGCATCACTCTCATTCTGCTGGGGCTCTTCAGCGCGTTGGCGCTGGTATTGGCGGCCATCGGAATCTATGGCGTTATTTCCTATTCGGTGGCCCAGCGCACGCATGAAATCGGGATTCGCATGGCGCTCGGCGCCGATGGCGGCGGCGTGTTGCGGATGATACTGGCGCAGGGAGTCAAGATCGCCGGCGCGGGCGTCGCGATCGGCATCCTTGCGTCATTCGGCCTCACGAGGTTGATGACGAAGCTCCTCTATTCGGTTAGTGCCGCCGATCCAGTCACGTTCGCCGCGGTCGCAATAGTCCTGGTCCTGGTAGCTATGCTGGCTTGCTACATCCCCGCCCGCCGGGCGCTGCGCGTGGATCCCATAATCGCTCTACGGTATGAATAGTTAGAAACCTGCCCGGCGCGGGAGTTGCGCTGGGCGCCGTGGCTCACGGCGCGAGAACCGGGGACTGGCAACCGCCACGCCTGACACGACGGGTGCTTGTTGCCAGGCTTTTACAAACCTTTTACCCGACGTGCAGGCAAGTGCCACGTCTATCGCTGTGAGAGGTAACCATGACACCTGTACTAAAAGAAAACACCGGCGCAAAGGGACGCTACGTTTGGTATTTGCTCGCAGCCATTGTCGGCGCGAATGCTGGGTTCATGCTCGGCCTGCTGGGAACGCTCAACTGGCACGAGTGTCTAATTCTGATGTTCGCGTTAGCCGCCTTGGCCGGGGGCTCGGTCTTCACTTTTCTTGAAATGCGCGCACTCAAGCCCTAGCTCTTGGGTCATACGAACAACCAACGAACAGCCAGAACCGAGGAACCGAATAACCGAATAACCGAACAACCGACCAACTAAGCAACCCTCCGCAGCTTCGTCACCCGCCCCACTTCTACCCATTCGACGACAAATATATTCCCGGCATGGTCGAAACACGCACCATGCGGGCACACGAACTTGCCCGCGATGAACTTGTCGCGAGGCTGCTTGCGAAGCTCGCCCCAGGTATTTGAAGTATCTTCGCCCAGATGCAGAATCACCTGATTTTTCTTGTCCAGCAGCGTCACGCGCGCTCCCAGATCGGGCATCACCACGTCGCCATTGCGAAAGATATTGAAGTGGCACGGCAGGTTCACACCACTCACGAAGTCGACGTGCTTACCGTCTAAAGTGAAACGCTGCAGCCGATGATTAGCGCGATCCGCCACTATCAGAACCGGCGCGGGTCCGCGCAGATCGCAAATGATTCCGTGCGGGCACGAGACTTTCCCAGGCTCGGCGCCCAATCCGCCGAACGTCCGGATGTACTCGCCCTTGCTGTTGTACTGATTGATAAAGCTGGATCCGTAACCGTCCCCCACATACAAGTCACCATTCGGCGCCACGGCCAGATTTGTCGGACTGTACTTCACCGGCTTCGCGTCCGCGCCCGGCTTATATTGTTCCGATTCCTTGGGATAACCAATGGTGAAAACTTCTTCGCCCGCGAGCGTAGTCTTCACCACCACGCCCCGCTGCGTATCGCAAAGATAGAGGAACTCCTGCTTCCCCTCCTTCAGGATGTGCAGCCCATGCGCCCCGCCCTTGAATTCCTTGCCCCACGACTTGACGAATTTGCCGTGCTGGTCAAACACCACCATGCTGTCGCTACTCTCGCTAGACGCGTTGACGGTGTGATGGATATAAATATGTCCCTGCGCGTCTTCGCACACGCCGTGCGTGTTGCCGTAGCGAATATTGGCAGGCAGCGCGCCCCAATCGTGTGTGGCCTCGTATTTGTGATCGCCCTCCCCAAGGATTGGTTTCGAGCTTCCGGACTTATTCGAAGCACCCAAAATCAAAGGGGCTGCGAGCCCAGTACTGATAAAGCTGCGCCGGTTGGTTTGCATATGCTCAGATTATCCTACTCGAACCACGCGGTTCATTCCGGGCGAACCCACGGCGTGCCGATGTTGATCGCGTTCCGCAATCGATCCGCCAATTGGCCGGTGTGATGCTGCGTATGGCGAATGTTGTAGAACTGCAGCTCCAATTTGTTGAACGGCAGAAAAGGGAAACCCGACGGCGCCTCCAAATCGATGACTGGAACCCTGGCTTCTACCTCAGCGCAGCAAAACTCGTGGAATTCTAATACTTCGGACTTGCTGAATGGCGTTTCGATCTTCCGCGCCAGATATTGAGTATCCGGTTTGTGCTTGGCCCAGGGACGAAAATCCGCTTCGGTACTGTGAAGGTAAAAATGGGTGTAGAACACTGCGTGATAAGCGATGTGCCAAAACTGGTTCGGATACTCCGGAGCCACCCAGAGGGACTCGGGACACGCATCGATAGTCTGTCGAAGCATCGCAAGCGACGCCCGGTACTGCCGCGCAACGCTATTTAGAATATTCAGCTCTGCCATTGTTTCTCGGAGTTTTTCTCGAACTGCCACGCCGTCTCGACGATCTTCACCAGGTCCGCGAACTTCGGTTTCCAGCCCAACGCCCGTTGCAACTTGTCGGAATTCGCCACCAGAACCGCCGGATCGCCCGCGCGGCGCGGTCCGGTCTGGTAAGGCACCGTCCGCCCCGTCACTTCCTCCACGGCTCGCAACACCTGCAGCACCGAGTGCCCCAGCCCCGTCCCAACATTGAAAGCATCCGAAGCGTCCACCTGCAAAAGCTTTTCGAGCGCCAGCAAATGCGCTTCGGCTAAATCCGCGACATGGACATAATCCCGGATGCAGGTGCCATCCGGCGTGTCGTAATCGTTGCCGAAAATAGTGATTGGATTTCCTGTCACAACGGCTTTGAGCAGCAGCGGGATCAGGTGCGTTTCCGGTTCGTGTTCTTCACCCAATCCGGATTCGGGATCGGCGCCGCAGGCGTTGAAGTAGCGGAGTACGATACTGCGCAACCCGCTGTAGCGATTGAGCGACCGGAGAACGTTTTCCACCATCAATTTGGTTTCGCCATAAGGGCTTTCCGGCGCGAATGCGACGTCTTCGGGGATGGACTTGAGCTCCTGCGTCCCATACACGGCCGCGGTGGAGGAGAACACCAGGCGTTTCACTTGGGCGAGCGACATGGCTTGCAGTAAGGATATTGTTCCGCCGACGTTGTTCGAGAAATACAATTCGGGCTTGGCGACGGATTCTCCGACCGACAGGTAAGCGGCGAAATGAACCACCGCGTCGAATTTCTCAGCGGACATCAGATGCAGCAACGCCGGAGTGTCACTGATGTTCAACTTCGTAAATGGAATGTTCCCGGTGTTGTGCTGGTGGCCGCGTGATAGATCGTCCACCACAACTACGCCATAGCCGCGCCGGGCCAAAAGATGCGCCGTGACTGACCCAATGTATCCCGCTCCGCCCGTAACTAGAATTTTCGGCATGAATCCTTAGTGTACGGCAGGTGTTGACCCGGCCCATCGGCGGCCCTATCCGTAGAATTCCGGCACGAAGGTCTGGTCCGTCAAAGGCGGGCGAACGTACTTCCTTCGGTCCATCGGGGGAAGCTTTATGGGCTCGGGAGTCAGGTCCTCATAGGGGACTGTGGACAGCAGATGGCGGATTACATTCAGCCTGGCGCACTTCTTGTTGTCGGCGTTCACCACATGCCAGGGTATTTGTTTGATATCGGTATGAGCGAACATTTCATCCTTGGCGCGGGAGTACTCCACCCATTGCCGCCGGGACTCCAGATCCATGGGACTCAGTTTCCAGCGTTTGGTGGGATCCTTGATGCGCTGTTGAAAACGGCGCTCCTGCTCCTCATCGCTCACCGAAAACCAATACTTGTTGAGAATGATTCCGGCGCGCGCCAGCATGCGTTCAAATTGGGGGCAACTGTGCAGGAACTCGAAGTATTCGGCTTCTGTACAGAAGCCCATCACTCGCTCGACACCGGCGCGGTTGTACCAACTGCGGTCGAAGAGCACGATCTCTCCGGCGGCGGGCAAATGGGCCACGTAGCGCTGGAAGTACCACTGTGTTTTTTCGCGCTCCGTGGGCGCTGTGAGGGCCACCACGCGGCACACGCGGGGATTCAGGCTCTCGGTGATGCGCTTGATGGTGCCGCCTTTGCCGGCCGCATCGCGTCCCTCGAAGATGGCCACCACGCGTAATCCCCGGTTGCGCACCCATTCCTGGTATTTCACCAGCTCCACTTGCAGGCGGCGCAGCTCCTTGTCATAGTCGCAATCGACACCGAGCCTCAGCTTTTCCTGCGGCGCAGGTTCAGCCGGAGCATGGTGCGAGGTAGAATCGAGCAGCGCTAGGAGCCCCCCGCTCTCCTTCAAATTGTGTTTGTTGCTGTTGGCATGCTTGCCCATGACGAAAACACCGCTAGGTATCCCTTCGGCCGATTCCCGGAAGTCTTTATATCGCCAAGTCTTTGTGGGGTGGGATGCCATCCTGCGGCGGGTTGTTAACCGCTAAGTTTTTGCTTGGGGTTTACCATGGAAATTGAAATGAGCTCCACCCTCGCCGCCCCTACCCGGCATCGTACGCGCGCCACCACCGTCCCGTGGTACATCTGGTGCTCCGTGCTGGCCGTCACCTCCGCGATGGCCGGCGCGCACTGGGACATTTCTTGGCATCGCTCCATCGGACGCGACAATTTCTGGACTCCGGCGCACATCGCCATCTATCTGTGCGGCGTGCTGGAGGGCCTATCGTGCGCGTACCTGATCCTGGCAACAACATTCGGCACTAACGACCTGAAGGACGCGTCGGTGAAAATGTGGGGCTTTCGCGGGCCGCTGGGAGCCTTCTTAAGCGCCTGGGGTGGACTCGCCATGCTCACCTCCGCGCCTTTCGACGATTGGTGGCACAACGCCTACGGCCTGGATGTCAAGATCGTCAGTCCGCCGCATGTAGTGCTGATCGCGGGCATCCTGGCGATTGAAACCGGAACGCTGCTGTTGATTTTGGGCTACATGAATCGCGCCGTCGGACGGCTCAAGCGTAAGCTCGATTGGCTATTCCTCTACGCCGGCGCGATGATCATCGTTCTGCTGACCATTCTCACCATGGAGTACACGTATCGCGCGGTGCTGCACGGGGCGAAATTTTATATGATCATCGCGCTAACGATTCCGGTGGTGCTGGCGGGCGTTTCGCGAGCGTCCGGAAATCGCTGGGCAGCGGCCATCGTGACGGGAGTCTACACCGCGTTCTTGCTGGGAATGCTTTGGATTCTGCCGCTCTTTCCCGCGCAGCCCAAGCTCGGACCGGTGTACCATCCGGTGACGCAGTTCATACCACCCGATTTTCCGCTGCTGCTGGTCGCCCCGGCGGTGGTTCTGGATTGGCTGTGGCAAAAGCTCGCGAACCAAACGCGCTGGGTGCAATCGGTGATTGCAGGAACCGCGTTTCTGGCAGTATTTCTCGCAGTGGAATGGCCCTTCGCGGATTTTCTGATGTCCCCGGGCGCGCGCAACTGGATTTTCGGATCGATCTATTTTGATTACCTGACCGGACCGGACACGGATCTTTTCCAGAACCGTTTTGAGGCATCCGTCAGCGGCATCGGATTCTGGAGCCAGCTAGCCTGGGCGACCGTAATTTCGATTCTAATGACGCGGGTGGGGCTGGCGTGGGGGGATTGGATGCGGCGGGTAAGGAGGTAGGGCGAGGGCCTGATTGCGGTTGGTAGGCCAAATGAGAGTATCGAAGGTGGGCAAGGCCATGTTCTCGAACGCCGGTCGCCACTGCCTTTCAGTTTCTTGATTTGGCCTTTGCCGCTCGCGGCGAACTCGGTGAGGGCGTGCAGAATCTCAAGCGCCTGCTCGCGATCGATCGCGCGGAGTTGCCCCTTGGCGTGCTCGGTTTAGATAAATGTGCTCACGCACCGCACTGCGGCGCGGTTTCCCCGGAGGGGACGGAAGGGGCGATCAAAAACGCGACCGCGAGCTCGCTTCTAAAAACCGCGCGAGAGCGCGGAGCGGCGCGGTAAAGGGAGCCTTGCGACCGGCGCCGCTTGTGATCGGCTGAGCGAACGGGAGTGAGCGAAGGATGACCGCGATCGAGCGGGAGCGAGGAGCCCTCCTTGTTTCAGCAATCAGCGGTACGCTTCTTTCCGGTGCTTCACCCGCGCGACCCGGATCGTGTCTTGGGACACGCGCATGCGAATGCGGTAGTCTCCGACTCTCAGCCGGAAGTCCTTCGAGCCTTTTAACTGCTTCACATCGCCTTCGCCGGTCGTGCCGAAGCGCGTCAACGCTAGCAGGATTTTATGGCTTGCTCGCGATCGATGCGGCGCAGATCGGTGCGCGCCGCTTCGGTGAACAGGAAGTTCACAGACCGTGCTCGCGCAGCACTTCTTCCATCGGAACGTCGCTCGACGGATTGCTCAGCGCCTTTTCGACGTCTGCGAGCTCTTCCTCGGTTTCCGGCTCGTCGTCAAGCGGGGCCTTCATGAGCGCGAGTTCCACCGGATCAACCAAAGAGCGCAGGATCTTGCGAGCGGCCGGCAAGTCGCCGGCCGGGATGTGATCCACCAGCGCGTGCAGCTCCTGGCGATCCGCGTCGCTCCTGTGGATTTGCGCCATTGATTCGATCATAGCTCGTCTTTTGCTTCGGCTGCGAGCGTGGCGAACAGCTCGGCTGAGTTCCTATTGGTCAAGGCGGATCTGCCGGCATTTTACGTTGGTGGAGTGAAGGCGAAACCCCCGAAGCTCGATTTCCCGCAACACCTGGCCGCGCTGCGCAAGCAGCGGACCCTAACCCAGCAGGCTTTGGCCGACCGGATCGGCGTGCACGTGGTGCAGTTCCGGCGTTACGAGAGCGGCAGTTCTCAGCCTACGCTCGAAGTGATCCGCAGGATGGCCGTGGCTCTGGGCGTCAGTGCAGATCTGTTGCTCTTCGCCAAAGACGAGCGCGGCCCCGACGACGAGTTGAAGCTACAGTTCGAGGCCGTCTCGCGGCTCGATCCGGAAGAGAAAAAGGTCATCCGGTCGCTGCTCGACAGCATGATCTTACGGCATGAGGCTAAGCGCTGGTCTGGGGCTGTTTGAGCTGTGTGTCCGGTTCCCGCAGGCCCCTTCAGAGGCTGGTACCCTCTAGTGGCTGAGACCGAGTCCGCACCCTGAGCCGGTATAACACGTCAACGTTGGCGACGCAAGATACTGCTCTAGAGTCACGGGCTTAAATTCGTCGGCAAAGTAAAAAGGCAGTGGATCAAAGACTTCACCAAAGAACCAGGGGTCGTTTCTGACGTAGAGAAACACATTTCTGGCGCTCAACAGTTTGGTGACGCGGGCCATCAATGCGTCACCGTCAACCGTCTTGAGGGGTGCCTTGGTGATGACGAACACGTGAGCGACATTGATCGGCGTGATGAAAAAGTGCCAGATTTCGGCCTTTCCGGACGGAAGGTCCAGGTCAAGGGGCCCCTCGCCGTCTGACGGGCCCGACAGCATCACATAGCGCCCACTCGTGTCTCGACAGCGGAGCGTATAGGAGCCCTTAGCGAAGTAAAACAGCCCATGGCGATAAGTCCTCGGATCGTTGTGTGCTATCCACCACGCGGCCGCGGCGTCGGTTCCTTCCGACAAGAAAGTGTCCCTCTGCGGTTGGCTCTGGGGAAATAGCTCCATGAAATACGCGGGCTCGTGAGTGTCGGTGGCGAGTGATCTTGCGCGAGCGAGGACGTCGTTGCAATTGGCGAAGGAGACGTCCTCAATGCCCCGCCGGTGGTTATCGGTACCTAGTTGGCCGAATAAGCAGTGACACGCGAAAATAACCAGCAAGCTCAGGCGCATCATTATTGCCCGGGTGGATTTCCCTGGCACCCTCCTTTCAACCAGTTATCAAAGGCCAGCGAACCTCCCAGGTCGCCGACACCCTCGGTGTGAAAGAACTCGTGAAATAGGATGGCCTGCTGGTATGCACCCGTCGCCGGAAGTGTACCACCGAATGGATTTTGACTGTTAAAGTAATAGAATCCCAACATCACGTACGGCGTGCCTTGAAATGTCACTGCAGGCACGACGCAGGCCCCTGAGCCTCCCTGGCCCGGAGCCGACTGGCAGCCTGCACTAGCTGCTTGCGCCGCAAAAGCCTGGGCCAGCGTCTCGTCGGGATTGCCGTTCGGGGGCGCGAATCCCAGACTTGCAAGCGGGGTGTTGCCAGCGCTCCCCGTGATGTTAAAAAATTGAACATTGGTCGCATCCGTGTCGAGCTGGGAGGCGGTCTTGCCGGTATGCGTCTCAAGCCAGCCCATGCAATGCTGGTTTGGACTAGCTTGCATTGCAGCTAGAAGTTGTTGCGTTGCTTGGCCGTATTGGCTGCCGGCTGAGCCGCTGTTGGCGAAGCTGGGCACAGGAAAGTTCTGGAACATGCAGTCGATATAGCCAGGCGTACCGCTCTCGGGGTCGGCCGCGATATTCATTATTGCCCCACAACCACCGCCGCCGCCGGGGGTCCCAGGCGGGCCCTTTCCATAGGGATCCCAAATCGCGGGAAACAGCATGAGGCCCCTTGGATCGTAGAAGTTTACTGGGTCGCCCTCGACGTAGGAATACCTGTTCCAGCTTCCTGGATCCTTGGGACCGGCGCTAGCTTTGTACGGATCCGGCGACATCATCCTGCCGAAATTACTGGCATAATATCGCTGATCGGCATAATCCAACCCCGTCGCCGAATCGTTCGTGTATGTCGCAAACCCCACATCATCCTGCGGCACCGTCCCCCGCGCTTCCCCATACGGATAATAGGTCCCGTTCGATCCCAACCGATCCTGCGTGAAGGAAGCCGTGGCTCCGTTCGTCACTGTCCCCACTCGCTTGCTGCCAAAATACACCCCTAGCGATTTGGCCACAGCCGA
>JBEKJJ010000146.1:0-17747 GCA_050011295.1 Bryobacteraceae bacterium
TGGATTGGTTTTTTCTCGCACGACAAGCTGAAGAAGATCTCAGTAAACGGCGGCCCGGTCCTCACTCTGTGCGATGCTCCCACGGGCCGTGGAGGAACTTGGGGGCTTAGCGGAGTGATTGTGTTCGCAGCCGACAACGGCAATAACGGGCTCAGCCGCGTGTCCGAGACAGGCGGCGCACCGGCACTTTTGACCAAGGTCGAATTGGGCACCCATCGCTGGCCTTGGTTCCTGCCGAACGGCCGCCATTTCTTGTACCTGGCAGCCCGCGGCAAAAACAACGGAATCCATTTGGCTTCGCTCGATTCCCAAGAAGATAAGCGCCTGGTTGCCGACGAGTCCAATCCCGCCTACCGAGCGCCCTCCGGCGGGGATCACTTCGGTTTTCTGCTGTTTGTTCGGGAAAGAACTCTGCTGGCTCAGCCGGTAGATCCGAACAGTTTTGAACCACAAGGCGAGCTTGTTCCGGTGGCGGAGCAAGTGTCCCAAGGTTACGACTACGGCAGCAGGTTGTACTCGGTTTCCCAGAATGTTTTGGTCTACCAAAAGGGCCGTGCCGGGGAGGGCCGCCAGCACTCTTGGTTTGATCGAACCGGTAAAGAAGTGGTGCACGCGGGCGGAACGATGCGAAGCCTGAACTCTTTTTCAATTTCGCCGGATGGCAAGCGACTGGCGACCGAGCATCCATCAGACTCCGGTTCCGGTACGGATTTGTGGCTCGCGGATCTGGAGCATGGCAATGAGTCGCGCTTTACCTTCGATGCGTCGTTAAACAGCAGCCCGGTGTGGTCGGCGGATGGCGCGAGAATCGCATTCGAGTCCAATCGCGGTGATGGCAATGCGCGTCTGTATGTGCGCCGCTCCAACAACACGGGGCCGGATGAGCTTCTGTTTGAATCGAAATTTGGCGTGACACCGCAGGACTGGTCGCGCGACGGCAAATATCTAATTTTCCGCCCGGTCAGAGGAGCGATCGATCTTTGGGCGTTGCCGCTCGCGGGCGACAGGCGGCCGATTCGGCTGGTGGAGACTCCACGTGTTGCGGAAACGGATACCATGGGGCAGCTATCGCCCGACGAGCGATGGTTGGCTTACGCGACCAATGCATCCGGCCTGTTCCAGGTGATGGTGCAGCCGTTCGCCCCAGCGTTTGAGAAACCGCTGGCAGCCAAGTGGCAGATCTCGATGGCCGGCGGCGCGCAACCACGCTGGCGCGGCGATGGCAAAGAGTTATACTACATGGCGCCGGACGGAAAGCTAATGGCTGTAGAAGTGAAAGCGACACTCGATACCTTCGAGCACGGCACACCACAGGCGCTCTTTCGATCGCCGGCCGACGCACCAACCGGCGCCGTATCCTGGAGCTACGTGCCGAGCCCGGACGGCAACCGCTTTCTCATCCGTACACCATCCGGGGCGGCCGCTGAATCGCCGGTGCTGACTGTAGTGGTGAACTGGCCGAAGAAATAGAAAGCCGTTTCTCGTTTCTCGTTTCTCGTTGGGTATTGTCGCACCGAATAACCGCGAAGCGTCACCAAATCTTGCACGGATGCTCATGCACCATCGGCTGCCCCACCTTGCACGCGAACGCACGTCCGAACTCCGGCATGTTTGAGACTACGCCGTTCACCCGGTATTCCAGCAGCGAATGCGGGTTGGTGATTTGATTCAGCCGCTTGCTTTCCGGACGCTCATCCCCGCACGCCCATTGCGCCATGCCGATGAAGAAGCGCTGGTCGGGCGTGAAGCCGTCCATGGATTGCAGATTCTGACCCTCAGTGGCATGCTTCCACGCTAGGTAGGCGAGGAACGTTCCACCTAGATCGGCCGCGTCTTCGCCCAGCGTCAGCTTGCCGTTGCCCTTGACGTCGTCCACAACAATATATTCCGAATACTGATCGGACACGCACTTGGCGCGCTTTTCAAATTCCGCGGCGTCCTCTTTGGTCCACCAGTTCTTCAGATTGCCTTGCGCATCGAACTGCCGGCCTTCGTCGTCGAACCCGTGCGTCAGCTCGTGACCGATAGTTGCGCCGGTGTCTCCATAATTCGGCGCATCGTCCATTTTCGGATCGAACAGCGGCGGCTGCAGCACGCCCGCCGGAAAATTAATATCGTTCATTTGACCGTCGTAGTAGGCATTGACGGTAGGCGGCGTCATTCCCCATTCAGTGCGGTCCACCGGTTTGCCGATCTTGTTCAATTGCCGGCGCGATTCGAACTCGGTGGCGCGCTCCACGTTGCCGGCATAATCGTCGCGCGATATCTTGATCGAGCTATAGTCGCGCCATTTGTCCGGATATCCGATTTTGTTAACCACAGCGTGCAGTTTCTCGAGCGCCTTCTGCTTGGTCTCGGCGCCCATCCAAGGTAGCTCTCGGATTTCCCGCCCCATGGCCGCTTCAATTTCCGTGGTCATGGCCTGAGTCCGCTGCTTGGTATCCGCGGCGAAAGTCTTTTGGACAAATACCTGGCCCAGCGCCTCGCCCAGATCGCGATCCACTCGCTGCACGCATCGTTTCCAGCGCGGCGGCATCTCCTTCAAGCCGCGCAGATATTTGCTGTTGAAATCGAAGTTAGCCTGTACGAACGGCGAGGAAAGATAGGAAGCCTTGCCGTCCAGAAGGTGCCAGCGGAGATACGTTTTCCAATCTTCCAGACGGTGCGCCTTCAGCTCGGCTTGCACCTCTTTGAAGAATGCCGGCTCGGT
Source organism: Bryobacteraceae bacterium (assembly GCA_050011295.1). Taxonomy (GTDB): domain Bacteria; phylum Acidobacteriota; class Terriglobia; order Bryobacterales; family Bryobacteraceae; genus Palsa-89. The sequence continues at coordinate 2,711 of JBEKJJ010000146.1, forward strand.
GACGTTGATCACCGATGTATCGGGAACATGCGAGGCGGCAAAATAAGTCTCCCAGCGGAACGCCGGCGTGAGCGCCTGCAATTCCGCGGGTGTCATCTTGTGAAATAGCTTGTAGGGATCGCGCTGGTCCACGCGTGTCAGGGATGCCTTGGCCAGCGCGGTTTCGATGGCCATCACCGTTCGCGCGTCCACCTTGGCCTTCTGCGGCGATTCGCTACTGAGATCGAGCATTTTCGCGACATGCTGCAGATATTTGGCGCGCGTCTCAACCGATTTGGCGTCCGTCTTGACGTAGTAGTCGCGATCGGGAAGTCCCAACCCGCCGGCCGTCGCAAACGCAATCACGCGTGTTGAGTCCGCAAAATCCTGATTGGATCCGAAACCGAACAGAGTGTTTTCGCCGGCCAGATGCAGGCGCGCCAGAAGCGCCGGAAGATCGGCGAGCGATTTGAGCGCCGCGATTTCATCCAGCTCGGATTTCAGGGGCGCGGCGCCCGCCTTTTCTACCGCGGCCTCATCCATGCACGCGTAGAAATAATCCCCGATTTCGGTTTCCACCTGGCTGCGATTCGGCGCGGGCTTGGAAGCTTCCTCCAAAATGCCCCATAGAAAACGCCGGTTGTCTTCGGCGAGTTTTCCGTAGACATCCCAGCTCGATTGGTCGGGAGGAATCGGATTTTTCTTCATCCATTCGCCGCAGGAGTAACGATAGAAATCCATGCACGGGTCCACCGAGCGATCCATCGAGGTTGTGTCGAGGCTCGGGCTATAAGGAAGCGCGGTAAGCGGAGTGTCGGATTTTGAAGATTGCCCGACCAGAAGGCTGGATGCCAGCAGCAGAAGCGTGTATCTCACATTGCTATGGTAGACCTTCTTGAAGCTAATATAGGAGACGTTGCCCGCTGACATCATCTCCGTCGGCCTGGTCGGATTCGGTATCGCCGGACGCACCTTTCATGCGCCGGTGATCCGCGCCGTTCCTGGCCTCGAGTTAAGCTGCATCGTCCAACGCACCGGCGATTCCGCACGCGAGAAATATCCGGATTTGCGCGTGATGCGCACTATCGATGAGCTGCTGGCCGATAGAAGCATCCGGTTGGTTGTAATCGCGACCTCCAATGCCTCGCACTTCGAACTGGCACGCCAATGCCTCCTGGCCGGCCGCGACGTCGTGGTTGACAAGCCGTTTACCAATACCTCACGCGAGGCGCACGAACTCGACCAACTCGCTCGCTCCGAAGGGCGCTTGCTCTCTGTCTATCAAGACCGGCGCTGGGATGGCGATTTCATCACCGTTCAAAAACTGATCGGCTCCGGCAGGCTCGGACGCCTGGCGCTTTTCGAATCGCATTTCGATCGCTATCGCCTGGCGCGGCGTCCGAACCAGTGGCGCGAGGCCGAAGGACCTGGCAGCGGCGTCCTATTCGATCTCGGCCCGCACCTGCTGGATCAAGCGCTGGTGCTTTTCGGCATCCCAGAGGCGATCGCCGCCGATGTGCGCATTGAGCGGGAAGATGCGGTAGTAGACGATGCGTTCGACATCCTGCTGCGATATCCCAAGCTCACCGTGCTGTTACGCGCCACCATGATCGCCTGCGCTCCGGGGCCAAGATTCGTCTTGAATGGCACGCTAGGTTCTTATGTCAAACATGGCATGGACCCGCAAGAGGATGCCCTCAAGGCGGGCGCAGAGCCCGTTTCGCCGGAATGGGGCGAAGAAGACCCGACGCATTGGGGAACGCTGACGCTCGCCGGACCGAATGGAGTTGTACGCCAGCCGGTTCCCACCGAGGCCGGCGATTATCGCAAGTTCTACTCGAACGTTCGCGACGCCATCCTTCTCAAAGCTCCGCTGGCGGTCACTGCTCAACACGCCGCCAATATTATTCGCTTGCTCGAGCTGGCGCGAGAAAGCTCGAAGAAGTGGCTCGCGATCGATATTTGAGCTTATCGATACCCAGGCGCTTGATTCGCGATTCCAAGGTGGAAGCTGGAATTCCGAGTCGCCCAGCCGCGCCCGTCGGGCCCGATACTCGCCCGGCTGAGCCACGGAGCGCCGCGTCGATGGCCTCCCGTTCACGAGCCAACAAATCCCCCGGAAGGTTGCCAACCGCGCGCGCCCCCGGCAGTTCATCCAGGGCAACGCGCAGGATTCCATTGCGAGCCAGAATCACCGCGCGCTCAACAATGTTCTCCAGTTCCCGGACATTGCCCGGCCAAGCATACGATTCCAACGCCTTCATGGAACGGCGGTCAATGCGCGTAATGCTACGGCTAAAACGTGCTCCGTATTTTGCCGCAAAATGAGCCACCAATGGCGCGATATCTTCCGGGCGCTCGCGCAGCGCCGGCACCCGAATGGGAAACACGCTCAGCCGGTAGAAGAGATCGCTTCGAAAACGCCCGGCGCGAATTTCTTCCGCCAGGTCGCGATTGCTGGCCGTGATTAGACGCACATCCACTCGGATGCTCTGCTCGCCGCCCAGCCGTTCGAAGGCGCGTTCCTGAAGCACGCGCAATAGCGTAACTTGCACTTCGAGCGGCAGGTCTCCAATCTCATCCAAAAATAGCGTGCCGCCGTGGGCCTGTTCGAACCGTCCTTTGCGCCGCTCTGTGGCGCCCGTGAAGGCCCCGCGCTCATGCCCGAATAGTTCGGACGCGATTAATGTGGCCGGAATCGCTGCGCAATTCACCGTAATCAGCGGCGCCTGCGCTCGCGGCGATAGATTGTGGATAGCCCGCGCCACCAGCTCTTTGCCTGTGCCCGTTTCTCCCGAGATCAGCACTGTCGCATCGGTTGGAGCCACTTGCTGCACAGCTTCGAGGACAGCCCGCAGCGCCGGTGCATCACCGATGATTTCGTCGAATCCCCGAGCCTGCTCTAGCTGCGAACGCAAGGCTACGTTTTCGGCCTCCAGTTGATCCCGCAGGATCCGGATCTCATCGTTCGCCAGCGCATTCGCCACGGCGATTCCGATCGCGCGCGACACTTGGGCCAACAACGCGAGTTCATCCGCAGCGAAGGCTTGCGCGGCGCGCCGAGTAAAAGCGGCCAATCCTAAACGCGTGCCTCGAACCGTTAAAGGAATAGCCGCATAGGCGCGCAGCCCGACGACAGCCAAACGGAATTCGTGTGGTAACCAGGCGTCTTTTTCAAACAGGTCCGGGCAACTGTATGGCGCGCCGGATTGTAGCTTCTTCTCGAGCTCCGATCTACTGTAGGGTATGGAGGGACGCGGCTCGAATGTGGTTCGCGCGATCGTCGCGTGCTCGACGATATGCAAGGCGAACGGCCGGCCCTTGGATCGATCAAAAGTCACAATCGCGATTCCCTGGAAGTTCACCACGGGAGCGAGCAATCTCGCTACTGCAGCCAGCACTCCGTTCAACTCGCGCTCGCTGTTGACGGCTTCCCAAGTCTGGAGAACCAACTCGCGCCGCTCTTCCTTTCCCATCCACATCAGTGTATCGCGAAATCGCGATATTTCGTGAATTACAGACCGTACTCGATTATGAACCACAAGCTTATTCAATGTCTTACACGTTGGAACATCAGCTGCCTTGTATCCGTACAACACTCCATGTTCCACGATCTTCGTTACGCTTTCCGGACTCTTCGAAAGAGCCCCGCCTTCACCGTCACCGCAATACTGTCGCTCGGTTTAGGCATTGGCGCGAACACCACCATCTTCACGGTGGTGAACAGCGTTTTTCTGAATCCGCTTCCCATCGAGAAAGCTTCCGAGCTGGTTTCCGCCCACACGCTCGACATTACGCCTGGCACGCGAGCGAGCAATCTGCTTCCAATGTCGTATCTCAATCTCAAGGATTATCGGGACAAGAATCAAGTATTCACTAGCCTGGCCGGGTTCTCGTCGCCTATGGCATTCGGCCTCTCCAAAGGATCGGCTGCCGTTCCGGAGCGCGCCTTCGGTGAGTTAGTGACCGGCAATTATTTCGACACGCTCGGCGTCCATCCTGTTCTCGGACGCTTCTTCGTGCCGGAGGAGGACAACACGCCCGGTGCGCACCCGGTAGTGGTCCTCGGAAATGGCATCTGGCAACTTCGCTTCGGCGGCGATCCCAACCTGGTGGGCCAAACGCTGCGGATTAACAGTATTGTGTTCACGGTGATCGGTATCGCAGCCGCGGGATTTAAGGGCGTGAACGCAGTCTTCGGACCGGATCTCTGGATCCCAACCATGATGGCGGACCAGGTTTTTCCGTCTGACTCACGATCAATGCTGCGGGAGCGAAGCAATCTCGCGTTTCGCGTGGCGGGACGGCTGAAGCCTGGCGTGTCGAGAGCCCAGGCGGAAGCGAATCTGAAGACCATCGCCGCTGCCCTGGAGCGCCAGTATCCGGAATCGAACCAGGGCCGCAGCATCGCACTGCGTCCCATTGCGGATGCGGCCTTCACACCCGGCACCCGGGAACCGGCCATGTTCGGAGGCGCGGTGTTGATGGCTATCGTGGGATTGGTGCTGCTAATTGCCTGCTCGAATGTCGCGAATTTGCTTTTGGCGCGCTCAGCCGGACGCCGGCAGGAAGTGGCCGTCCGGCTTGCGCTGGGAGCCAGCCGCGCCAGATTGATTCGGCAACTGCTGACCGAGAGTGTCGTATTGGCTCTCGCGAGCGGTATCGCGGGCATCGCCATTGCGCGAGAAGGAATCGTGCTGCTCAACTCCTACCGCCCTCCCGAAGTTGCCCGCAATCTCGCCGAGGCTCAATTCGATCCGGCCGTTTTTGTATTCGCTCTTCTGATCTCCCTGGCTACGGGTCTGATCTTCGGAATCATTCCGGCGCTAGAAAGCACGCGGACGGACATTTCGGAAACCTTAAAACAAGAGACGCGCAGCGCCGGTCGGAGCCGCCGCGGAATTTCTTTCGGAAATACGCTTCTGGCCGGGCAAGTGGCGTTTTCGCTGATCGCACTCATTACGGCGGGATTGTGTTTGCGGAGCATTCAACACGCGTATACCATCGATCCTGGTTTTGAGACCAGAAAACTGGCGCTGATCGCCACCAATCCGGGACAGGCTGGATACAATCAGGCTCGCTCGGAGCAGTTTTATCGCGAAGCGCGCGAACGTGCGGCCAGTGTGCCCGGCATTGTGTCGGTGTCATGGGCCTCGAACCTGCCCTTCTGGTCGCGCCCGTCGCGCAGCGTCGTTATCGAGGGCGAAGAACGGCGCGAGAAGGCAAATCCGGTGATGACCGTGGTCAACACCGTGGATCTCGACTATTTCAAAACCCTCGGCATCCTCAGGACCGATGGCCGCGATTTCACCGGCTACGACCGTGATGGATCTTCGCCTGTCGCGATCATCAACGAAACCATGGCTGCCAGATTCTGGCCGCATCAGAATCCAATCGGCAAGCGATTCCAATTTACCGGCGACAACTTCTTTCGGCAGATCATCGGCGTGGTGAAGACGGCGAACTATCAGAGCTTGGGCGAAGCGCCGCAGATCTGCGTGTATGTTCCGCTGCGGCAAAATTTCGCAGCCTGGATGGTGCTGTACGCGCGGACCGAAGCCGATCCGTCAACAGTGCTCGCCGCGCTGCAGCGCGAGCTGCGAGGCATCGATCCGCAAATCCCCATCGAAGATGTCCGGACCGCGCGCAAAGTGATCGATCAGGCACTGTGGGGTGCCAAGCTGGGCGTGGGGCTGCTAAGCATCTTCGGATTCCTGGCGCTGGGCTTGGCCAGCATCGGGCTATACGGCATGATGGCGTATTCGGTCAGCCGGCGCAGGCGCGAGATCGGATTGCGGATGGCGCTGGGAGCCGCACAATCCGGCGTGATGAGCTTGATTTTGCGGCAGGGGATGCAGTTGGTCGCGATCGGTGTGGTGATTGGAATCGGCGCGTCGATGCTGGTGGGCCGCGCTTTGTCCACACTGCTGTTCGGCGTGAGCCCGCTCGATCCAGTGAGTTTAGGGGCTGCTTCTATGGTGCTTATCCTGGTGGCGCTAGCGGCCTGTTATTTGCCGGCTCGGAGGGCTAGCCGGGTAGATCCATTGGTTGCGCTGCGCGACGGCTAAACTACAAACGCTAGTGCTCCGAAAGAAGCGCCTTGATGTTGGCTTCGACATTATCTTTATCCACCAGGCCTTCCTTATACAACGCCGCGACCCGGCCTTGCCGATCAATCAGAAAAGTATCCGGCAGATTTCCAATTCCGTATTTCTTCGACATCGGATCGTCGCCGAGCAGCATGGTGTACGGGATCTTGTGTTCCTCAAGAAACGGCTTCAGAACCTTCCAGCCATCCTCGTCGAGCGAGACGCCAACCACGGCGAATCCCTTCGTTCCATACGCAGCCTGGAACGCTTCGAACCAGGGAATTTCCTTCTTGCATCCAGTGCACCAAGTGGCCCAGAAATCCAGCAGAACCACTTTGCCACGAAAATCGGCCAGGTTCACGGTCTTGCCACTGACATCTTGGAGAGCAAAATCAGCCGCGGGCTCGCGCCCCTTTTCAGGTTGCAGGGGAACGCGGAGCCCAGCTTGATCAGCGGCCGCAGCCACACTAGCTAGCGTCAAAAGCAGAGTCAACATCCTGTTCATTTTTCTTCTCCTTTGGTTTTCTCCCCAGCGGTGCACGCTTGCGGTTACCAGCATATATGCAACGGGCCATCCGACTATTGCGAGCGGCAGCAGCCTGGTTGGCCAGGGAACGGCGTGCCATACGCCCTCACTCCAAATTTCACGGACTCTCTCATACCATCCGCTGGTCCAGGTTACGAGCGAAGTAAGGCCTGCAACAGAGGCAGCCAGCAGGAGCGCCTGCCGGAATCCAAGAGCGCGCAGCCGGACGCCTCGATTCATTCCCCAAATCGCGGCGGCTAAAAACGGCAGCATCGGGATGCTCGCCATGAAAAACAGGTCTAGAACAATTTCCCAAAGCTGCCCACTGGGGAGTGTTAGGCCCCTCGGCAGGATCAAGCGCAATGAATACCAGCCGTGAACCACCAGGCAAAACAACGTCCCGGTTAACCAGGTGGCGCGCCGCGACAGTGACCCCAGTACGAACCCACTTGTCCATGACCACGAAACCAGTGCCAGGAACAGGCAGACCAAATACACTGCATCCTCGCCAACGCTCAACCCGGTCCCAAAATGGACCCCATGCCGTAAATAGGTCCGCACCTGTAAGACAATCGCTGCGTCAAACCGAAATGCGATGTCGCTCAACAGCACGCCCGCTACGCCAACCAACCCTCCAAGAGCCAGCCATGGATGCCAATCTTTCCACAATTCTGCCTGGCGCCGGATCACTAATCCGAGCACATCGCCAAGCGCTTGTCCGCCCGCCGTGCCTAACTCCGCCAGATCCCCACACACGGCATCGCGCTCATCCGGATGGAGCATCCGGGAGACAAGGTCCACCAGCCGCCAGCAGATCTGGGTCAGCATGATTACTATCACATTGTGATTCTAATCGCGACCCATGTCAAGAGCGAAACGCTTGTACCGCAGCCGAAGCCAATCGACGTGAAGGCCATCCGCAAGCACGTGAAAATGTCCCAGGCTGAATTCTCACGGGTTTATAGGATCAGCAAGCGGGCATTGCAGGAGTGGGAGCAGGGTGGACGCCAGCCGGATTCAGCCGCACGTGCGTACTTGACCGTCATCGCGAAAGAACCCTCCATCGTGCGCCGGGCACTCGCCCGCAGATGACCGGAATGTAATGATCGGCCCCTACGCGAATGTGAGACAATGCCGCTGAATGACTCATACCTCGAGAAGAGAATTTTTGAACCACGCCGCACTGGCCGGATTCCTATGCGCAGGCACGCGGAAGCTACGCGCCAACCCGCTGGGCATGCCGATCGGATGCCAGACCTATCCGGTCCGCAAAATGATCGGACAGGATTTCGCCGGCACCCTCAAAGTGCTGGCGCAGGCCGGATTCGAGCGAATCGAGCTGTGCTCGCCGGTGGGCTACGCCGATTCTGGATTCGGCGCCATCGCTAAATATAAACCTGCCGAGCTGCGTGGAATTATTAGCGACGCCGGACTAAAATGCGAAAGCTCCCACTTCGATATCGGAGAGCTTCGGAAAGATCTCGCTGGCCGCATTGCCTGGGCCAAGGACGTGGGCATGACGCAAATGTTCGTGCCGAGCCTGGACGGGCCTAAGAATCCGACCATGGATGACGTGAAAAAGGCCGCTGATGAATATAGCAAGATGGGCGAACACACCGCGAAGGCCGGCATCCAGCTCGGTTTGCACAATGAGAATTTTGAACTCACCCAGGTAGATGGCAAGCGCACGTATGACATCCTGCTGGGGCTTTTCGATCCAAGGCTGGTGAAGTTCCAGTTTCAGTGCTCCACCATCAGCCAGGGTTACGATGCAGCCGAATACTTCATGAAGTACCCCGGTCATTTCATCTCGATGCACGTGCAGGATTGGAACCCTACGACCAAGAAAACCGTGGCCGTGGGACAGGGCTCGCTCGACTGGAAGAAGATTTTCACCGCTGCGAAAACAGGCGGCGTAAAGAATTACTTCGTCGAAATGAACTTGGACCTGATGAAGGCCAGCGTCCCGTATCTGCGCGACTTGCATGTGACTTAAGGTCCTATCTACAACAGCGCTGACGTCAGCTCTTCGAAATTCCCCGGCGTTACTAGCTGAAATCGAACCGACAGCCGCGTGAATCCACGCAGCACCCGATTCAATTCGTCAGTGGGGATTTCAGGACTAGCCAGAAAAATGCTCCCGGACGATATTCGATACGGCAGCACTCTCCAATCCCGAACCACGTGCCGCGGCAAAGCGCGCGCCACTTTCCTGTTTACTTCTTCCGGCTCCAAACGGCCAACCGGTAGGCTCTGTTGCAAACTCAATGCCTCGTACAGATCGTCCTCGCTGATCTTGCCGAGTTGCATCAAGTATTGTCCCAGCCGCACGCCCGCCGGCTGACGCGTCAACGCCTGGCTCAAGTCGTCTTCGGACACATAACTCGAGCCCACCAGAATCTCACCCAATTTGCGCTTATGCTCCATTAAGGCACTCCGGGACGGATAATTGTGCTCAGTTTTCAGCCAGACCAGCGGCTCATTATACAGGCGAGAGCGGGAATACCGCCAGACAGCTTGCGCGGTCGCAATGGTGTTGATCCAGTTGGAACAGACCGTTCGTATCGGTACGCCGAGAGCAAACAGCGGGCCATAGAGACGCGTCACGCAACCCATCCGCACGCCGGTCTGAATGATCTGGATCAGCAGCGTGGCTTCGAGCAGCGCCGGATGCAGCGTCCACTTTGCCAAACCCCAGGGAAGACCGGTGATCCGGGCAAACATCCACGTGAGAACGCCGTAGGCGAACAAGAAGTTGGTGAGCAGGCTGAGCGGATTTCCCAATAATCCCTTGCGGTCGCGCCAGAACCAATACACTTGAGCGAAGCTGCCCCGCCAGCCATGCCGCTCCCAACTTTGCAGCGCGATTCCCATGATCCAGCGGGTGCGCTGCCGGATGGCGGATCGCGCGGTCCGCGGAAAGAACTCGCGCGTGGCGACGAAGCTAGCTTGCCGGCCTCGATCGATAGGCAGAAATAACTGCCGCGATCCCAGCTTGTGCAAGCGCAGCCCGTTCTCGTAATCTTCCGTCAGACAGGCTGGCTCGAATATCAAGTTGTGTTCCGCGTTCGCCAACTTGTCCAGAGCCTCGCGGGTGAATCCGGTGCCGACTCCGTTGGAAGGAACAAAGCTGCCCATGTGCTGGCGCGCGGGCATGTCTTTGATCTGCCATTCCGAGAACTCATCGCAATACATGCCGTGGATCCAGTCGCCGAGCGGCGTCGCGAGCGGCAGCACCGGAATCTGCACCATGTCGAATTCATCAACGTAGGCATTGATCTGCGAAAACGCCTCGGGATGGATCAGGTCCTCGGCATCGTGCGTCACCACAATCTCGAAACGAAGCTGATGGTGCTCCTCATACAGCAGCATGCGCTGATACACCCAGTTCAGGCAGTCTGCTTTGGATGTGGGACCGTCATGGGGGCATACGGCCAGATGCACGTTCGGAAAACGCTCCTCCAGCTCCCGGACTGCGCTCAGCGTAGGGTCGTCGTTTGGGTATGCGCCGATGAAAAAGTGATAATTCTCGTAATCGATGGCGGCGACGTTATGTTCCACCATCCCGGCGATCACCTGATACTCGTGCCACAGCGGCACAAAAATCGCAAGGTGTTTCTCCTCGGCAGTTTTCGAAGGTTTCGGTTTCGACTTGTCGCGCGCCCAGGCCCACAAACAGATGAGGTTCAGCGCCATGTCGTCCAGCCCGCTGATCAACACGGCCAGTGCCGAGGGAACCAGACAGACGGCGACCCAGGCGTCCGCGTGGGACAACCAGGATGAAACGGTGGATATCAATAGTGCTAGTGCGTGGACGTCCCCAAAGTTCGCAGGCGCATTTTTGCTATCCCACTTACACTCGCGCTCCTTCAAAGATTCCCAATGTTTAGAGAGTGTTACCGAACCGCGACCGTAAAGGGAGCCGGTGCTCTTGCCGATTTTTTAACGGGGATCTGAAGAAGACGGCGTTTCCAAACTACCCAGCGACAATCTCCAGATGCACAAACCCGGCGATGGTAGCCGCCTGGTTCCCCAAAAAGACAATCTTGCGTGTCTTCGGAAACGGCAACCCTGACTGAATGGCTTTCGCGTAGAACCCCACCTGCCGCAAGATCTGCCGCGCCGCCTCGTCCTGTGTGTCGAGAGTCGCTACCTTGGACAGAAATCCTGCGCTCCATCCCAGCGGCAACACGCATCCGTGGCCCGCTTGCCGAACCTCACCAAGCTTCGATTCCAAACGCTCCAAATTCGTTTTCAAAACGGACAAGCCCGTCCACTCCGCGTACTGCTTCTGCAACTGCAGCAACTGCTCCGCATAGGCGTTCACCAAACCCAACATCGCCTGTACGTCCATGCCATGCTTGTTTCGCGGCGCCTTCTCGCGCCAGTCGCCCTCGAATGCCGTTCCCGGCACGGCCATCTCCGCGAACACCGGCGTAGCGTCTTCCAACCGCTTCACGTTGCGTCCCGGAATCTGTTTCCAAGCCAGCTCGAACTTTCCGCTGCCCCGCGGTTCCAGCGTGGATGCCCGCAGCACAAAAATCTTAAAGACACTTTCCTGCACCGTATTAGAATCGGATGCGGAGATCAAACGCATCGCATCCGCGCCGCCCACTCCCAGTGCTCCCTCTTCCACAACGCGTCCAGGATTGCGCGGCAGCCGGCCTTCTGAACCCGCGCGCGCCGAAAGATCGCTCATCAACTTCGGCGTCAGCTTGCCGTGCACAACTCCGGTTCTGAGCGCCCCCTTGATGGCCGTTCCAGGAAGATAAGGCCCGCTGGGGCCGGTGCTGAAAGTGGGAATGAACAAATTCTCGGCGCGCGTTTTTTCCCAAAATTGAGCCGAGCTCGCATCCTCAAACGGGATTCGCCGCCCGGCGTAATTCTGCGCAAAACCGCCCCACGACGCAAAGTCCAGTTTCTCGGCTTTCTTTAGCTGGCTCAAATAACTGTCCAGCCGCGGACCCTTTGCCAGCAGCCGAAAAATACGCTTCTGATCCAGAACGTTGACATGGTCTTTCCACACCATGTAGTCGATCGGCGCCAACCGCTGTCCGTCGCCAACCAGCGTGGGAGTCAGACAAGTGAGCCGGTATTTCATGCAGCCGCCCGCCAAGGAATCGGAACTGTTACCGCGAACCCCGCACGATACACGGGATGCGGAAATCCTTCGGGCGCAGTGTCACGCGCCGCGCCGCGCAGCTGGGGAGCTCCCGCCAACAATACGGATCCTTCCGCAATCATCAACGTCGGCGATTTTATCTCGCCCCAGCGAGCGCTGCTTTCAATCCGGCCACTCCGCGAAACCGTCGCATAGCTTCCGCGCTTCCAATCCACCAGATCATCTCCCGACGGTAGATAGAGCGACAGCAGCCAATGCGCGCGCTCGGGCGATTCTTCCGCTGATTCAGGTGCAGCCGGCGGCGTCCCAGGTGGTGTCCAATGTTGCCATTCCGGCGTTTCCGACCGCCCCCAACCGCGCGAGCGCTCTCCACCGAATCCGGAATCCGCCAGCAGCAGAAATGCGCTGCGCACCGGTGCTTCCCATTTCTCTCGAGCCGCTTCGTCCGCAAACTGCACCACCGTCCAAAGTCCCGCATTCTGCGCAAACTCGAGACACGCCGTAACATGCGATTCCACCTTACCGCCTTCCAGCCGATCCACGCTCGCATTCGATCGTAACGCGATGCGGAACGGCCCGCGCCCCGCATCGTGCGGGATCAGGCATTCGCTCTCGCCATCCACGGCCCAGCGATTTTCATCGATTCCCTTCCCGCCCAGTAGCGCTTCCACCACCGGCAGCGGAACAAAGCGCGCGCCTTTGCAACGGATCTTGGTAGTAGCTTCCTGCGGCGGCCAGATACTACGCGGTGGAACCACCAGCAGCGTGTGCCCTTGGAAGGGGTAGAAGGAGCTGAATCGTGCAGCCGGCGCCGTTTTCGATCGCGCGGTTGCTTCCAGCCATTCTTGACCGAGGCCTAGTTGCAACATCGCCGAACACACCGCTGAAAAGACCGCGTCGCTGTGATAAATCAGATCCACGCGATCCCGCGCGCCGGAATCTGGACCGAAGCGCCAAGGCCCCACCGGGCGAAATCGAACGGAAAAGCTGGTGCTGGAACCGGCCGGTGACATGCTATTCGACAAGCTTGTCTGCGAAATCGGCGCCCGTCACCAAACTTTGCAAGGCCCCCAGATCGGCGCCCGCAAGCAACTCCTGCTCCGCGGCTCCCGAAGCATAAAAACTCCGGCCGCGCCAAGCCAGCTTCAGGTTCGACAATGCAACTCGCCCGCTTCCGCGCGACCCACCGCCGCCCAGGCTGTCGTCTTCGAGTAACCGCAAGCCTTCCACCAGCCGCGACAGCAGCTCGCGATCTTCCGGACAGAGCACGTCCATCACGATGCGAAAATGAAACCGCGCTCCCGCCGGAACGCGCTCCAACGTCCGTGGATTGGCTTGCGACGTGATTCGATCGATGGCGTTCTCGCTCTTCACCTCGGTCAATTCGTCGTCCATGTTCTCGCGCATCTGCGGCGTGATGCTCTCAGGAATCAACGGCGCATCGTACATGGTGAGCCGCGCCGGCGTGGCCACGCTCGATTCCAGCGGCTCACCGCTCACCCGGTCCATGCGGCCCGGACTGCGCCCGAACAAAAGGCAAATGTCGTCGTCCGGCCGGTCGCTCTGGTGAATCCGAACCTCCTGGCCCTTGCGCTTCGAAAGATAAACCAGCTCGGACGGCACCGCCATTCCCGTCGATTGTTCCAGCATCGATCGCAGCTTGCCGCGCAGCGAGCTACCCGGAATATAAGGCAACCCGAAAGCATCTTTCACAACCGGATTGTCCGCGCCTCCGATTTCAAGCGATCCCTTGCCGGCCCCGATGTGCAGCCCCGTCTGGCAGGTGATATCTCCTTCGAGGAGCAATTTTCCAATCAACTTCAATTCTGTTTGCGCTGTATGCGAACTCATCGAAATCCGTTTTCTCGTTTCTCGTTACTCGTTATAGGCGACAATCGCTTCGAAAAGATCGCGGAAGCGCTCGTAGCCTTTGGCATCGTTCTTGCGCGTTACCTGTAGCAGCAGCTTCTCGAGCGAATCCAGGCTGCGCAGGGAATGCCGCGCGATGGTGTACGCCAGGCGCGCACGCAACATCACGAACTGCTGCTGGCGTTCACTTTCGGGCGCACGCACTGCCCTTCTCACCGCATTGTACAGACGCCGCAACTGGCTCTTGGTACCGGAATCCATGTCGCGCATCCGGCTCACCACCCCGTGCGCTTGATTATCCAGATACAGCGGGTCTGAGATCAGCTTCTCAATATCAATCTCGGGCGGACCTTCGAACCGGCCCCGATCCCCGCCCCCTCCCCGATCGCCTCGGCCCCTGTCACCATGTGGACCACCCCGGCCGCCCTCGCGGCCGCCTCCGCCTCCGCCTCCGGGTGCGCCTCGGCCTTCTCGCCTGCCTTCTTGATTACGTGGTTCTTGCTGCGTCGTTTCCGCCATTCCAGCCTCTTTTTCTTACGTCATTCCTTCAATGGACAATCTCGCCCATTCTAGCGCTACGCGGCCCGAGGGCCGCAACTTCAAATTCACCGGATTCTTTCCAACCAGATCAGCAATCAAGCTGGTGCGCGCCTTTTGAAAATCACGCGACCGCGAGCTCCCCAGGATGCGATACAACCTCCGGTGAAACCGCCACGGCCGCTCCACTCGTTTCGCTCCCGGCGCTCGTTTAGTCTCGCGATATATCCCACACAAATCCCGTATATATTGTGGCGCAATACCAAACTGCCGCACCATGGCGGTCAATTCATCCTTCAATTCGGCCGCGTCACCCAACTGCTTCCATTCCAGCGTCCTCCCCAACAGATTAAAGCAATCCTTGTCGGCGGATTTCGCAATTTCCAGCTTATCCAGCGCCCTCTCATAAACCGATCCGAGCGGAGTTTCCAACTCCGGCGCCAGCGCCAGAGCCATGGTGATGGTTTTGCCTTCCGCCCCCGGAAAATCTTTCAGATGCTCTTCAGTAAAACGATGGAAAAGCCGCTGCAGTTCCCGCGCGAATGCAATCAACGCGTCCCAAGCCCCGTACACAGCAAAATCATCCCCGCCCGTGTGCAGCAGGTTCAGCCTGCGCCAGAACTCCGGCAGCGAACACAGCACTTCCACTTCGCCCGCGAAGAATTGCTTGTACAAAACCGATAGCTGGACATGCTCTTCGATGCTCTGCAGCCGCCGCACCCGGATGCTGAAGCTATCCACATCCCCGCGCAGCACTCCCCACACCGAACAGCCTTCCGCACGCGCAGCCAGCACCGGTGCAGTTGCCGAGTGATGGCCATCGTCCGTCAGCGCCGTATGCCGCGCCAACGGAACCGAGTCCGGCGAAGTGCCGATGGTCCAAGTATGCTTCCCGCTTCCGGCTTCGATCTTGCC
>JBEKJJ010000147.1:0-17684 GCA_050011295.1 Bryobacteraceae bacterium
GATTTCGATGTAAACGCAGTTGGAACCATGAACCTGCTGGTGGCAGCTCGGGATTTCTGTCCGGAATCTCCTTTTTGTTTTACCAGCACCAACAAAGTTTATGGAGATCGTCCCAACACGCTTCCTCTGATTGAACAGGAAAAGCGCTACGATTATGCTGGCGGCCTGGATGGAATCGATGAATCCATGTCCATTGATGGATCGCTGCATTCCATCTTCGGGGCTTCCAAAGTGGCGGCCGATGTCATGTGCCAGGAGTTTGGCCGGTATTTCAAAATGCCGGTTGGAATATTTCGCTGCGGCTGTCTCACTGGACCGCAACATGCGGCGGTGGAGCTGCATGGGTATCTGGCCTACATCATCATTTGCGCCGTCACTGGCCGCCCGTATACCATTTATGGTTTCAAGGGAAAGCAGGTGCGCGACCAGATCCACTGCCGCGACGTAGCCAGCTTGTTTTTGGAATTCTATCGCCGCCCTCGCGCTGGGGAAGTCTACAACCTGGGCGGTGGCCGCTCGAACAGTTTGTCGATTCTGGAGACCATCGATTTGCTTGCCGGCCTGGGATTCGCTCCACGGTATCAGCTCCAGCCCGAAAATAGAATTGGTGACCACATTTGCTATATTTCCGATTTGCGTAAAGTGCGGTCCCATTTTCCTGGCTGGCAAATGCAATATAATCTCCCCAAGATTGTCAACGAGATTTTGGAACGTCATTTGCGGAACGACAACGCAGGCTCCAAACCATCGAAAGGCCCTGCCTCGGTCACTTCCATTCCGGTGCGTGCGAGCAAAGACGCTTGATGTCTCTGAAACTCTCAATTGCAATCCCGGCGCGAAGAGAAGAATGTCTTGAGCTATCCGCACCTGCCCGTAAGCGCGATGGAAACCATGGACCTTGGGGCGCGCTTCGAAACGCTGTTGTTGTACAGGCACCCGAGCAGGCGCTGGCAGCCAGGGATCACTCGCGCCTGCTTCCAACCGGATGGCAATTTGTGGTTCTATCTTACATAGGGATATCGTGCAGCATCCTTCGACAACGGACTTGGTTAGCCTGATCCTCCCCGCTTACAATGAGGAGCTCAATATCCGCAGGGTTTACGACAGCATCCAACAGGCCCTTCGAGGATCACAAAATCTGGAAATCATCTTCGTCGATGACGGTTCCTCGGACGGAACCGCTCCGTGCGTGCGCCGGTTGCGCTCGGAAGACCCATCGGTCCGGCTGGTCCGCTTTGGCCGCAACTTCGGGCACCAGGCCGCTCTTTTTGCGGGTCTCCAGGCGGCAAGCGGAGCCGCTGTGATCACGCTCGATTGCGACCTCCAACACCCTCCCGAGTTGCTACCGCAAATGCTGCAGGCTTGGCTTTCCGGTGCGAAGGTTGTGCAGCCGGTCCGTCTGCGAAGTGCCGGCGTAAGCTGGTTCAAACGGTTATCTTCAAAAATTTTCTATTCATTCATTAACCTGCTCAGCGAGGTTCCGCTCGTGAGCGGCGCCGTCGATTACCTTTTGCTCGACCGGGAAGTAGTCGAGGCCGTTCTTCGATTCAGAGATCGTCAGCCCTTCCTGCGGGGACTGGTCGCCTGGCTGGGATTCACTCCGGTGCGATTCGAATACGCAGCGCCGCCCCGCACTGCCGGCAAGAGCGGATACAGCCTGGCCAAGATGCTCCGGCTGGCAGTTAACGCAATCACAGGCCTCTCTTCCAAGCCCCTAAGATTCTCGCTCTACCTGGGGTGCCTCACGGCGTTGTTCTGCCTCGCCTATAGCGCCTTTGCAGTCGTACAGTTTGCTACGGGCCGGACCATTCAGGGATGGACGTCGGTTATCATGACGGTGACGTTCCTCGGCGCGGTTCAGCTGGTTTCGGTGGGAGTGCTGGGTGAGTACATCGCGCGCATCTTCGAGCAGACGCGTGGTATGCCGCGCTTCGTGATCGTGGAATGCGATGAGCCGGCCGGCATGAGTGAGGAACCAGAGCATGCTGCTTACCGAAAGAATCCGACCTAACTCTCGACGCTTTATTGCTTCCGATCGGGTGGTTCCTTACGCGATTGCGCTCCTCCTGCTCCCGATACTGGTGTTGTGCTGGCGCGACGACCCACTTTATTCGCCCCTGTGGCAATCCGACCCGTGGTTTTACCTGGGATATTTTCGGAACTTGGTTAACTTCAAACGCGACCTGTTTCCCAACTTCTACTACGGAAGTCGCATGTCCTGGATCCTACCCGGCTTTGCGCTCCACTCCCTTTTCCCTCCCTTGATCGCAAACGCCGTCCTGCACCTGACCGCACACTCGGTCGCTGTACTATCACTGTTTTCAATTCTTCGGTCGACGGTCGGTCTTCGGAGTGCCTACCTCACGGCCATGATTTTTTCATTCCATCCATGGCTCTGGTGCGCAACCGGTTGGGATCACGTGAATGGTGCGGCCATCGCCTATTACCTGCTCGCCATGGCGCTACTCACCAGAGCAGCGTTGCAGAAAGTTAAAACAGGTAGCCTCATATTGGCCGGAATGGCGCTGGCAGGAGCCGTATATGCCCATCTCTTTCTGGTTGCGTTCGCGCCGCTGCTGCTGCTCTACTACATCGGATTCACGGGGACTTGGGAACGTCAGCATGTAGTCAGGTCAATCTGGCAGTGGTGTCGTTGGCTGGGTGTCGGATTTGTGGCGCTCACGTTCCCCCTTTGTGCCATCAACTACCTATGGGTGGACGGGAACCCCTGGTTTTGGACTCCCTCATTCAGAACCGCGCAAGCCGTGATGCAGAATTACATCTGGGGGGAGGATATTTGGTGGAATGGGAAACTAGCTCCCTTTTTGTGGTTCGTTATAGCTGGATCGGCCACGGCTATTTTCGTTCTTCTATCTCGGATGGGACAAGGTCAGGCCGCGCGCAATAAGGCAGCCTTGCTTTTCTCGGCGCAATTGCTTCTTGCCACCTCCTTCATGGCATTCTTGCAAAGCCGTGGAGTCACTTTGCTCGGCCATTATTACTACGCGTGCTACCTGCTTCCCTTCGTGTTCCTGGTGCTCGGCGCGACCCTTTGGCCGTCCCTGGAGACGCTGCGCCAACGCATTTATGTCCTTACCTGCGTGATCTCGACCTTGCTTTTTGGGGTCCTCTGGTACGATCCGGCCAGACACCCCCTCGACAAGCTGCTGCCGCAATGGGGCCAACTTTTATCTGCCGGAGCGATTTTGGCAGTCGCGCTATCCGTGCGCCAACGAAAGTACGGGGCCTTGCTGGCAATCGCTGGCCTCGCCATCCTCACCTCGGTGATCTACACCGGCAGTTTTCGCCTCGTTGACTTACACAGTACCCGCGGCGAGTACTTGGACGTTATGAACGCCAGGAAACGTATTGAAGATCGCCGGAATGGTGAGCCCATCCTGTTCTGGTATGACAGAACCGAAGGCCCCTATTGGGAATACTGCGCCTTGAATGCTAGCTATATGGCGGAATTCAGTCGCATTAACGAGAATTTCCCGCAAGGCTGCAGTGCGCCAGTCGACCCCGGTACGTTCATCGTGGTTACCTCACAAAAAGAGCACGCCACCGAATTGGCACGTACCGCGCTTAGCGATTGTTGGCAGCCGTTGGGAGTGCATCCCGTGGCGGAGTCAGAGCAAGTCATACAGGGACTGCGCGGACCCTATACCATGGCGATGCTGCGAGTCGAAGCTGGCGCTCCTTCAAAGTTCCGGCCCGGCGAGTTGATCCGGACAATTCCTCACGATCGCGTAGAATTGGGCCACGCCTCTATGGAAGAGACACCGGAAGGACTAAGGGTGGATATCTTGCCGGGGTTTGGAGCCTTCGGCGCGAGAGTCTCACTCGGTCTGGACCCCAGCCTGCGGATTGGTTTGGTAGTGGTTGTACGAATACGAGCACTTGACGGCAAGGTCGGCGTCGGAATCCTGGATAGTGCAGGTAAGAAATTCTTGCAGGAATATCCGGTTTGGCCAATGCCGCATGCGGCGGAATTGGTTCTTCCGCTGCCTTCGCCGCCGATCATAGGGGACTTGATCATTACCAATCGGACAAAGAACGACGCCGTGTCGGCCCTGATCGAGAAAATCGAGATTCGGGAAATGCCGTGAGTTGGAAACAGAACGGCTCCCGGCCAGTCGGCGCTCGACAAGCATCCTATACCCAGGGTTATAATCTTAGATTGTCACTGACAGCAATCGGTTCTTTGCGCGTCTTCTATTGACTGAGAGCTCGCGATAGACTCTGAATTTGAATCGTTCGACACGGAT
Organism: Bryobacteraceae bacterium; assembly: GCA_050011295.1. GTDB lineage: Bacteria > Acidobacteriota > Terriglobia > Bryobacterales > Bryobacteraceae > Palsa-89. Next base: position 4,269 of record JBEKJJ010000147.1, read on the forward strand.
TGTAATGCCCGCTCATCATCCAATTTTTTCTCACTTTAAGCCACTTCGCATCGAACTCCCTTCAGGCTTTGGCTTTGACCTGTTGGGGACGAGGACACGCAGCCAGTTTGTGGCAGGTCTTACCACTTACGAGGCGGGTCCCAAGATGACTGGCGAACCGCTCATCGATGAAGAATATTTCGAGTGGATCGATCTCTTGGAATCAGTAGTCGCGGCCAAGGGATCCTACACCATGATTGACCTTGGTGCCGGCTATGGACGTTGGGTGATCCGAGCGGCCTTTGCCATGAATCAGTACCACAGCGGGATGCCTTACCGTTTGATCGCCGTTGAGGCCGAGCCGGTGGTCTACCAGTGGATGCATCTGCATTTCAACGACAATGGGATCGATCCAAGCAAACACTCTCTCATACATGGCGCGGTCTGCGATGTGCCTGAAGACGTACTCTTTTATATCGGTGGACCGCGTGGTGGACCTTATGACCGCAGCCCGGACGATTGGTATGGACAATTCCTGACCAAATCCTATGACGTTACCGGTGAATACGTCGACGACGGCGAATATAGCGGGTTTAAAGTCAGACTTCACAAAAGTGGCTGGCGATCGATCAGCATACCCGGCGTCACCCTTGAATCTCTGCTGAAAGATCTCGAATTGGTTGATCTGATCGATATGGACATTGAAGGTCAAGAATTACCCCTGGTGCGGTCTGGCATTGAAGAACTGAACACCAAGGTCAAACGTCTTCATATCGGTACCCACGGCAAAGAGATCGAGGCCGAACTCCGGCAGGTGCTTTCCTCGCAAGGCTGGAACTGCCTCGCCGACTACAGCGTGTTCTCAAGCAGTGAGACACCTTGGGGAGTCATCAGTTTTGAGAATGGCGTACAAAGCTGGGTGAATCCCAGACTTTCGTAGCGAGGCCGTAGGGTCGTTCGCCAAAAATTCGCTGGGTATATCCCTAGGCCAAGACACCCACATAAGCTGGAATTTGGGCGGGTCATCAACATTTTTTGACCTGTGACCATGACTGTGCTAACATCTTCCTAACCCGTTCTCATACTTAAGAAAATACATGGATTGCCGCCGAGCCGTCCGGGGATGATGGCCTAACAAGGAGACTTTTCATGGCAGCTACTGCTCGCCAATCATATAGCCTGCACGAAGTGTTTGCGAAATTTGCGCCCTACCAGGGCGGCGTTTCAGGTGAATATCACACTGATTTCCTTGGAGCCAAAACACGCGGTCAATTCGTAGCGGGATTGCACATGGTACACAACCCATCTGTCATGATCGATGAAGAGTACTTCGAATGGATCGATCTGTTGGAATCAGTGGCCGAAGCGAGGGGATCGTATACCATGCTGGACCTTGGCGCCAGCTATGGACGTTGGTCGGTGCGCGCGGCCCTTGCTGTTCGGCAGTACCACCCAAACTTACCTTTCCATTTGATTGCCGTCGAAGCCGAGCCCCTCGCTTTCCAATGGATGGCGTTGCACTTCCGGGACAATGGGATCAACCCTGCGGAGCATCGGCTCATGCACGCGGCCGTCTGTGAAATCCCCCGCGATGTACTGTATTACGTTCGTGGCCCGCAAAATGGGCGTTTCGATCATGGGCCGGATGCATGGAGCGGCCAACGCATCACAAAGGACTACGACGTCAACAGTAAGTCTGTGGACGAGGGTCGGTACTGCGGATTCAAGGTCAAACGTCACGCCAGTGGCTGGCGATCAGTGAGCGTGCCCACCGTGACACTCGCACATCTCCTCCGGGATCTGGACCGCGTCGACCTGATCGACATGGATATCGAGGAGCAGGAACTGCCCGCTTCAAGCGCCGCCATTCATCAGTTAAACGCCAAGGTTAAGCGGCTGCACATTGGGACGCACGGGAAAGAGATCGAGGCCGAACTCCGGCAACTGCTTTCCTTGCATGGTTGGGATTGCCTCGCGGACTACTCACTGTTCTCCACCAGCGAAACACCTTGGGGAGTTATTAGTTTTGAGAACGGGGTTCAAAGCTGGGTGAATCCAAGGTTTTCGTAGCGACGGTCTCTGCCCGGGCGCTTCTGGACTGGCCGGCTGCCACGCTATCATCGGGGCTAAGATGCCTCCTTCCTCCGAAACCATCCCCCCTGTCAGACTCCCGGCGAGTCCCGCTCCAGACGTACTTTACCTCAGGGCTCTATTTCTCGTCTGCGCTTTCGTAGTTTTCGTGGCGGGATTTTTGTATCTCACATTTCTGGACCGCGAACTGTACTTCGATGAAGTGAACCTCTACAATCCGGCATACATGTTTCAGCACTATGGCAGGATCACCTACCCGATGCATGGTCAATTCGATGCCATCTTGGTCCATCCGCCCACGCATTATCTTGTGATCGGCGGCTTTCTACGTTTAGGTTTGACGCTGCCGCACGCGGCGGCGGTGGAACCAGTAATGTTGTTGGCGACAGCCTGCCTGCTGCTGGTATTTTCGCGCTTCTCACTTTCCATCAAGTTTGGTCTGCTGTTCGGCACCTTTCTTGGCGCTCTGATCTGGAACGTCATTCTCACGGTGCGCCCGGACCTCAGTCTCGCGCTGGCGTGGGTCGCTGGATTGATCGCTCTCGAATCCGCGCGTCTTTCCGATTGGTCGACGTGGAGACTCGGTATCGGCAGCCTACTGCTGGTGTACGCTTCGGCGGTCCATTATCCAGGGGTTTTTGCCCAGGCCGGCATTGTGGTCTACGCTGTGTGGGCGTGCTTTGTTCTGCCCAGGCGGCGTCTACCGGCTACCATCGGCGCCTTGCTGGCTGGCCCGTGCTTGATCGGCATCCCTTACTTGCTGCTTTTCGCGGTCCCTTTTCGAAATCAAATTTGGTCAACCATTCAGTCCGAGCAGGGACCGGGAGGGCCTATGATCGCTCTTCGGCATCATTTCCAGACTTACGACATCTGGGCACATGGCTGGTCAGGAATAGTGCATCGCCAACCGCTGGTTCAGTCGCTATTATTTCCTCTGTGGTCCTTGCACATCCCAGTAGCCCTGGTTGGACCCTTGCTGTTATTCGCGTTTCGATCGACCCGGGCGCTGGCCATCGCAGCGCTGCCCCAGGTTCTATTTATCGTCTTCGGCGCACGCTACAAGCAACCGGGATACTCCGGATACTATGCACCGGAAGCCATCTTATACCTTTCGGCTGTTATCGCGGTCTTCTTTGCCGGCGTCCTTTACGTCTTGTCGCGGATCAAAACCAGCGCCCTCTCTGTGGTAGCCGCAGTTCTTTTTGTGGCTGGCTTTACCGTGTTTGCCCTTCACGATAAACCCGGCGCGGTAACAGAAGTTAAGTTTACCCGCGACTTGCGGGATCTGGACGTTGGAAGAGCAGCCAGCCGCGCGATTCTGGGACCGTCAGCGCTTGTCACGACCTCAGGCGCTGGAGTTTGGTATACCAGCGGAGCCGAGCATTTGTATCCGGTGTTCTGGGATCTTGCTCACCCACCAGCGATCGCAGAGCCCACGTTCAGACAATATTTCTCGCAGTTCGACGCAGTAGTTCTGGATGCGGATGAGGGCTGGGTCGCCTGGAACAAAGAACGGGAAAACCTCACGTCCTTTCTCGCCTCCGGAGACCTCAATTTGATGGGCTTTTGGTTTGGTGATCGCCGCCAGAAAAGCGCCTCCGGCCTCTCCTTGTTGATGCTCACTCCCAATGAGCAACCTGTCCGCGGCTTTGCGAGCAACCGAGGAAAGACCTACCGATTCGAACCGGCCCACCAAGCGGATTCCGTTCTGTTCTGCGCCATATGCCCCATTGGGGACCTACAGAACCGCGGCGAGTTTGATTTCTACGCAACCTTTTTTCTCCCTTCGAAGAGCAACCATGACGACCCCCGCTCTATTACGGACCCGGCCGATCCGCGCTCCGTCATTCGGGTCCTTCTGGTCAGCCAGCAAAAGTTCCAACAAGATGTGCTTCCTCGCGCTACCCGCTGCAAATCTCGCTATCGAATCACTGGGCGATTAGTGGAAGTCGACCAGGACGCCATGGTCTCCCAGCTCCGGCGCAACGATCGGCCGATTAAGTTCTATCGAAGTATCGCCGCAGCACTTGGCGGCGCTGGCCGGCTGAACGCTGCCAATACCGAGAAGATACCCGGCGCGATTCAGCTGGATAAGATCCAACCCGCGACCGCGGGAACGGTTCTATCCAAGACTCCGGATGGTTGGCAACTGACTACCGATCCAGCGCTTGCGGCCGCAGCTGCGGCCATTCCGATTGAGAACGTGAATGGCGTGTCCAGTGGATACCTCTACGTACGGGCCAAGGAATCCGAAGGGGCCGTTGGTTTCACTTTGCTGAACAGCCGAACCTACGTACCCGCTGCGCCAGAGGTGCTATGGGAGGCTCATGATCCCGTAAACGAGATCTACATCCCGGTCCGATCCTTTGACGGTGTCGACCGGTTGGTCATCCGGAATTCATACGGCCACGGAGCTTCGAAGATTCTCATAAAGGATTTGGCGGTGGTCACCGTCCGTCCACCCTCCGGGTCAGCTGCTAACCGTTAGAGATCCAATTGGGACTTTTTAGATCAGAACTGCGCCGCGGCGCGCATAGCATTTGTTCCCCAAGTGCCTGCCGGTTATAATCAGAGGTTAAACGTTCGCGTCGCAACTTGAACATGCCAGCTTCCTTTCAGGACGTCCCGATCACCAAGGTCAGCGACTATTGGAACTCGCGTCCCTGCAACATCGCGCATTCGCCGCAGCCTGTGGGCTCGCGCGAATATTTCGATGAAGTGGAAGTCCGCAAATACTTCGTCGAGCCGCACATTCCCGCCTTCGCGGAGTTTGAGCGGTGGAAGGGCAAGCGAGTACTGGAAATCGGCTGCGGCATCGGCACCGATACCATCAATTTCGCGCGTGGCGGAGCAGAAGTCACAGCCGTTGACTTGACTGAGAATTCGCTCGAAGTGGCGCGCCAACGCGCCGAAGTGTTCGGTGTCGCGGAGCATGTACGATTCATTCACGTGAACGCCGAACGGCTGAGCCAAGCCGTGCCTGTGGCGCCTTTCGACTTGGTTTATTCCTTCGGAGTGATTCATCACACCCCGCATCCCGAGCGCGTCCTCGAAGAGATCCGCCGCTACGTTACACCGGAAAGCACCGTGAAAATCATGGTCTACAACCTGTGGTCGTGGAAGGTTTTGTGGATTCTATTCGCTTACGGAAAGGGCCGTTTCTGGAGGTTGAAACGGCTGGTGGCGGATTACTCGGAGGCGGAGCTGGGTTGCCCCGTCACGTATTGTTACTCGCGTAGCGCCGGCCGGCGCCTGCTTGAGGAGCACGGCTTCCGCGTCACTAGCGTCACGGTGGATCACATTTTTCCTTACAGCATTCCCGAATATGTGCAGTATCAGTATAAGAAAGTTTGGTATTTTCGCTGGATGCCGAGAGCGCTTTTTCGCGCTCTCGAGCGTGCGTTTGGCTGGCACCTTTGTCTGACCGCCAAGCCGAAGTAATGCTCGCATCCGGAGAACCCTACATTTCACTCGTAGTGACCGCGCGAAACGACGATCACGGAGGAAATCTGCTCGGCCGCATGCAGGCCTTCGTCAACGGCTGGATCGGGCAGGCACGGCGCCACCAAATTCCCTCCGAACTGATCATCGTGGAATGGAACCCGCCGCAGGATCGCCCGCGGCTAGCCGAAGCCTTGCATTGGCCGGACCAGATGGAGCCATGCCAGGTTCGCTTTATCGAAGTTCCGCCTGAAGTTCACCGGCGTTTCGCGCACGCCGAGGCGCTGCCGCTGTATCAGATGATCGCCAAGAACGCCGGCATTCGCCGGGCGCGCGCCCCGTTTGTTTTGGTTACAAATATCGACATCCTTTTTTCGAGCGAGCTGGCGCGGTTTCTCGGCGAACGGCGGCTCGAAGCCGGCCGCATGTACCGAATAGATCGTCATGACGTGATGAACCAGGTTCCGGTGGATGCGCCGGTCGAAGAACAGCTCGACTACTGCCGCACCCATTTGATCCGGATCAACGTCCGCGAGGGGACTTACAACGTCTCGCCCGAAGGACGGCCTATTTTGACTCCCGGCGATATCGCGTCACCCGATTCGGGAATTCTGTTTGGAAAAGGCTGGCTTCCTGTGGAACGCTACACGGCGCAGGAGCCTTTTCGCTGGGCCGGCCAAAATGCGGAGCTCCTTATCGACCGGCCGCCCGAATCAGTTTCGGGGCTTCTGCTAGACCTCGAGCCTGGCCCCGGAACAGGCAACGCTCCGCTGGATCTGGAAGTGATCGGAGACGATTTCGAGGTTCTGGCGCACGTAAGCGTGGACCGGCGCAGCCGCCTGCGATTGCCGCTTTCCACCCGCGTGCCGGCTCGTCTTTGGTTCCGCGTTCACCACGGCGGTGTTCCCACGGATCGCGATCCACGCATTCTGAATTTCCGGGCGTTCCGCTTCGAGTGGGAACAACTCAAGTCGGAGCGCGATTCCGGTGCCACGCTGCGCCCTCTTGGCGGCCGCAACTTTGTGGTGACAACTTGGTTCGCACTGCAACACGTTATTGACCGGCTGGCCAAAGGCGGGCGTCTCGTGCCACTCACAGTCCCGGTGTCGCCGCGCCTGCGGCGGACGCTGAAGTCGTATGTGGAATGGCGTGGATTCGCCGGCATGGCGCGCAATGCAATCCCATACTTCAAGCGCCGGCTATCTTTTCACGCCCAGGCGCGGCCGGGAGAAGATATTTTCCCCTCGCATTCCGGTCTCACGCCGGGCGCCTGCTGGCGCAAGCTGGACGATTATCGCGGGGAGACTTTCCGCCGCGCTTCGGATGGCGCTGAGGTGATCGTTGCAGCATCCGCCGCAGGATCCGGCGAGATCGGTCTGCAATTGGAACCGTACCCCGATAAAACGCGAACTCTGGAAATTGTTCTGCTCGATTCCTCGGGCCAACCCATCGCCAAGCAGTGCGTCAATGGCCTGGCCTTCGTACGGTTTGAAATCCCGCATACTCCTGGACGCACCGAAGTCCTTCGGCTGAGCGTGCGCGACGTGGGCCCATCGCTGGATGCCGTGACGGAAGAGGTGAAGGTGTATTGGTGCGGATGGATACCAAGCCGCCACCCGGATAATCTTCCGTCGGTTTTATCCCAACCCTGGGGATCCGGATGGCGATGGGACCCTGCAAACAGCGCCATGACCGCTTCCGCCGTCGCGGAACTTGTGGTGCGAACTCCCCAGCAAGCCGCGCCTCTGTTCATCGATTTGGAAACTTCCGCGCCGTCGAAGTTCCAAGTCCTCGACGTGGGCGGCAAGGTTTTGTCCACCTTCAACGTCAACGGCCGCGGCGTCCATCGGCTGGATCTTCCGCTTGAGAGTGGCCGCACGCACGTGTTGCAGCTCACCGCCTCCGGCCCATTCCGCGCTTACGGCTGCGATTTCACACCAACGCCTGGCCAGAATCCCCCTGGCTTCGTCCACACCAATGCGTGCGGCGATTTCACCTTGATGGCGCGCGAACATTGGTTTGACCTGCGCGGGTATCCGGAATTCGATCTATTTTCGATGAATCTGGATTCGGTATTGTGCGTGGCCGCGCATCACGGCGGAGCGCGCGAAGAAATGCTCCCGGACCCCATGCGCATTTATCACATCGAACACGGCACCGGATCTGGTTGGACTCCCGAGGGACAAGCCAAGCTCTTCGAGCGTATTGCCGCCCGTGGTCTCTCCTTCGTCGACAATGAGGAGGTTCTGGGCTGGGCGGCGCAAATGAGCCGGTTGAACGCTCCCATGATCTTCAACCACGAAAACTGGGGATTGGTAGAATTCGATCTTAAGGAAACAGTGGTCCAAACCTTGCCACGGGCCGCCGGGGATTAGAAATCGGAATTTCATTGGGATGATTTCAGTAGTTTTATACGGGCGCAATGACGCCCACGGTTACAATCTTGCGAAACGCGCCGCGATCAGCATCAACTGCATTGCGGAGGTATTGCTTGACCCGGACGACGAGATTTTGTTCGTCGACTGCAACACGTCTAACGATCTGCCTACGTTTCCCGAAGCCATTTACGACACGCTAACATCGCAGGCTAAGTCGCGCCTGCGCGTTTTCAGGGTCCGGCCGCACCTCTACGCTCGCTTGGTGGGGCACACACACCTTTTTGCCACTGAGCCCCACACCCGCAACATCGCGATTCGAAGGAGTAACCCGCGCAACCGCTGGATCCTTTCAACGAATACCGATATGATCTTCGTCCTGAGCGGGAACATGTCCAGCTTAGGCGACGCCGTCCGGGATATTCCGGACGGTCAATACATCGCCCCGCGATACGAATTGCCGGAGCCGCTGTGGGAGACATTTCCACGCAGCGATCCGCAGTCCATCATTCGCTCCTGCGAGGAGTTGGGTCCCGGGCTGCACCTGCACGAAGTCGCGCTCCGCGTTCCCTACATGCGATTCGATTCTCCTGGCGACTTTCAGCTCATGCCGCGCCAGACTCTGTTCGACATCAAAGGCTTTGAAGAACGGATGACTCACGGCTGGCACGCCGATTCTAACATGTGCAAGCGTCTGTGCCTGTACTTCGGCAACAGGACGGAAAGCTTGAAACATCGTGTCAAGGGTTACCACTGCGACCACACCCGCGTGGCCACGCCGCTGCATCAGATGGATATCAAGTTAGAGAACAATCTGCAGCAATTTGTTTGGGATTGTGAAGAAGCCGTGGCCGCGCATCAGGCCGAGACCTGGGGCGCGCCGGATGAGCCGGTAGAAGAGGTGGATTTCGCCAACGGCCCGCCGGCCCGCTATATCTGTGCTCTGCAGAGGACTTTGGGCGGCCCTCAGCCGGCGGATTATCCGACCGATGCCAACGACGCGCGCAACTTCGTCTTTTATCACCAGGAACACGCGCTGCCATACCTGGCCGGAAATCTGACCGTCTATCCTCCCGATGCGCGTTTTGTGTACGCCGGCAACAATCCGAAAATGCTGGATCTGCTGGCTCGCAGCATAGTGGAAATGGGATTCACCCAGCCTCTTCATTACGTGAGCGAATTGCTCTCGGCTGGAGGCGCTCCTGCCTGCGCTACTGCGGTGAGCGCCGGCCGCGCTGGAGATGGCGCCAGCTACGAATCGCTGTTGACGAACTTCAACCTGCTCATCTTCGACTTCGGCCTCGACCAATCCGGCCTCAATTTGGGTACGGTCGCCAGGGTGACGGATTGGCCCCGCGATTTGCGTTACAGCCTGGGAGCCGTCGCGCGTTTTTTGCAAGCTTGCGCCGAACAATGCGACGAAATACAAAAAACGCGCGGGCGGGTCCCGGACTTTCTTGTTCTAAACGCCGTCCATTACGTCTTCCAGCGATTTCTCGCGCAGTTCCTGCTCTCCACCGAAACTCCTTACCCCGTGCATGTGCGCAAAGGCCGGCCCCGTGTGGGGGAGGACCGCCGCTATCGCGGAGTGGTCTGGAAAATTAACGAAGACCTGTTGCGATCCTACTTCGCTTATGACCAGGAAGATGTCTCACTGGTCACAGTGGCTCCCGAGCATGCCGTTGACTTCACCGCGGAAGGCCATTCCGCATCCTACAAAGACGGCCATTGGGGCGCCATGGATTACACCGGCACGTGGATCGATGGCTACCGCGCCGCGATTCTTTTCGCTCCTTCTCCCTCCTTTTCAGATGACCTGGTGGCTTACGTTCGAATCAATGAAGCCTTCATCGGTCCCGAAGAGGAACCCATGCGTCTGAAGGTATTTTTTGAAGGAGAATTTTTGGTGGGCTGGACGGTTTATACGCGGTTCCAGACTACCACCTGCCGAGCCGTTCTTCCTGCGCGCCTGATGGCCGGAAAAAAAGCCTGCCGTCTGGAGATTCACGCTGAGAATCCTCAATCCGCGGAGCGTGTAGCGCTGGCCGCCGGTCAACGCCTCACGAACGAAGATCCACGGGAATTGAGTGTCAAGGTGCAGACCGTTACGTTCGCTGGCCCGGATCGGATCCGCTATTCACTTTCGGATCTGCTGGACTTCACCGAAAATGGGCGAGGGGTCCATCACGTCAATGAATGCTGGGCTCCGGCCGACGGCTTCGGAGTGTGGTCGCTCGGCCCGGACGCCAATTTTGTTCTGCTTTTGAGAGAGCCGGCCCCGCAAGCGCTCATCGCCGCTTTCACCATCACCGACGTGGCCGTCAACGAGCAAAATCCGTTTCTGGATGTACACGTCGATATCAACGGAAAAAATGCTGCCAAGTGGACGCTGGGTCCTACGCGCCTTACCGACGAGCGCAGAATCCTCTTACCGGAAGGATTCCCTACTTCAGATCCCGTCCTGATCTCGTTTCATATCGAGTCACCACGCTCCCCGAAGCAGTTGGACTGGTCCACCTGGGATACCCGTCCGCTCGGATTTCGCCTCACCAAATTCCGCCTGGTGCCAGCCGGATCCTTGAAATACAAAATGGGCGAGATCATTGATCTTACCGACAGCGGCAACTCGACGGCCTTCGTGGGCGATTACTTGGGTACTGAGTGGGCTCTTCCGGACCAATACGGATCATGGACGGTGGGAGAAATAGCCACCATGAAAATCCCGTTCGAACGGCCACCCAGCGGCGCCGTGCCAGCCTCTTTCATAATCTCCGACTGCGTGGTGTCGGATGCCGCTCCCACCTTGCCGGTGCGCATAAAAGCCAATGGCCAATTGGTGGGCGAGTGGAGCCTGGGGCCGGACCGCGAGATGCAACGCCGCTCCGTAAACCTGCCGGCGGAAATCGTGGCTGGCGTGGAGGAATTGATCCTGACATTCGAAATACCAACGCCTCGTTCGCCTGCGTCGCTGGGCTGGAACTCGGATTCCAGATTGTTGGGAATGCGGCTAGCGCGTGTTGTGATCGGGCGCGCCGATATCGAGATGCCGGTTTTCGGGCAACCAACCGCGCCGCCACGCAAGCTGATCACGCGCATCATCGGATTACCCGGCTTCGCCCTGCATGTCAGCCGGCTGGTGGCGCGCCGCGCGCTCCGCTGGTGGGAGGAAAGGTGAGGGAGGAAAGATGAGCGGCGCGTTAAGCGGTTTGCGGATTGTCACCACTCTGCCCCCGCATCCCTGGTTCGGGGGAATCGATTATAACTTCGCGATAGAAATGAGCGATGAGCTGCGCGCGCTCGGCGCATCCGTGTTCGATCTACGCGTGGGCAGTTTGATAACCCAAAACGACGTCTACATCCGCGATACCATCCAAACTCTGAAATCGTTCCGGCCGGATGTGGCCATCTCGCTGCCCAACGCGTTGTATGCGCTGCAGTGCAACACCCCCAAGCACGAAAATATTTTCAAAGATATCCTGCAAATCCCAACCATTATGTTGTGGGATCACGGATTGCTGCAGCTTCCGCAACAGATCCTGGGCCCGCTTCCCGCCACGCCCGCGGAATCTGCCGGAGGGTCCATCCGGCGGCTCCGCAAAGCTTTGGATCATCCCTTGTACCTGCACTACTCGCCAGATCGCGGCCACATCGCCGAGCTTGACCGGCTGGGCGTGATCGATTGCGACAAGGTCCGGTTTTTCCTGCAACCCGCCTATCCGAATTATGTCCGTTACGGCTATCGCACGCCTTCCGCCAGCGCCTTTCGGACACGCATGGCGTTTGCGGGCAACGTATACGTGAAAGGCGCGCAGAAGCTGCCTTTCCGCAACGACCCGGACCTTACGGCCATCCAGGAGCGCGTGCTGGCCGCAAAGAAAAGCCGGCTCACCGAGTGTCTATGGGACCTGATTCAAGCCGAGCTCAATGCGCTCGATCCAGCTGTCCGCAAGCGCCTCCGGCTCGATCCGAATTACTCGTTCTTCTGGCAGTTCATGCATGAGGAGATCGAAACGGTGGGCAACACCGACGTGCGCCTGGGCGTTTTGACTGGACTGAAACGGGACTTCGATTTTTATGGCAACTTCGTGGAACCCGACAGCATTGCCACGCTTCGCGATCACTACAAGATGAGGTTCCGGAAGTGCCTGGATTATTTCACCGAGCTGCCCCTGCTCTTCATGAACAGCGACGTCATCGTGGATATCGTGAATCTAGGGTACAATTCCGGGATTTCGCCGAAGATCATGGGCTGCTTCGCCTGTGGCGGCCTGGTGCTGTTCGATTACAAAGAAGACTTCCACCAAAGCATGGGCGAAATTGGCGATCAGGTGATGTACCGCAGCGTCGATCACCTGAATTCGCTGGTGGAAGAACACCTGGCGAACCCGCGCAAGCGCCGCGACGTCTCCCGCTACCTGCAACAACGCGTCTGTTCTGAATTCACCTTCGGCACTCTGGCTAAGCGGATACTGGTCGAGGAACCCGCGTGGAAGAGTTGCCGTTGACTGGGAAAGCAGGCCTCGTCCGCGCGCCTGCCGCGCTTTTAGTGGAAAAACAACCCCGTAGCCACGGCATTGGCTCCAGCCGTCAGCGTCACGCGTAGCTGCACGTTGCCGCTCACGTTCCACACCAAATACACTCCGCCATTGAAGCTGCTGGTGAGGCTCTGCGTGTTCAGCACGTTTCCATTTCCATCCAACACCTGCACCGTCTCGCGCCGCGCGGTCGTGTCCCAATCCAGGCAATACAGCGCCACTTGATGCACGCCACTAGTGATATTCAGATCTACCGTGAATGTGCTGTATGTATACCAAAGCCCCGCAATGCGGCTGGCTGGATTCGAGGCCTTCTGCAAGGCCCGGACGTCGCTGGTGGAAGCGGCCCACACTGCCTCCGTCTCCCCGGACTCCGTGGGCGTGACGTAGGACGGATTCAACGTCAAATCCCCAATCACAATGTAGCCGTCTGCTCCATACACTCCTACCCAACTTCCCTGCGTGGTGGTGTCTAGCTTCACAAAGGATGCCGAACTATTCGTGCCGATCACCGTTGAGTTGGTCGCATTCGCTGCGGCGGATCCGCCACCAGACACGCTTACCTGGTTTACCAGCGGAGAGCTCGCGTTGGCCGCCACGTTCACCAGCACCGTGATCGCCGGATAGCTGCTTCCTCCCGCCAGCGCATCGCTGCGTGTGCAGGTTGTCGAAACGCAGGTCCAGCCCGTGCCCGACATCGAGACCAGCGTTAAACCCGATGGCACCGTTTCGGTCATGGTCACGGTCCCGCTAGTCGCACTGGCGCCGCTCGCATTCGACACCGTTACCGTATAGGGGGCATTCTGCTGTCCTTGGTTGAAGTTGCCGCTATGCGTCTTGCTGATGCTCAACATCGGCGCCGTACCGGCCACCGGATCTAGAAACAATCCAGTGGCTACGGCATTGGCCCCAGCCGTCAGCGTGACGCGTAGCTGCACGTTGCCGCTCACGTTCCACACCAGATACACTCCGCCATTGAAGCTGCTGGTCAGGCT